>JAKQSZ010000056.1 GCA_029569475.1 Candidatus Eiseniibacteriota bacterium | reverse complement strand
CCCACTCGAACCCTGCCACCTTGGTCAGCTTCGGCATGATCTCGACGTGCCAGTGATAGTAGCGGGAGTCCTTCCAGTCGTTGCAGGGGGCGGTGTGGATGACGAAGTTGTATGGCGGTTTGTTCAGCGCCCCGTTAATCCGCTGCAGGCTCTCCTTGAGCACCTTGGCAAACTCGCGGGTCTGCTCGTCACCCATCGTCTCGAAGGAGGACTCGTGCGTCCTCGGCAGCACCCAGGTCTCGAAGGGGAACCGGGGAGCGAAGGGCTCGATCGCGATGAAGGACTCGTTGGCGCAGACGACCCGCTTCTGCAGATCCAGCTCCTGGTCGACGATGTCGCACAGGATGCAGCGTTCCTTGTGCTCGAAGTGGGTCAGGCAGCCGTTGAGTTCCTCGACCACCCGCCGGGGCACGATCGGGGTCGCGATGAGCTGGATGTGGCTGTGTTCCAGCGAGGCGCCGGCCGCTTCGCCATGGTTCTTGAAGATCTGGATGTAACGGAAGCGGCGATCCTTGGCCAGGTCGAGGCTTCTCTCCCGGAGCGCGCGGACCACCAGGGCCACGTGCTCCACCGGCAGCTCGGAGAACTCGGCCTCGTGGTCCGTCGTCTCGATCAACACCTCATGGGCGCCGATGCCGTTCATCTTGTCGTAGATTCCCTCGGCGCGACGGTTGAGGTTTCCCTCGATCTGGAGGGCCGGGAACTTGTTGGAGACGACGCGGACCTGCCAGCCCGGGCTGTCGGCCGCGGTGGCGGACTCCCGGATGGCGAAGACCTCCGGCGGGGTCTTGCCCTCGTTGCCGGGACAGAAGGGACAGAAGCCGGTGCGGCGCGCCGGCTGGATCTGCCCGAAATCCGAGGGACGCTTGCCCCGTTCGGTGCTGATGATGACCCATCGCCCGACGACGGGATCGCGACGAAGCTCTGGCATATCTATGTCCTTCCGGATCGAAAAACAGGGACCTGAGCTCCTCCAGGACCCACCATGGAACCGCGCGCAGGCTTCGCGGAACCCGGCGCCGGGGAGGCAGAGCTGGCGTCGTGGTTCGCGCCTCGGGGGCTGTCCAGGGCGCCGCGCGCGTGCTCGCTAACCGGTTCGGCCGGAGCCGCGCGCTTGTTGACCCCCAAGGGGGGCGTCGAGCGGCTACTCTGCCTCGGTCGCATCGTCGCGGAGCAGACCCTTGGACCGTATCCTACCGCCGTCTTGAGGCCAGGCATGCGCCATCCTTCCGGCGTCCCGAGTGGCACGGTCACCCCCGTTCTCTGTTGGATGCGGCGGGAGCCGGTCCGCACGCGCCTAACTACGCGGGACGAACGGCCCTTTCGGCCCGCCCCGGGGCTTGCCGGGCGCCCCGCGAGACGGCGGATGATCATCGAAGCCTCACGATGAAGGCGTCCCGGTAGCCGCTCTTCCTGGCGGTCGCCTGGAACTCCGTCGCTCTTTCGCGGGTCGCGAAGGGGCCGGCTCGAACGCGGTAGATCCCCCTTTGCTCATCCACCGCGACCTCCGCCTTGGGCAACCGCTTCCGGGCCAGGCGGGCAGCCTTGTCGGCGCCTGCCCGTGAAGAGGTCGCGAGGATCTGCACGGCATAGCCGTCATCCTCATTCGCCTTGGTCCGCTCGGCTCCGGCGGCGGCTCGGCCTGTCGCGGCCGCATCGGCCTCCGCAGGGTTGGCTTTCGTTCGAACCGTCCCGGCATCCTGCGGCTTGGGAAAAGCCTCCGGCGCGCGAACGTCAGCCTGGTTGCGCGGATCCTGGGACGGCCAGACTCGCGCGCTCCCCGGCAGCGTCGGCGCAACACGAGGCGGCCGGCCGGTGTGGTCATCGCCGGCGGTTTCCTCCGGCGCGCTCGGCTCCGACACCGGGCTGGGAGGCGGAGTCCCTCGCCGCGCGGCACAGCCGGCCCCCAGGACGAGGACCCCGCCCAGGAGCAGATGCAGCGCCAGGCGCGTGGAGCGTCCCTGGCGGCCGTGCCCGCGCCAATCGCTCGCGGTCGAGGCGATCCGCGGCGCGATCATCTAGAAGAACCCTCGCAGGTCCTCGGCCGAGACTCCACGTTGCACCAGACGGCGCACCTCCTGGGCGCGGTCCTTGGGGCACACCAGCGTGGCGTCGCCGGTGCGGACCACGATCAGATCGTGCACCCCCAACACGGCCAGCAGCCCGCCCGCGTCCGAGTAGAGGATGCAGTTCGCTGCGTCCTCGGCCAGCACCGCGCCCCGGACGCGGTTGCCCTGGGAGTCCGGCTCGATCCGCTCGCCCCATGAAGTCCACGTGCCGAGGTCGTTCCAGGCGAAGCCGGCCTCGACCATGACCGAGTTGCCGGCACGTTCCATCACGCCATGGTCAAAGGAGATGGAGGTGGCGCTCTCGAAGTAACGCCTCCACGCGGTCTCCCCGGGTCCCTGCCGGGCCGCTTCGCGCAGCCGGTCGAGCGGCTCGGCCATCTGCGGGATATGCCGCCGAAGGAGCGTGGCCACCGCCTGAGCCCGCAGGAGGAAGATGCCGCTGTTCCAGAAGAAGCCTCCGCGTTCCAGGTAGCCGCGGGCCACCTCGACGTCAGGCTTCTCGTGGAAGCGCGCCACCAGCCAGGCGCCAGGGACATCCGGCACGGCTCCGGCGCGCTCGACATAGCCGTAGCCGGTCTCCGGATAGGCGGGAACGATCCCGAACGTCACCAGGTCGTGTCCGGCCGCGATCAGCCGGCGGCCGGTCCCCACGGACTCCCAGAAGGTCCTCGAGTCCGGGATCCAGTGATCGCAGGGAAGGACGAGGAGTTCCGCATCCTCCTCGCAGGCCAGGACCATCTCGGCGGCGGCTCCGATGGCAGCCGCCGTGTTGCGCCCGACCGGCTCCCAGATGAAGTTGCCTACCGTCTCGCCCGAGCCCAAGGCCGACATCTGCGGGCGCAGCGCCTCCCCCGCGACCACCCAGCGGCGCTCCGGCGGGATCTCCAGGGCGACCCGGCGCAACGTGTCCTCGAGGAGCGTCTGCGGGCCCAGGAGCTTGAGGAGTTGCTTGGGACGCTGTCCGCGGCTGAGCGGCCAGAATCGTTCGCCCCTGCCTCCGGCGAGGATGACGGCGTGAAGAACGAGTTGGCGCATAGAACGGTGAGTATTCAGGCGTTCTAGCGGAAAATCAAGGCGGATCCCGGATCAGCGGCGGCGCGCAGTGTCCTGCCGGTCCACTCTTGGGGCAGGCGGCCGGTAGGAACCCGATCCTGGGGAGAGGCGCGCGCCCTCCCGGAGGAGCCGCGCCTGCGCGGGGGTCAGCCGATCTTCTTGACCACCGTGAGTCCCTGGGACTCGGCCCGGCGTTGCGACTGCGCCGCCCGCGTCTGGCGCCGCGTTCCCCCGATGAGGTCGAGGTAGACCGCCTCGGTCGCCTCCACGATGCGGCTCCAGGAATAGTGGGCCTCGGCATGCTGGCGGCAGCGGGTCGCGATCGATGTCACCATCTCGGGCCGGTTCAGCAAGAGGTCGAGCTGGTCGCGCAGGTGGTTGACGTCGCGGGTGCGGAAGGTGGCCGCGCAGTCCTGCACCACCTCGAGGTTCTCGGGAATGTCGCTGGCCAGGACGCACCGGCCATGGGAGATCGCCTCGATGAGCGAGATGGAAAGCCCTTCGAGGATGGAGGGCTGCACGACCATGTAGGCGTTGGACCAGAGCTCGTCCAAGACCTCGCCGTAGACATAACCGAGCATGACGATCCGCTCGTCCCCGTTGCGGATCTTCATCAACGAGTCGACATAGCCGTCGCTGAAGCTGGAGCCTCCGGCCATGACCAGGCGGGCGTCGGTCTTCAGCTGGGTGAAGGCCTCCAGGAGATGGTGGCATCCCTTCTCCGGCACCAGGCGCCCCACGAAGAGCACATAGCGATGGCGATCCAGCCCGTGCTTCTTCAGTTTGTTGATCGGCCGGAAGATGCCGGGATTGGCGCCGTTGGGGATGAAGACAGGCTCGATGTCGTACTTCTTGACGAAGTAGTCCTTGAGCGTGCGCGACACCACGATGGTGCGGTCGGGGTGGCGGATGGCCGGCCCCTCGCAGCTCTTGAGGAACCACGAGGCCAGCTTGCCCCACTTCCCCCGTTCCCAGTCCAGGCCGTGGACCGTGACCACTGTCTTCGATCCCACGAGCTTGGGAATGCGCGCGAAGACCGAGGGTCCGAGGGCGTGATAGTGCACCACGTCATAGCGGTGCAGCAGGCTCTCCACGGTGGAGAGGGCGCAATGCGTGATGGTGTCGAGATGTTTGGTGTTGAGGCTGGGAAGGCGCCGGATGCGCACGCCGCGGTAGTGCCCCCGCTGGTGCGAGTAGTAGAGACGGCTGAAGACATCGACCTCGTGTCCCCGCTCCACCAGCCGGGTACCGATCTCCTCGACGTGCCGCTCGATCCCGCCGTACGTGGCTGGGATCCCCTTCTGTCCGATCATGGCGATCCTCATCGGGTCGCCCCCGCCGGACGCGCGCCCGCGGCCGGAGCCGGGGCCAGCTCCCGGTAGATCTCCAGGAGCCGGTCCAGATGCCCGGCCTCGGCGTGGTCCTCTTCAACCACTTTTCGAGCCCGCTTGCCCATGGCCCCCAGATCGGCCTGTTGGCCGCACATCCAAAGCAGTCCCCGCGCCAGCGATTCGGCGTTGCCGCTCTCGAACTGGCACCCCGTCTCGCCGTTGCGCACCAGCTCGGGAATGCCTCCGATCGCGGCGCCCAGGACCGGACGGCCCAGGGCGAAGGTCTCGAGAATCGCGAAAGGAAGGTTCTCGTACCACTCCGACGGAACGACCACGAAGTCCGCGTCCCGGATGGTGTCGTGCAGCCGCGAACCGCTCTGGTAGCCGAGGAACTCCACGGCGGCGCCGGATGTGCTCGCGCGGGCCAGCGCCATGACCTCATCGCCGATGGGACCCTCGCCCAGGATGCGAACGCGCACCGTCCCCGCCGGCAGGGATGCGGCGGCCCGGACCAGGGTGGCCACACCCTTCTCCCGGGAGAGCCGGCCGACATAGAGGGCGACCGGAGGCTCGCCGGCGGCTCGCGTCCGGGGCGCGCCAGGTTGGTACTCGCCCAGCGGCAGGAAGTACGGCAGGTGGATCAGCCGGCTGCGCTCGATTCCGAAGGAAGCCACCTTCTCGAGCATGAAGCGGCTCGGACAGAGGAACCGCGCGATCCGGCCGTAGGTGCCCAGGAAGCGATGGACGTAGGCCTCGGTCATCCCCACGAGGCTGGCCCCGCGGGAGCCCAGGAGACATCGATGCCGGACGCTCTCGTAGTAACGTCCCCCCTTGCAGCGTTCGCAGATCTCCCCGCCGGTCATGAGCAGGTACGCCGGACAGACCAGCTTGTAGTCGTGCAGCGTCTGCACCATCGGCACGCCGGCGCGAGCGAAGGCCAGAACCACCGAGGGAGAGAGCTGGTGGTAGATGTTGTGCAGGTGCGCGACGACCGGCCTCTCCCCCCGCGCCGTGGCCATCGCCTGGCGCGCGGCCTCGCGGTTGTGGATCGAGCGCAACCCATGGCGGATCTTCTGCAGCGGGTTCAGGCTGCCGCGATAGTCGACCTCGCCGACGAAAGCGTCGCCGTCCTGGGCCGGGCGGTTGCGCGGATGCTCCATGGCCAGGTGCCGGACCGCCACCCCGCGCCGCCGCAGAGCGTCGGAGAGATCCAGGTAGTAGCGTTCCGCGCCGCCCTTCACGTAGTGGAACTTGTTCACCTGGATGACTCTCATGCGGCCCGTCCTGTCCGGGCCGGCGCGTCGTCCCGATAGACCCGCGCGGTCTCTTCCGCCATCCGGTCGACGGTGAAGCGGCTGCGGTGCAGGCGGCGCCCGGCCTCTCCGAAGCGGCGCCGGAGTTCTGGGTTCTCGAGCAGGACCGTCAACGCGCGGGCCAGCGCCAGAGCGTCCCCGGGAGGGACCAGCAGGCCGCTCTCGCCCTCGAAGACGATCTCGGGGACGCCGAAGATCGAGGTGGCCACGACCGGCACACCGGCCGCCATGGCTTCGAGGATGGTCAAAGGCATGGCCTCGACCGTGGAAGGCAGCACGAAGACATCCAGGGCGGCCATCAGGCCGGGGGCGTCGGGACGCTGGCCCAACCAGGTGATCCGGCGCGCCAGCCCAAGCTCCCCGGCCAGCCTCCGCAGCGCCTCTTCGTCTTCGCCCTCGCCGACGATCACGAGGCGCCAGGACAGGCCGGGCCGCTCCCGCGAGATCCGCGCCAGCGCCTCGAGGAGGAGGCGGTGGCCCTTGCGTGGCGTGAGACGGCCGACGATGCCGATCATCGTCTCGCCCGCCCCGTTCACGCCCGTCGGCGCTCCGGTGTCCAAGGCCGTCCGCGCTCCGCTGTCCAAGGCCGTCGGCGCTCCGCTGTCCAAAGCCGCCCGCGCTCCGGCCTCCGCGGCCGCCGGCGCTCCCGCCCCCGCGCCCCACGCGGCGCGCAGGGCTTCACGGGCGGAAGCCTCCATGGGGCGCGGACTCTCGACGCCGTTGGGGATGACGCGGATCTTGTCCCCTTCCACGCCGTGGCGGCGCGTGAGGTAGTAGCGATTCGCCTCGGCCACCGTGATGACGCGGTCGACCCATGAACTGAAGAAGAGCTTCAGGGGGAAACGCTTGTAGCGCCGGTCGATCATCGGCAGATGCTCGGTCGTGACGACGCGGCGGTACCCGGCGCGACGCGCCGCCCAGGCCACCGAGGAAAAACCGGCATCATAGGTGCTTGGCAGATTGATGTGCAGGATCTCTCCCCTGACCGCGCGCAGCGCCCGCGTGGTCTGCGGCAGCGTTGAGCGCCATTCCATCCCGGGCCGGGGAGCGTGGTGGACGCCCGCGCCGAGAGCACGGAAGCGATCGGCCAGGGGACGGCTGCCGGGCACATCGGGCAGCACCAGGTCGAGGCGGAACCCGGCCCGCTCCATCCGTGACGCCAGCAGCGCCAGGTAGACCTCGGCCCCGCCGTAGTACTCCGCGTCGGAATAGAACGTCAACGCGGTAGGCGCTGCTGGCGCGCTCAACCCGCTGTTCCTTCCAGGACCCAGACCGAGGCCCCCGCAAAGCGTTGCACCCTGGCTTCGCCGTGTTCGCGGCGCAGGTACGCCTCCCACGCCCCCTGCGGGTCCGGGTCCTTCGGGCGCAGGAGGATCACGAAGAGCTTGCGGTGAGCCCCCCGCAGTTCGTCGAGTTGTTCGGCCTTTTCCTCCCAGGGAAGATGGTTCCAGTTCCAGACGTCCTGCCAGAGCCCTTCCGGCTGGGTCCCCGCAAAGCGCCAGTAGTATTCCCGGAAGGGGACGTCCGTCCCGACCATCAGCATGGCGTCCTCGGGGCCGACATTCTCTCGGAGGAAGGCGGCAACGCCGGCAGCATCCTCCTTCCAGTAGCGCGGCTCGGTGCGGAGTTGCCAGGTCGAAGCGGCGGCGGGGGCCGCCAACGCCAGGAAGAGAAGGCCGCTTGCCCAACGCGACCGCGGCGACGCCACCCCGGCGGCCACCACCGTGATGAAAGGGGGAAACGCGGCCGCCGCGTAGCGAGGATTGAAGACCTTGACGTTGCGCAGCGAAACCGCCCAGGTCAGCAACAGCGGAACGATCGCCAGGACCAGCCACGTCCGCCCCGCCCAGCCGGCGCGATAGAGGCGCATCGCCCCCAGGGCCGCGGCCGCGCCGAAGGCGGCAAAGGCCCAGGCGATGGCCGGCAGGTGCGGGCGCAGCAACGGCGTCAACCCCGTCTTGTCCATCTGGTGCAGCTCCCGCAGGCTCGGACCGTAGGAGAAGCCGACCGCGAAGGTGTAGTACGTGTACGGGATCCCCGCCGCCGGCGCGGTGGTGCCGCCGCGGATCCGCTCCGAAGCCGGGATGGCCTCGAGGCTCAGGGCTCCCGAGGGCTGCAGGCGCCGTTCCCAGAACTGGTAGATCCAGGGCGTGATCATCAGGAAGGTGGCCATCCAGCTCAGGACGAAGCGGCGCCAGAGGACGCGCCGCCGCGCCGCGCCGGCGAGGAGCACGAGCGCCTGCCCGATGAGGAGGAAAGCTCCGGCCAGGCTGCTCAGGATGGCCAGCAGATTGGCGGCCGTGTAGAGGGCCCAGGTGCGGGCGCCGGCGCGCGACGGCATCGCGTCTCCCTGCTCCGAGGTCCACCGCGCGATGCGGGTGAACGCGCCCAGCGACAGGACCACAAAGAGCATCAGGAAAGCATACCCGCGGATTTCCTGCGAGTACCAGATGTGGAACGGCGAGAGCGCCAGCAGCCCGGCCGCGGCATAGACGGTCCGGCGCGGCAGCGTCGTGGAAAGGGCCCAGAACACGGCGGTCACGGTGGCGGTTCCGGCCACCGCTTCCATCGCCCGCAGGGATGCGACCGACGGGCCGAAGAGCAGGCTCCACACGTGCAGGCTCAGCGCGTGGAAGGGCCCCTGGAGGTTGGCGAAGAAACGATAGGGGGTCATCCCCTCGAAGACCCCCGCCCACGCCACGGAGAGGGCCTCGTCGACCCATAGCGCCTGCGTCGCCAGACCCCAGAAACGCAGCGTGGCCGCCAGAACGGTGACCACCGCAATCCCGAGGATGTCCGAGCGCCGCCCACCCCAGGCGGGTTGATGCATCAATACGCCCCTCGCCCTGTAAGAACCGCGGGAATGGTCTGCAGCAGGATCTTGATGTCGAGCCCCAACGAACGGCGCTCGATGTACTCCATGTCCAGCCGCATCCACTCGTCGAATCCGATCTGACTCCGCCCGCTGATCTGCCAGAGACAGGTCAGTCCCGGGCGAACGCTCAGCCGCCTGAGCTGCCAGGGTTCGTAGTTCGTCACTTCCTGCGGGATGGGCGGGCGGGGCCCGACCAGGCTCATGTCGCCGGCCAGGATGTTCCAGAGCTGCGGCAGCTCGTCCAGGCTGGTCCGGCGCAGGAACGCTCCCACCCGTGTGACCCGCGGATCGCGGCTGAGCTTGAAGACGGGGCCGTCGACCTCGTTGAGGTGCAGCAGGCTGTCCCGAATGGCATCGGCGCCCACGACCATCGAGCGGAATTTGAAGAAGGCGAAGATCCGGCCTCCCTCGCCGACCCGCCGGGAGCGGTAGATCACCGGCCCCGGGTTGTCGATCTTGATGGCCAACGCGATGGCCGCGAAGACAGGCCACAGCAACAGGAGACCGATGGAGGTGAGGACGATGTCGAGGAGCCTTTTGCCCCACGACTGGTAGGCGCCCGAATTCGGCGCGAGGACGACGGCGGGCAGCTCGAACGGGGAGGCGAAGCCCTCTTCCCCGTTTCCGGTACCCTTCGTCGCAGCCTCGTGTTGGGGTGTGGCCGCGGGAGCGCGATCGGGGCGCTCTTCCCGTACAGGTACGCCGGTCCAGCTCGATGCCCCGAGCGTCTCGACCGGGGCTCCCGGCTTTCCTTCCGAACTCACGATCCTCTGACCTTCCTCTGGAGAACTTCGCGCGAAATGGTCAAACCGGTGGGATCGACGTCGCGGCTCGGGACGCGCGCCCTCCGGAGCAGGTTGACTGTGAGTCTAGCGCAGGACGCATCCGGAGCAACAGGACGCGAGCGCGGCTGCCGGTTCATGGTACCAAGCCCCCGGGACGCCGAGACGCGCCCCACCAACAAACCCTGGCGGCTCCCCGTTTGCGGGAGCGGCGATGCCTGATCAAGATGCAAATGTTGGTCGGGCTGCTCGGAAGGCTAGCCCGATACGACTTGTACCAACGACTCGATGGATGGTCCTCCAAACGGCCGCGATTAGGGGGGGTCAACTGCGATCCATCATACCATCCCCGTGTTTTGCGGTCAAGGCAGGGGGACATGTCTCCCCTGTCTCCCCTGTCTCCCCTGTCTCCTGGCGTGTCCCAGGTGGACGCCATTGCCGGGCGAATACCGGCGGGACATCGCTTCCGAAACCACTCCGGCCCAGCAAGGCCGGACGCGCCGCTTCCTCCTGCCGGACCAGCCGGGTGGCGACGAGCGCCATCCCGAAGATGATCCACATGAAGTACACGTACACGTTGCCCCGCTGGTGCTCGTCGCGCAGCTGGGCGAAGGCGAACATCACGACGTTGACGTGGAAGACCGCCTGGGCGGCGCGCGGCAGGGAATCGCGCCGGAGAGAGAAGCTTCCCCGGGGCGCGCTGTGATAGATCACCTTGAAGAGAATCCAGAGGAACGCCGCCAGTCCCAGGATGCCGGTGGTGTAGAGATAGAAGAGATAGGCGTTGTGCGGCCACTGCATGCCGTAGCCGATGCCGCGCTCCAGCGGGATGTGGGGACCGTGCCCGAGGAAGAGATGCTCCGGGATGCGGCTGATCACGTCGCTCCACACCTCGACGCGATTTTCCGGGATGCCGCGCTCGAACTGGGTCTGGGTCAGGCGGGTGAAGAGCCAGATGTGCTCGAAGACCTTCTCCTGCGCCTTGCTCAGCAGGAAGACGGTCCCGATCAGCGCGGGAATGGAGGCTCCGACGATCGACCAGTGGATGCGCCGCCGGTGCAGCCAGATCAGGTGCAGCCCGCCGAGGACCCAGATGACGGCGCCGCCGCGGTTGGCCGAGTTGATGATGTTGAGAAGGGAAAGGCCGCCGAGGACGATCCAACTCCAGCGCGCGAGGGAGTGGCGCGCGCGGATCGCCATCGTCAGCTGCATGTAGAACATCATCGCGCTGAAATCGGCCAGCAGCCCGTGAAAGCCGAAGACCCCGCCGGCGCGCCCGCCCTCCTGGAAGAGGCTGCCGAGCGCCACGTGCCCCGAGATGAACCACAGCGGCACCAGCCGGTAGCCGAAGTAGTGCTCGGAGATGGCGGTGACGCTGACAAAGAGCGAGGTGACGCCGAGCGCGATCATCCCGCCCCGCAGATGCTTCTCCTCCCGGAAGGCGTTGACCAACAGGACAAAGAGCAGCAACGCGGCGGTCATGAACGACATCCGGCGCAACGCCCCCAGGAGGGCCGCGTTCTCCGTGATGTTGATGAACGAAAGCACGTGCACGAGAAGATAGACCCAGATGGCGTAGTGGATGGGCGTCCGGACCGGCTTCTCGGCCAGCCCCAACCCCAGGCGCACGATCCAGGCGACCATCATGACGCCGATGAAGATGACGTTGGTGTCCCCGATGAAGACGAAGGTCGGCGCCGGGAAGATGACCAGGAAGAACGCCATGGCGGCGGCGAAGCTCAACCGGGTGATGACCAGGAGAAAGACCGCGCCGAAGATGAGCTTCACGTACCGCGGGGTCAGATGGAAGAACTGGAAGGCGACGAAGGCCCCCAGGATCAACGCCAGCGGGATCAGGAGGTGGGGCCCCAGCATGAGCTCCGAGACGGGGCGCGCGTAGGCCTTCGCGCTCCCGGCGGGTTGCGTCGGGCGGCGGCGGTCGGTCCACCGGCTGGTTCGGGCGGCTTGGCTCATCGGGTTTCTTCCCTTCTCCCTATCGGCTCCTTCGGCCGGTCCGTCGAGTCCAGGCGCGCCAGCGCCCGCAGGCTCAGGTTCTCCCTCGCGAAGAAGAACAGCCCGATCGCGGTCACGGGAAACCACTGGCTGGCGTGGTAGAGAAAGGTGAAGGAGAGGCCGACCGATCGCTCGACCCCGTACTGGAGCAGCGCCAGCGTGCCGGCGTACTGCAGGGTGCCGATGTAGCCGGGGGCCGAAGGGACCATCGTCCCGATCGCCATGACGACCAGCACCACCAGGGCCGCCCCCCGCGGGAGGTCCAGGCCCAGCCCGCGGAAGCAGAGCTCGACCACCAGCACGAAGCACGCCCACATGGCCAGCGAGAAGAGCAGGGCGCGCAGCAGCAGTCCGGCGCGGCTGAAGACCGCCAGCCCTTCCCGGAAGTTGTCGGCCATGCGGCCCACCGTGGGACGCAGACGCCCGGGCGCCGCCGCCAGCGCGAGACGTGTCACCGGGCCGGGCCATCGCCGGAAGGCCATCAGCAGGGCAAGAACCGGGATGGCCAGCACAAAGAGCAACAGCCCCCAGGCGCGGATCTCCCCCTCCACGCTGCTCGACAGCAGAATGAGGCCGAAGACGATGAGGAGCACGATGATGTCGAAGATGCGCTCCACCACGATGGTCGCCAGGGCGGCGCTGCGGCTGACGTCGCTGCTGCGCCCCAGGGAGTGCGCGCGCATCAGCTCTCCCAGCCGCGCGGGCAGAAGGTTGTTGCCCATGAATCCGATCATGGTGCTGGAGAAGAGCGGCAGGAAGCCGATCCGCTTGACCGGCTCCAGCAGCAGGCGCCAGCGCCAGGCGCGCAAGGCGAAGGCCAGGACCGTCAGCACCAGCACCGGGATTATCCAGATGTACTCGGCGTCGGCCAGGGCGTGAGCCACATCATCCAGCCGGGCGCCTCGAAAGGCGAGGAAGAGGAACAGGACGCTCAGGAGCGATCCTACCAGGAGCTTCCATTTCATCCGGCCAGCGCCTCCGCGATCTCCGATCGAAGCAGGGTGTGCAGGGCGACCAGATCCCCCGGATACTCCCTCCCCTCGACATTGGTCAGCAAGGTCGTGTGGGAGTGACGGTCCTGCGGATGATAACCGTGCATGCCCCGCACGGGGGTCGCCGACATGAAGGAAGGCACGAGGATGCGGCCTTCCTGCAGGAGGAAGATGATCTCTCCGTAGTCGCCGCCCGGGAAGCGGGCGCCCAGTCGTTCCAGCTCGTCGTCGGTCAGGACGCGGCCATAGTCCAGGGCGGCCAGCGCCTCGGTCAGGCGCGCGCCCGTCGCGGCGTCGCGTGGCCAGAACCTCGCCATGGTGCTGTCGAAGAACCAGAGCAGGTCTTGCGGGCAACGGAGACCGGACTCTTCCAACGCACCCCACAGGTCGTGCGTGGCGACGACTGGCGCCATGCCATGGTCGCCGAAGACAAAGATCCGAACCTCGCGGTACTGGCGCCGGGCCAGTTCGACCAGGCGCGTGATCCTCTCGCTGTAGCGGGCCAGGCGCTCCGCGGTGGCGGCGCTCCCCGGGCCGGTCGCGTGCATGAGGGCGTCCAACTCGGCGGTGTAGAGGAAGAGCACCCGGCGCCGGCCGCCCTCGATCTCCGCCTGGAGCTGCGTGAAGGCCGACTCCTCGTCGATGTCCCAGCCCCACAGGCGCGCCTGGTCGCTTCCGGCCATCAGGTCGGCCAGCCCTTCCGCTCCTCCCTCGAAACCGCCGGGCGCATAGAGGCTGCGGCGCTGGCAGAGATCGAACTCCGGCAGCAGCTCGAGCGGGACGTCGTAGAGCGAGTAATAGCCGCTGATGCCGCGGCGCCGCAGCCACGCCTGCACCAGCTTCTGCAGACGGTACCGGCGGCGGGTCAGGCGCGTGGCCAGGCGCAACCAGGGAGCCAGCGGCCGGAAGACGCCGTCGCCGCGGTCGCGCCGGTACATCGACAGGTGCCCATGCTCCTGCGGCCGCAGGCCGCTCATGATGGTCGGGATGGCGGCGCTGGAATAGCCCAGCACGCTGCGCACCGGCCGTCGCGGCCGGACCAGCGACGGCAGGAACCGCTCCCCCGCGGCCTGCTCGAAGCCCAGGGCGTCGATCATGAAGATGAGCACCAACCGCTCACGCACCCGCGCTACTCCCGTCCATCGTCTCCGCCAGCAGTCGCGCCAGTCTCTGCCGGCACCCGTCGCCCGGAGCCACGTCGATGCCCAACAGCTGCCGGATCGCGACGGCCCACTCCACCTCCGGCCCGGCGCGCCTCGTCGAGGGCCGATCCGTTTCCGGCAAGGCGCGGATCGCCGAGGCGGACTCGGCCTCCGGCCACGCGCCGGCTGCGGCGCCGTCCCACCCCGGATCAGGATCTTCGGGGAGGACCCACCAGTATAGGGCCGCGGCGGCCCGTCTCCGAGCCGAGGGTGTATCGCCGGTGCCGCGCCGCAAAGCCGCCGCGAGGCGGGAGCGTCCGGGACGCGGAGGCGAGGGACGCCTCCAGGCACGCGCCCATTGCCGGACCGTGTTGGGCTCGGCCAGGAAGGCTTCGATCCAGGGGCCGGCCGAACGGCGCACGAGCAGGTCGAACCAGGCGGCAAGACCGTCCCGAAATGAGGAGAGCCTCTTCCCGGCCTGGGGCAGGGTGGCTTCCGAGGGGGCCCGCAGAAAGGCGCCCCACAGCAAGGCCGCCTCCCGGATCTCGGGCGTGCTCTCCGCGGCGGCGTCACCGGCCGGCGCATCCAGCAGGGCCGCGCGCCTTCCCCACCCGGCCACGTAGCGTCCCTCGAAGATCAGGCTCGCCGTCCAGAGCCCCGCGCATGCCTTGGCCAGGGTGAAGAACGCCCGGGCGCGGTCGAGCGCGAGAAGCTCGCGGCCGCCACCCTGGTGAGGAGGAGGCGACACGCGTAAGAGCTCCAGCGAGCGGTTGCCTACCAGACGCACACCCTCGTAGAAGCCGATCCCCGCCGGCTCGATCTCGGCGAGGCGCCCGGGGAGGAAGTGCCCAAGAAGCCGGCCGTCCCCCCAGAGGACGCGGCCGTGCCGCGCGAAATCGTAGACCCCCGGGGTAGGCGTCTCACCCCCCAGAGAGGAAGCCGCGTACGTGCCCACCGTGACAACATCGGCCCCTCCCGCATAGCCGGCGCCCGGACCATCCGGCGCGCGGCACCAGCGATCCACCTCGGCCCGGATCGCGGCGGGCACCGGATCATCGGTCACCACGGAGAGATCGAGGTCGGAGAGAAGCAGTGGGTGGCCCGCTCCGGTATCCCAGCCGACCGCCTCGCCGAGCGCGGCACTGCCTCCCAGAAAGATGAGGCGCGGGCGATAGGGGTCTAGCAGGCCGCGGACCCCGGGGAGCGCGCGTTCGAGGATCTGCCGGAGCGCCTTGTCCACGCGCCGGTCAGCGCTCAGCGGCGCCGGCATCCCGGTCAGATCCGGCGGTAGATGAACGAGGGGATCGGATAGCGGCGATCGTTGAGGACCACCCCGAGGAGACGGCAGCGCGCCTTCCCCAGAAGATGCAGAGCCTTCTGCACGGTCTCCCGGCGCGATCGGCCGGCCCGGACCACCATGACCACGCCATCGGCGGCGGCGGCCAGAGGTCCCGTCTCGGGGGCGGCCAGGGTCGAGGCCGAATCGACGACCACGAAGCTGTACACCCGGCGCATCTCTTCCAGCAGCGGGCTCAGCCGGTCTTCCCGCACCAGGTCGATGTTGGGGCCGGCGACGCTGCCGCAGGGAAGGAAGTGGAGGTTCGGCTCCTCGGTCGGCACCACCACGTCCTTGAGCGCATGCGATCCCGTGAGGATTTCGACGAGCCCCCGGGCCTCTCCCCCGTTGCCGAGCACGCTGGAGAGGGACCGGCCGGTGTGCGCCAGGTCGCCGTCGACCAGCAGCACGGGACGGCTCTCCGCCTCGGCCAGACGGTAGGCGAAGAGCAACGACAGGGTGGAGGCTCCCTCGCCCGGAACGGCCGCGGTGAAGACGATCACGGCCGAGCGTCCCGCGCCCAGCTCGAGAATGACCCGTTGGCGCAGCTCTTCCAGCTCGCGATCGCGCCCCGGCTCCAGGGCGACCGGGATCGTGCCGCGGCGGGATGCTCCCGCGGCGCCCGGCAAAGCCCCGGCCCCTCGGGAACGGTCCATCTCCTGCCGGTGCTTCGTCAACGCGTCATGGATGTTGCTCATGCTGTCCCCTCGATTCCGCGGCCCAGCATCGCCGGGGAACCGGAGATGTCCGTCAGGCCGAGTTCCCGGGCCGCCTCGCGCGCGTGATCTCCCTCGATCCGGTCCGCTCCCCGGGCATAGCCGACGAGCAGCGCCCGGTCGCAGAGCTGGTTGACCAGACGCGGAATTCCACTGGAGTAGCGGGCGATCACGGCGATCGCCTGCTCGTCGAAGAGCGCGGCGGTCTCCCCGTCGCTGGCCACCGAGACCCGGAAGTCGATGTACTCCCGCACCGCCTCGGCCGGCAGGCGCGTGAGGTCGAACATGCCGGGGATTCTCTGGCGGAGCTGCCGGAGCGACCGATGGTTGAGCGTCACCCGCAGCTCGGGCTGTCCCACCAGGATGATCTGGATGAGCTTGGTGTTCGTCGACTCGAGGTTGGAGAGCAGGCGGAAGTCCTCCAGGTTCTCGGCCGAGAGGTTCTGCGCCTCGTCGATGATGATGACGGCGTTGCCGCGGCGATCCCGCACCTCGAGAAGGAAGCCCTGCAGCGCGAGCAACAGATCCACCTTGGAACGCCCGGGCGGCTTGACGCCGAAGTCGAGGAGCGCCATGTAGAGGAGCTGCTTGAAGGTCAGCCGCGCGTTCATGACCAGCGCGGTTTCCACGTCATCGGGGAGCTGTCCGAGCAGGGCCCGCACCACCAGCGTCTTGCCCACCCCGACCTCGCCGGTCAGGACGAGCAGCCCCTTGCGCTGTTCGATGCCGTAGTGCAGATAGGCCAGGGCGTCGCGGTGCCCGCGCGTGAGAAAGAGGAAACGAGGATCCGGCGTGATGGCGAAGGGGGCTTCGCGCAATCCGAAGTGCGACTCGTACACGGCGCCGTCTACATCCGGCCGATGGAGCCGAGGACCGGCAGGCCGAGATGCTGCTCCGCGTCGGTAGCGTCCTTCAACGAGTGGTCAAGCCCGTCCACGACGAATGCCAGGGCGACCCCCACGACCAGACCGAGCAAGGGTATGAGCAGGAGCCGGATGAAGTCGTTGGTCCGCACCACGGTCGGCTCGGTGGCAGGCTGCAGCACCAGCACGTTCCAGTCCGAGGATCCGATGCGCTCCAAACGGGCCTGGATCTGCTTGTCGACCATCGACTTGTGACTGGTCTCCATCGCCGTGATGATGCGATCGAAGTAGGCCAGCTTCGCCTCCTTCTGCGGATAGGAGGCCATGGAGGCGTCGGTGTAGGAGAGCGAGGTCAGGAGAGCCTCTTCCTGGGCCTTGAGCACGTCCACCTTGTAGCGCAGGTGGCGGACGTAGGATTCCACCTCGCGCCGCAGCAGGGCGGCGAGGTCGCGCACTTCATCGGTCAGCGTGCGGACCTGGGGATGATCGTCCTGGTACTGGGCCCGCGCGCTCACCAGGGCGGCTCGCCGGGCGATCAGTTCCTTCTTCAGCTGGAAGATCATCTCGCTGTCGCGGTTGTCCATGTCCGAGAAGGTGTACGGCACGTCGGCGGAGTCGGGATCCTCGTCCATCAGGTTGCGCATGACCTCGGCCCGGGCCTCCGCGCCGGCCAGTTCGCTGCGAAGGTTGGCCAGGGAGAACTCCGTCTGCTGGCGGAGCGCGATCATCGAGTTGCGCTCGATGTCCAGGCGGGCCACCGATTCCTCGTTCATGAAGTCGGCCCGGCGCTGCTCCCACTCCTCGAGCTGGACGCGCAACCCCTCGATCTCCTCGCGGAAGAAAGCATCCAGTTCGGGCACGCCGCGGACGTTGAGCCGGAAATCGGTGTAGGCCTGGGTGACGGCGCGCGCGATCTGCTGCGCGGCAATAGGGTCGGTGTTCTTCGAGCGCAGGTAGATGACGCTGGAGCGCCCGCTGGTCGTGCTGGTCAACTGAAGCGGATCGATCCGGATCGGCTCGCCGTCCGTGCCGCGGACTCCCGATTCGTCGATGACTTTCTGGGCCATGTCCAGGATGTGGCTGCTGCGCACCGTCTCCAGTTCGGAGTTGAGTTCCTCTTCCCAGGGCAACACGAGCTTGGAGCGGCTGTCGAAGGCGGTCTCCTGCTGGCCACGGTGGACGAGGATGGAGGAAAGGGATTCGTAGATGACCGGGGTGACGACGTTGAGCACCACGACGGTGGCGATGGCGGCGGCGAGAACCGAGAGGATGACCCACTTCCGGCGGAAAACCACCGAGAGGAAGTCCCTCATGCTGGCTTCGGGTTTGCTGTTGTCCCTGGTTTCCATGATCGACGCCCGCTAGCGGGGGCGAACCTCCTCCGCGTGGAAGGCATCCCAACCGTAGATGTAGAGGCTGAAGGGGATGATCAGCGGACGGATGTACTGATCGATGAAGATGCCGACGTCGGCCACGAAGCTGCGCGGGACATACACGATGTCGTACGGCTTCAGGACAACATCCTCCTCCGCCCCTCTCTTGCCTTTCATGATGTCGCCCAGGTCGCGCTGGAAGAAGTCCAGCGTGCCGGCCCCGGTGCGGCGCAGGATGACCACCTTCCCCGACTTGCCGCTGGAGCGGATCCCCCCGGCGGTGGCGACGGCCTGCAGCGCGGTCATCCCCTTGATGTACTCGTGATCGCCGGGGACGAAGACCTCCCCCATGACGAAGACCCGGTGGGTGCCGTAGTTGCTGACCAGCAGTTCGACCTGCGGATACCGCAGGTACTTCGCCAGAGCCTGCTCGATCTCCTGCCCGACCTCTTCCGGGGAGCGGCCGAGCACGAAGATGGTGCCGACCCCGGGGGAGCTGATGTTGCCGTCGGGGCGCACCTTCACCATCCGGCTGAGGGCCGGCTGCCCCAGGACGGAAACCTCGAGCTCGTCCCCGACGCCGAGCAGGTAACCCTCTTCTTCCACTCGCGGCGCGGACGGGATGCCGGGCGTCTCCGCTTCCGGCGTAGGAACCGGCACAGGCGGCGGAGTGGGGACCGGAATGTAGCGGACGCTGTCAGGCATTCCCGGGCCGCGCAACGGCGGGAAGTCGCGCATGCTGTCCGGCTGCGCCTGGAGGGATCCGGCCGCAAGGGCCAGCACGATGCCGAGCAGAACGGCGCCCGCCCGGCCGGTACCCGCTCGCGCCGGTCGCACGGTTCGCCGATCCCTGGCGTGGGTTTCGCGACCCTGGATCAGAGGATCCATCCTTTCCAAATGCCATCCACCCGCCTTCCCGGCGGATCCGCACCACCCGTTCGGGCCGGCGTCTCCATGCCGCAGGGTCGGCGCGGAGTTCTGAGCATATTGCGCTGTCCCGAGATCGTCAACCGCCCGCCGACGGGGAAACAGTTCATCGCGGCCTCCGCCTGGAACGGGTCGGAGGGTCTGATTGGGTTGATCGGCCCGTTTTCGCCCCGCCTTTAACGCCCGCCGCCTTGCCGTCACCCTTGCCCCGTTCGCTCCGGCCCGTCCCGGACCCGCCCCCCGCGAGCAGCAAGGCCTGCGTGAACAACGGAACGAGAATCTCGTGATGGCCGACGAGGTAGAACCCTTTCCCGCCCTGGAGAGCGGGCCGGCGCACCACATTCTCCGCCGGACGATAGTGGCGGATGAAATCGAAGACCGCCGTGGTCAGGCCGCCGTAGCGGGCGCCCAGATTGGTCCCGACCGAGACCGCCTTGAGGAAAACCTCGGGGAGGATCACGGCCGACCCGATGTTGAGCGCGATCCCCCGTTCCAGCCCCTGGACCACGCGGCAGAGGATGCGGAAGTCCCGCGCGGTTGTCTCCCCGGCCGCCGCGCCGTTGAAGCCGGGATGCTGGTGGTTGATGTCCGCCCCGATGGCCAGGTGCACCGTCGCCGGGATCGAGAGCCGGTAAGCGGTCGCCAGCAGGCTGGAGGCGCTCCCGGGAGCGCCCCGCTCGAGGAAGGCCCGTCCCAACCCCTCCCCCAGCCCTTCGCCCCGGGCCGCCGCCTCGATGGTCCAGTCGTTCAGCCAGGAGGAGGTCTCGCGCGCCATGCCGAAACGCCCGGCCGGCAGCTGCGCGGCCACGTCTTCCGAGGTGCGGCCGAAGAAAGCCAGCTCCAGGTCGTGGATCGCGCCCGCGCCGTTGGTGGCCAGTGCGGTGATCCAACCGTCCTCCATCAGACGGATGAGGGCCGGGCTCACGCCCGCCTTGATGACATGGGCCCCGCAGAGGACGAGCATCCCGTGCCCGCTCCGCCGGGCTGCCGCGGAGAGGCGGACGAGTTCCTTCAGATCCCGCGCGGCCAGTGTCTCCGGCAAGGAATCCCAGAAATCGGTGAAGGACGCCGGATCGGCGGGCGGACGGTAGCCGGCCTCGCCGGCCACCAGGCTGCGGCGGGTGCGCACCGGGTACGTTCGGATCCGGTTCAGATCCGCCTCGGGGTAACGCGACATGTCGGCCCTATCCCGGCCCATTCTGACGCGACGTCGCGTGACCGCTCGCGGGCCGTTCGAACGCGGTCAGGGTGGCGGTGATCGATCCGACGGCGATCCGGCTCTTCATCAACACGGGGAGGCGCCGCTCGTCATCGGTCAGCCATATGGTCAACTGCCCCTCGTTCTTGAAGAACGCTCCGCTGCGCAGCTTGGGTTCGATCTTGAGGCACTGGAAACGGCCCGCCGGGGTCTGGATCTCCTCGCGTCCCAGCACCCGCACGCGCAACGGGTAGTTCTTGCGATCGGCGTGGCTTTCGAAGTGCATGTCCCGTCCCGCCTCCAGCGGCAGTGTCCGGGTCAGGTAGAAGGCCGCCAGCACGTCGACCGCCCCGGGCGTCATGGGAAACTCCCGGCGGTCATGATAGATCGCCTTGCCTCCTTCGTGATCGAAGCGAATCTGCTGATCGGCGCGGTACTTCCCTTCCCGCAGGTGCTTCTCGAAGTAGAGCGAGCGGGCGGTGCGGACATCCATCAGGCTGATGACGCGGTCGCGCACCGGATAGATCTTGTCGAAGACGGAGTTGCTCGTGGCGTCGGACTGGAAGTGATAGGCCAGCCGGTCGCGATAGCGCCGGATGCCGGCGATCTCGAGCGTGGCCGAGCCCGCCTTCACGACCCCCCAGCCGATCGAGAAGGTAAGGCGCTCGCCCACCACCAGGGCAGGGCGAGCGGCGTGAAGCGAGTCCAGCAAAGCCTGGGTGATCGCACCGGTTGCCGCCGCGCGGCCGCCGGCGGAGGAACCCGCACCGGGGCCGGCCGCGAACGGCGCCCCATCGTTGGAGAGAGACAAGCCGGAAACCGCCGCCGTCGCGGCGGCCAGCGTGGCCGCAGGGCTTCCGGCGGGGGCCGGCCGGCTCGACGAGCCGCGAGCGCTCGCGGCAGTCGCGTTCCCCTCCACCGGCGCCAGCGTGCCGATCAGATACAGCCCCGCCAGGATCGCCGCCAACTGGGCGGCCGGACGCCGGATCAACGAGGGACGCATGGACGCATTCACCGGGGATGATCCGGCCCCGGCTCGGGCAACGGAGCGGTTCCGGTGTGTCCGAAGCCCCCGGCGCCGCGGGCGGTATCCGGGGTCTCCCCCCAGGCCATCCGGGCGCGGACGACCGGCTGGATGAGGATCTGGGCGATGCGGTCGCCCGGGTGCACCAGGAAGGGCGCCTCGCCCCAGTTGATGACGATGACCCCGACTTCGCCGCGATAGTCCGAATCGATGGTCCCGGGGCTGTTGACCAGGCCGATCCCGTGGCGCAGCGCCAGGCCGCTGCGCGGGCGCACCGTTCCCTCGAAGCCCTCGGGGATGGCCAGGATGAGACCGGTCGGCACCAGCGCCCGCTGGCCCGGGAGCAACGTCATCGGCTCGGTCAGACAGGCATGCAGGTCAAAACCCGCCGATCCCGCCGTCGCTCTTTCAGGAAGCCGCGCGTCCGGGCGGAGCGCCCGGCACGAAACCACCACCTCCGGCGTCATGGCCGCGCCACTCGCTTCAACCGATGCCCTCCCGGCGCCGTTGGCCCTTGTGCTCCACCTCACGGCCGCCTGCCGTACGGTGCCCGGCTGACCGGGCGCCTGCGGGAGCCGCCCCGCAACTCTCTCGGAACGACCGGCGCCGTACCTCTCGCCTCAGAAATCCAGTTCCGCCAGCCCCGGCGGGTTGCAGTCCCGGGGGCCGAGCGTGACCACGGAGTACTCCGAGGCCTGGATCATCTTCTCCGCCGCCTCGTGCACGTCGTCAAGCGTGATCTGCTCCAGAGCGCGCACGGTGTCCCGCAGCGGGATCTGGCGGCCATAGTAGAGGTGGTTGTGCGACAGGCGGCTGATCCTCTCGTACATGCTCTCGTAGGAGAGGAACATCCCGGTGAAGATCTGCGCCTTGGCGCTCTCCAGCTCCCAGTTCCTGGCCCCGTCGCGCTTGATCCGGCGCAGCTCGCGGCAGATCAAGCTCAGCGCGCGCCGGGCGCGGTCGGGGCTGACCGCGAGGTAGATGCCGAACATCCCCGTGTCCCGGAAGGAGTCGGCATAGGAATAGATCGAGTAGGCCAGGCCCGCTTGCTCGCGGATGGTCTGGTAGAGGCGCGAGCTGGCGCCGGCGCCCAGGATGGTGTTCAGGATGTACACCGCATGGCGATCGCGATCCCGGTAAGAAGGCCCGCGCCGGACGAGGCAGATCGAGGCCTGGCTGACATCACGCTCCTCGTGTCGCTCGGTGGCGTGGAAGCGGGGCAGCCGGTGGTGATCGGCCGGTTCGATCGCCTTGGGGAGGCGGAAGCTGCGCGCGACCTCCTCGAGAAGCGCGCCGTCGTCGATCCGGCCCGCGGCCGCCACCACGACGTTGGGCCCGGCGTAGCGGCCCCGGTGGTAACGGCGGACATCGCGCGCCGTGAGCCGGCGGAGCGATGCCCGGGTGCCCAGGATGGGGATCCCCAGGGGATGGCGGTTCCAGAGTACCTCGGCGCTGAGGTCGTGGATCATCTCCTCGGGACTGTCCTCGTAGCTCTGGATCTCTTCTTCCACGACGCCGATCTCGCTTTCGATCATGTCGGCGCTGAGGGAGGGCTGGCTGAGCAGCTCGGCCAGGATCTCGACCGCTTCGCGGCGGTGGCCCTCGAAGACCCGCGCGTAGAAACAGGTGCACTCCTTGGTCGTGTACGCGTCGATCTGCCCGCCGATCGCCTCCATGCGCTTGGCGAGCTTGTACCCGGAATGGCGGCGGGTGCCCTTGAAGACCAGGTGTTCGATCAGGTGGGTGATCCCCGCCTGTTCGGGATGCTCGTCGCGCGAACCGGTGCGGACCCAGACGCCGATGGCCAGCGAGGTGACCTCGTGCACCGGCTCCATGAGCAGGGTCACCCCCCCGGGGAGATCCCGCTGGAGCAGAGGGGGATCCTCGAACTGCTGGTTGAGCTGCCGCAGGAACTTCACCCGGCCGACCTCCGCTTCATGCGCCACGCCGCGCCCGCGCGAGATGGCGGGGCGCGGCGTGGATTCCTGTTGGCCACCCGCATGGCCAGGCCGGGCGCTGACACGGCCCGCCTGGTGTGGCGAGCCCTGCAGGGGCGGCCGTCTGCGGGAGCAGCCCTCGCGCTGTTCTGCGATCGCCTACCGGTTGGCCTCGGTTTCCTGCAGGACGGCCTTTCGGGAGAGCCGGATCTTCCCCTCATCGTCGACGCCGATCACCTTGACCAGCACGACCTCTCCGTCCTTGAGGACGTCCTCGACCCGCGCGACGCGGTGGTTCTCCAGCTCGGAGATGTGCACGAGCCCGTCGCGGCCCGGCAGGATCTCGACGAAGGCGCCGAAGTTCACGATCCGCTTGACCCGGCCCCGATAGACGCGCCCGATCTCAGGATCTTCCGTGAGCGAGCGGATGATCTCGACCGCCCGGTTCGCCATCTCGGAATCCACGCAGGCCACCTTGATCGTACCATCATCCTCGATGTCGATCGTGGCGCCGGTCTGCTCGGTGATCTTCTTGATGGTCTTGCCCCCGGGTCCGATGACGTCGCGGATCTTGTCCGGGTTGATGTTGATCATGAGGATCCGCGGAGCGTATTGCGAGATCTCGGGGCGGGACTCCGCCAGGGTGCGGTTCATGATCTCGAGGATGTGGAGCCGGCCTGCCCGCGCCTGGTCCAGGGCGCTCTTCAGGGTGCCGAAGTCCAGTCCCTTGATCTTGATGTCCATCTGCACACCGGTGATGCCCTCGCTCGTTCCCGCCACCTTGAAGTCCATGTCTCCCAGATGGTCTTCCACCCCCATGATGTCCGACAGGACCGCGACCTTCTCCCCCTCCTGGATCAGGCCCATCGCGATGCCCGCCACGGGCGCCTTGATCGGAACTCCGGCGTCCATCAGGGCGAGGCTTCCGCCGCAGACCGAGGCCATGGACGAGCTGCCGTTGGATTCGAGCACATCGGAGACGATGCGGATCGTGTACGGGAAGCGCTCGTTCGACGGAACCACTCCCGAGAGGGCCCGTTCGGCCAACGCGCCGTGGCCGATCTCGCGGCGTCCCGGACCTCGGCTGGGGCGGACCTCCCCCACGCTATAGGCGGGGAAATTGTAGTGGAGGATGAAGGTCTTCCACGACTGACCCATCAACTCCTCGATCTTCTGCTCGTCGATCGAGGTGCCGAGCGTGGTGACGACGAGGGCCTAGGTCTGGCCCCGGGTGAAGATGGCGCTGCCGTGGGTCCGCGGGAGGACGCCCACCTCGCACGTGATGGGCCGGATCTCGTTTCCGCGGCGTCCGTCGCAGCGCACCCCCTCGTCCAGCACCATGGAGCGCATCTGCTTCTTGACCAGCCGGTGGTAGGCCTCCGCGATGTCCTTTTCCCGCTCCGGATGACTTTCCAGAAGAGCGGCCTGCACCTCGGCCTCGACGGCGTCGAGCCGCTCCTCGCGATCGTGCTTCTCCGCGACCCGGATGGCGTCGTTGATCTTCTCGCTGGCCAGCCCGCGGACCGCCTCGTAGAGGGCTTCATCCTCGGGTTCGGGCGCCCAGGCCCTCTTGGGGCGGTGGACCGCCTCGAGCACCTGCTTCTGGAGCTGGACGATCCGCTGGATGTGGGGATGGGCGAAACGGAAGGCCTCGATGAGCTGATCCTCGCTGATCTCGCGCGCCTCCCCCTCGACCATGACGATCGAGTCCTCGGTGCCCGCCGCGATGATGTTCATCCGGCTCGCCTCCAGCACCGCGCTGGTGGGGTTGATGACGAAGCCCTCTTCCGTGAGGCCGATGCGGACGGCGCCGACCGGACCGGGGAAAGGCAGATCCGAAAGGTTGAGGGCGCAGGAGGCGCCGATCAGCCCAAGAGTGTCGCCGTCATTCTCCTGGTCGGAGGAAAGAACCTCCGCCGTGATCATGGTCTCGAAGCGGATCGACTTCTCGAAGAGCGGCCGCAGGCTGCGGTCGATGAGGCGCGAGGAGAGGATCTCCTTTTCGTTGGGACGCCCCTCCCGCTTGAAGAAACCGCCGGGAATCCGCCCGGCCGCATAGGTCTTCTCTCGATAGTCGACGGTCAGGGGAAGAAAGTCGCGGTCGGTCGGCTTGCGGCCGACGACGGAGGCGGCCAGCACGACGGTGTCCCCATAGGTCACCAGGACCGATCCGCTGGCCTGCCGGGCCAGGCGGCCGGTCTCCAGGGTCAGGGTCCGTCCTCCGAGTTCCATTGAGCACTTGTATTCCATGTGAGTCTCCTGCAGTGGCCTTGGGTGGCGGGTAGGCCAAACACCCGCGGCGGGATCGCACTCCCGCGCGTTCGGCCGATCGGCGTTGAGGAATGAGGGACCTAGTGGCGCAGACCCAGGTCCTTGACCAGGCTACGGTAGCTTTCCAGCTTCGTATTCTTCAGATAGTCCAACAGCTTGCGACGCCGGCCGACCATGCGGAGCAGGCCGCGGCGGGAGTGGTGGTCGGTCGTGTGCTTCTTGAAGTGCTCGGTCAAATGGCGGATCTTCTCGGTCAGCAGCGCAATCTGTACCTCCGGACTCCCGGAATCCAATTCGTGCAGCTTGTAGCGGCTGATGATCTCCTGCTTTTCTTCCTTCGAAAGGGGCATTCGTCTCCTCCGTAGAACGAGCCAGCCGGTACCTCCGGCTGCTGCTCCCGGCTTGTCGGCCTTGGCCGGTCGCGCAATGAAACCAGCTATAATCGCAAGGACTCTATCAGTCCGCCATTTCCGGAGCAACGGTTAGTTTTCGGTGAAGGTTCGCCCGGTGCCAGTCGCGGGCGGCATCCACGTCGGCCGCGACGGCAGCCTGGAGATCGGACAGTTCGGCAAAACGGGCCTCGTCCCGGAGCCGGGCCCCGAAGCGGACGGCCAACGTCCGGCCGCGCAGGTCTCCCTCCCAGTCCAGGAGATGGACCTCGACGACCACCCGGCTCCCCTCGGTCAACGTGGGTCGCCGCCCGATGTTGATCACCGCCGGGAGCAGGGCGCCGGCGGCCTCCCCCCACCCGGTGTAGACCCCTTGGGCGGGCAGGAACTGGCGCGGGTGGAGATCCAGGTTGGCGGTGGGGACCAGGAGGCGGGCGGCATCCCCCCGGCCGCGCCCCACGATCCCCTCCAGGATGAAAGCGTGGCCCAGGAGTTCCTCGGCCTCGTCCACGGCGCCGCGGCCGAGCGCTTCCCGGACCCAGGTGCTGCTGTAGACCCGTCCCCCCGCGTGAACCGGGCCGAACTGGTGCACGGCAAATCCGGCGCGAGCGCCCTCCTCGCGCAGCACATCCAACCCTCCCTCGCGCCCGCGGCCGAAACGAAAATCGTAGCCGATCCACAGTTCTCGCGGGCGAATGCGGCGCAGCAGGCGCTGGCGGACAAACTCGCCCGGCTCGAGGGCGGCCATTTCCGTGGAGAACCGCATCGGCCAGACCAGGTCCATCCCCAGTTCGGCCAGCAGGCGGAGCTTGACGGCGTGCGGGGTCAGGAGTTCCGGTGGCGAAGCCGGGGACAGCACCGCGACCGGGTGCGGGTCGAAGGTGATGACCAGGGAAGGCAGGCCCAGGGCGCGCGCCCGGTCGCGCACGAGTTCGAGAAGCTGGCGATGGCCGCGATGCACGCCGTCAAAGACCCCGATCGTGGCCACCGCGGCCACGGCTTCCGGCGGAGGGCCGCCCGGGTTCGGGGGTTCTTCGCCCCGACTCTCGCCCAGGGCCTCGGTTTCGCTCAAATGACCCTTTCCAGGCGCAACGCGCAGGCATGCTCGATCGGACGATCGGCCGGCCCCGGCAGAAGATCGAGCGAAGCCAGGGCGATCAGTTCGCCTTCCGGCCCGACCAGGCGCACGACCGAGCCGATCTCCGGCTTCGAGTTGAAGGTCAGGTTGTTCCACGGTGGAACGCCCCCCTGCCGCAGGCGGTGGATCCAACGCGCATCCACCCGGACGCTGTCCAGGTGCGAGAGAGCCTCGCCCAGGGAGATCCCCAGCTGGCTCAACCCCGCTCGCTCCGAGCCGGGGGGCGAGATCAGCCGGCAGCTATCCTCGATGGAGAACTTTCCCACCCGTGTGCGGACCAGGGACTCGACGAAGGCGACGGTGCCGAACTCCGCCGCGAGGTCCTCGGCCAGCGTGCGAACGTAGGTTCCGCGGCCGCAGTCGAGTTCGAAGTCGACCCGGGGCAGGTCCACCCCGGTGATGGTGAACCGGTCGATCCGCACCGGCCGAGGCGCGCGATCGACCTCGATGCCGCGCCGGGCCAGGTCGTAGAGACGTTCGCCGTCCTGCTTGAGCGCGGAGACCATCGGGGGAACCTGCAGGACCGTCCCGTGGAAACGCGCCGCCGCCGCCTGCAAAGCCTCGAGCCCTGCCTGCGGGACCGGGCCTTCGGCCACCATCTCGCCGCCGCCGTCGCCTGTGGTCGTGCGCCGCCCGAACCGCAGCGTGCCCCGATAGGACTTGGGAAGCGCCATCAGGTGCGACACGACCTTGGTGGCGCGTCCGACCGCCACCAAGAGCACCCCGGCGGCCAGGGGATCGAGGCTCCCGGCATGGCCGACCTGCTTCAGGTCGAGGATCCGGCGCACCCGCCCGACGGCGTCATGGCTGGTCCACGAGACTTCCTTGTACACGTTGAGCACGAAAGCGGGCGCCAGGGCCCCCGAAGGGGCCGGGGCGCCGCGTGGCGGCTCCAGGCGAGGGCGCGAACCGCCACGCACCGCCCGTGGCCGATTGCCGAAGCCGTCATCACGCATCGGGATCATCCTCATCGGGGGTGGGAGCGACCGGGTGGTCCATGCCGAGTTCCCGCAGGACCTCCTGGAGACGGATGCTGTAGCGTATGCCGGGATCCGCCTTGAACCGCAGCTCGGGAACCCGGCGCAGCCGGAGGGAACGCGCGAGCTCGGTCCGGATGAACCCCTGGGCGCGATCGAGCACCTTGAGGCTGGCTTCCTGGGCGGCGTCATCCCCCAGGACGGAAATGTAGGCGAGGGCGTGGCCAAGGTCGTTGGAGACCTCGACCCGGGTCACCCCCACCATGCCCAGGCGTGGGTCCGACACCTTCTGTTGCAGGACGCCGGAGATGGCCTGCCGGATCTCCTCGGCCAGCTTCTCGGTCCGTATGCCCTTCAATCCCGTTCCTCCCGCCACGTGAGGTCGTCCTCGTCGCCGGTGCCGGCTTCCCCCGTCTCGCGAGCCCCGGCATCCGGTCCATCGGGGAAGGGAAGATGGCCGGAATCGCCCGAGCCGGCTTCGCGGGGCATCTGATCGCCGAGCGCACCCACATGCGTCGTGAAATCGATGACGGAAATGCGCAGTTCCTCGTCAGCCAGGCGGCGCAGGGCGCTGAGGCCGTTCTGAGCCGAAGAGGGGCCCTGCGCCACCAGCGCCAGTCCCAGGGCGCCCCTCTGACGCAGATCCTGATGATCGACCTCCGCGACGGCCACGTGATAGCGGCTCTGCAGGCGCGCCTTGAGCCGGTTGATCACCGCTCGCTTCTCCTTGAGGGATTGGCTGTGGGGTATCAAGAACTCCAGCCGCGCTACGCCGTAAAACATGACCGAGCCCGCCTCAAGCAAAGAATGATCGCCCGGAGGGGAGCGCAACGGCTTCCAGCCTCCACGCACCCAGCCGCCCGGTGCCGGACACTGCGCGGGAACGGCCACCCGGTCGAGAAGCTGGCGCACCGCCGCGCCGCTAGTCGATTCGGCGCGCGACTTCCTCGACCGTGTAGGCCTCGATCACGTCGCCTTCGCGGATGTCGTTGAAACCCTCCAGGCCGATGCCGCACTCGAAGCCGCTGGCCACCTCCCGGACGTCGTCCTTGACCCTCTTGAGCGAAGCGAAGCGGCCGTCGAAGACCTTGTCCGCGCCGCGGAAGACGCGGGCGCGGTCGGTCCGGTGGAGCGTCCCCGAGACCACGAAGCATCCCGCGATGGCCCCGACCTTGGTGATGTGGAAGACCTTGCGCACCTCGGCCGAGCCGGCGATCTTCTCGACCTTGTCGGGGGCAAGCAGGCCGCTCATGGCGTCCTTGACGTCCTTCTCGACCTCGTAGATGACCTGGTAGAGACGGACGTCCACCCCTTCGGTCATGGCCAACTGGTGCGCTTTGGCATCGGGCCGCGTGTGGAAGCCGATGACGATGGCGCCCGAAGCGACCGCCAGAAGGATATCGGACTCGTTGATCAGCCCGACCCCCTGGTGGATGATGCGCACCTTGACCTCGTCGGTCGAAAGCTTTTGCAGGCTGTCGCGCAGCACCTCGATGGATCCGCCCACGTCGGCCTTGAGGACGAGGTTGAGGTCGTGGAGCTCGCCGCGACGGATGCGATCCTGAATGGACATCAGGCTGGTGGCCTGGCGGCTGAGGCGGTGCTCATGCTCCCGGGCGATCTGCGAACGGCGGCCGGCGATCTCGCGCGCCTCCGCTTCGCTCTTGACCACCGTGAAGACATCGCCGGATCCGGGCACGCCCGACCAGCCGAGGATTTCCACCGGCGTGGACGGTCCCGCCACCTTCAGGCGCTCGCCCCGCTCATCGGTCATGGCTCGCACCTTTCCGTACTGCGAACCACAGACGAAGGGCTGGCCGACTTCGACATGACCGTTCTGGATCAGAACGGTCGCCACGACCCCGCGTCCAGCCTCCCGCCGGGCCTCGATGACCACGCCTTTGGCGCGACGGTCCGGCTCGGCCTTGAGGTCCCGCATCTCCGCCAGCAGGAGGATCATCTCCAGCAGCCGGTTGACATTCTGGCCGAATTTCGCCGAGATCTCGACCGCGACGACGTTGCCTCCCCACTCCTCCACCAGGATGCCGTGATCCGCCAGTTCCTTGCGGACCAGGTCGGGGTTGGCCGTGGGCAGATCGACCTTGTTGATCGCGACGATGATGGGAACGCCCGCGGCCTTCGCGTGGTTGATCGCCTCGATGGTCTGGGGCATGACATGGTCGTCGGCCGCCACGACCAGTACGACGATGTCCGTGACCTGCGCTCCCCGCGCCCGCATGGCCGTGAACGCTTCGTGACCCGGGGTATCGAGGAAGGCGATGGTGCCCTGCGGCAGGTACACGGAATAGGCGCCGATGTGCTGGGTGATGCCGCCCGACTCGCTGTCGATGACGCGGGTCTTGCGGATGTGGTCCAGGAGACTCGTCTTGCCGTGGTCGACGTGCCCCATGACCGTGACGATGGGCGCCCTGCCCTTGGTCTCGTACTGCTCCGCGCTGTCCTCGAGGTCGTGCTGGGCGAGGATCTCCTCGCCGTACTCGACGACGAAGTCGGGCTCATAGCCGAACTCGTCCATGATCGCCGTGATCGCGTCCTTCTCGAGCCGGCGATTGATGTTGGCGATGATTCCGAGCGAGAGACAGGTCGCGATGACCTCGGCCGGCTTGACTTCCATCACGGAAGCCAGTTCCCCGACGGTCGCGAACTCGTGGATGGAGAGCTTGTTCGTCTCTTCCTGCTCTCCCGCTTCCTCCGAGCCGCGACGACGCCGGCGGCTCCGCTGGCGCCCGGCCTCCATTCCGGCGAGGGTCCGCCGCACGTTTTCGCGGACCAGCGCCTCGTCGACCTGCCGCTTCTTCTTGCGCCCGCGGTCCCCACCGCGACCACGTCCCCCGCCGCCATCCGAAGGACGAGGCGGACCGGACACGACGGTCCGGGCGGTGACCGGGACCGCGTGCGGCCGGGGCTGCGGCGGTGTCCGGACGGGCTGGGGCGGCCGGGTCGGCAGAGGTGGGCGGACCGGAGCCGTGACCGGAGCCGGCTGCGCCACCTTGGGCGCGGGCGCCGTGACCGGAGCCGCGGCGACAGGCACGGGGCGCAGCCTGGCCTCTTCCGCCTTCTTGGCGATCTCTTCCTGGATGTGAGCTTTCTTCTCGGACTCGCGCTTCACCGCCTGGCGTTCCTCGGCGATCTTGGCGCGGATCTTCGCCACCAGATCGTCGTCGAGGGAAGACATGTGGCTCTTCGCATCGCCGCCGAGCGAGCTGATCATGTTGACCAACGCGTCGCTGGAGATCTTCAGATCTCTCGCGAGTTGGAATACCCGAACCTTCAAGCGTGCGCCTCCCGTCTCTCGTCGCCGGGATCCTTGCGGTCCTCGGAGACGGGTCCTTCGAGGTCAGCGTGTCCCTCCTCCGGCGAGGCTGTTGCCTCCGCCGTTGCGGCCGTGGCGCCCTCGGGCTCCGCCGGATCGCCGGCCTCCTCCAGGCTCTCTCCGGCCGGCGAGTCCTCAGCGCCCGCATCGCCGTCGCGCCGCGCCGCCCTCTCGTCGAGGATCTGGCGCGCCAGGACCAGAAGCCGGCCCGCGGTCTTCTCGCCGATGCCCGGGATCTCCATGAGATCCTCCGCCGAGGTGCGGATGACGTCCTGCAGGGTCTCCTTGCCCGCCTTGATCAAGCGCTCCACCAGACGCGGTCCAAGCTCCTTGTTCAGCTCTTCGAGTTCGACCTCGGGAAGGCCGCCCGCGACGCCGCGTTCCACCTCGATCTGCGATTGGCTCTTCAGGTCGATGGCATATCCCGTCAGACGGTTCGCCAGCCGGGCGTTCTGGCCTCCCTTGCCGATGGCCAGGCTGAGCTGGTCATCGGCCACCACCACGGTGACCCGCTTCTCAACCTCGTGGACGATGACGTCCAGCACACCCCGCGCCGGCGCCAGCGCCCGGCTGATGAGGATCTTCGGATCCGGGCTCCACGGCACGATGTCGATGCGTTCGCCCCCGAGTTCCCGGACGATGCTCTGGACACGTGTGCCCTTCATCCCGACGCAGGCTCCCACCGGGTCGACCCGGTCGTCGTGGGACAGCACGGTGATCTTGGTCCGCGAGCCTGGCTCGCGCGAGATCTCCCGGATCTCGACCACGCGCTCGAAGATCTCCGGCACCTCGTTCTCGAAGAGCCGCCGGACGAACTCGGGATCGGTCCGCGACAGGATGAGCATCGGGCCCTTCTGGGCTTTGTCGATATCCTTGAGCAGGGCGCGGACCGGGTCGCCGATCTTGAAACGGTCCCGGAAGATCATCTCCCGCGGAGGGATCACGCCCTCGGTCTTGCCGATCTTCACGATGACGCTGCCTCGATCGACCTGGGATACCGTCCCGGAGACGATCTGGCCCTTGCGATCGATGTAGTCCTGGTAGATGTGGTCGCGTTCCGCCTCCCGGACCTTCTGGACCAGGACCTGCTTGGCCGCCTGGATCGCGTTGCGCCCGAACTCGGCGACGGGAACTTCCACCGCGACGGTCTGCCCGGGGCGCACGCCCGGTTGCAGCAGTTCGGCCTCCTCGATGTCGATCTCGCTCTCGAGATCGATCGCGACCGGCACCACCTTCTTGTGCACCATGACCCGGATCTTCCCGGTCGCGTCATCGAACCCCACCTGGACGTCAGCGGCGGTCGCGTAACGCTTGCGCGCGGCGCTGAGGATCCCGGCCTCCAGCGTCTCGATCAGGAGGCGCCGGTCGACGCTCTTCTCCCGGGCGATCTGCCTCAAGGCCTCAAGGATTTCATCGGTGGTCGTGTTAGCCATGGCGTTGACCATCTTTCCGTTTTGCGTTTCGTCCCCCGGTCTGCTTTGGCCTGGATCGGCGTTGCGCTCCGGTCGCGGGTTGTTCCCCGGATCCCGGTTGGGACCCCGCTCCCCGTGCCTCCGGACCCTGGCGACGCTTCCACGGGTCCATGTGGAGCGAGGCCCGCACAATCCGCGAGAGCGGCACCGGCCGCGACTCGCCATTGGCCAGCCGGATCGATACCGAATCCCCCTCGACCGGACCGATCTCCCCGCACAGCCGGACCGGCCCCTCGGCACCGGTGAACTCCAGTCGTACTTCCTCGCCCGCAAAGCGGACGAAGTGCTCCGGCGTGCGGATCGGCCGGTTCATCCCAGCCGAGGAGACCTCGAGCTGGTAGGCCCCCCGCAGCAGGGGATGGGCATCGAGCAGGTGCGCGATGCCGCGACTGACCCGCGCGCAGTCGTCGATCGTGACACCTCCGGCGCGATCGATCGAGATCCGGAACGTCTGGCTCTTCGATGTGCGGGAAATCGAGCACTCGACCAGCTCAAACTCCCCATCGGCCAGCACCGGCCCCACCAGATCGACCAGTTCCTCGGTCCGCACGATCCCCCCTCGGAGACGGACTCCGGCTCAAAAAAAACGTGGACGTTCGCCCACGCTTGCTGAACATACCCAAACGCCAAGATTGCCCGCAACAGGAAACCAGGTCAAGCACTTCCGGCGCTAGGAATGGGGACCGCGGGACCCGGGGGGGGGCAGCGGGTCAGGGAGCCAGGTGCCCCTCGTAGATCAAGGTCGCCACGACGTCGATCACGCGGCCCAGGGTGGTCGCGCTGGTGTGGGCGGGGGTGTCGTTGACCGTATGCCACACGGGATCATGGAAGTCGATCAGGTCGATCGCCGGAACCCCGAGATACTGGAACGGGAGATGATCATCCGCCACGGCGTAACGGACCGAACGGTTCCATTGCCGGTAACCCTTGCCTTCCGCCACCCGGAAGAGCAGATCGAGAAAGGCCGGAGCGGCCGCCTCGGAGAACTCCTCGATGCCGAACTCCGCCCGTTCCGAGCCGACCAGGTCGAGGACCAGCACCCAGTCCGGCAACGGGCCCCGCCAGGTGCGCGCCATGTACTGGCTTCCCAGACTGTACTCCTGCGGGTGTCCCTCCCGGCCCATGTCCTCCGCGTCGAAGAAGGCCAGATCGATCCCGAGGGGTGCCGGGGCCCGCTGCAGCGTCTCGGCCAGGACCAGCAGGGCCGCCACGCCGGAAGCGCCGTCGTTCGCTCCGGGGACAGGCTTGGCGCGGTTGGCCGGGTTCGGATCCCGATCGGCCCAGGGGCGCGAGTCCCAATGCGCTCCCAGAAGCAGCCTGGGGCGCACGCCGGGGTTGACGGAGGCGAAGAGGTTGGTGCAGTCCACCGAATCCCTGGCCCCGGGCATGAGAGCGCGAAACCGTTGTTGGCGCACGGAGATTCCCAGCGACCGCAGATGGCCGGAGACGAGTTCGATCCAGGCTGTGTGCGCGGCGGTCCCGGGCACCCGGGGGCCGAGAGCGCACTGCCGCTCGATCCAGGCCTGGGCCCGGCTCCCCGCCGCGTCCACGGAGAACCCGGCGGGCATGCCCCGCGCACCGGCCGCCTGGACGCCCACGGCGGTCGTCAGGACGAGAAGGGCGGATCCGAGGGCCAGCCGGCCGGCGCGTCCCGGGCGGGCCGTCTGGCCTGGTCGCTTCTCCTTCCTGGCTGACAATGGCGTCTTCATGGCTTCCCTTCCCTGCTAGAACGTGAAGCTCGCGGAGAGCGTGATGCCGATGAAACGCTCGGTCTGCGCGCGGTTCTTCCGGTCGGTGTTCTGGCCGAAGTTGATCTGTCCGTTTCCGGTGATCGTCTGGGTGAACTGATACCCCAGCCCGGTGGCGAACTTCAGGCTGGCCATGTTGCGCGTCACGGTGGGCGTGGCCTGGATCCCGGTCCGCGACGAGGACTTCTCCGACCGCCAGTCGACGCTGGCGTTGACATCGACCCGAGTCGTGACCGTCTGCCTGCGGTCGCTCATGGGGACCTTGATCGTGCGCTTCAGGTTGAGCGTCTTCTTCACGTTCAACCCCACGCTCTTGCGGTCGGAGTCATTGACCGTCCTGGTTTCAGGCGTCTCCGAGTGGTTGCTCGACGTCGAGGAATTCAGCGTGGCCGAGAGGCCCGACTTCAGCGTGGCCGTGATGTTGAGCAGCGGACTGAAGGTCGTGGTGGTGGTGGTATTGGTCGAGCTGGCCGATTTCTGCTCGCGCAGGTCCCGCGAGTACCGGGTCGAGGCCGAGAAGCTCTGGAACCAACGGGAAATCCCCACCGCCTGGTAGATCTGCCCCCAATTCACATCGAAGTCGGGCCACTTGGTCGACTCCGTCGTGGACAGCAGTCCGCTCGATCGCTGCTTGGTGCTGGTGCGGCTGTAGCGGGTGGTGAGGTTGGCCTGGCGCGGCAGCTTCACGGAGGTGTCCATGCTCAGCGTCCGGGTGTCGCCATGGTTGTCCCGGGAACGGGCGTCACTGATCCCGCTCACGTTGCTCCCCGGTTGCTCGGACAGGCCGAGTTGGTACAGCAAGGACGGGGTCCCTACCCGCCCGGTGAAGCTGGTCTGCCGCGCAATCGAGTAGGAGATGTTGATCGGTCGCACCACCTGAACCCCCGACCGCTGACCTACGGGTTTGGGGGGCGCCCCGGCGCTGTCGTCGGAGGCGCCGGAGCGGCCGATGCCCTGGACGAACTCCACGAGGTCCGAGGGATTGACCGTTCCCTGGAAGGTGTGGTTCTGGCTGTTGCCGAAGCTGCTCTGCCACGGCGGCTCATCCCGCAGCGTCACCTGCGACCAGGCGAGGTTCGAGTTGCCGCTCCAGGAGTAACGGGGGCCCAGCAGCCGGCGCAGGACCGGAAGGGCGAAGGAAGCGGAGAGCTGGTGCCGCCGGCTGGTCTCACGACCCAGGTTGAAACCGAAGAGCTGCTGCTGCTGTTTGCGCAGCATGAGGTCGCGGCCGCTGTCGATCCGGTAGCTGATCGGGGTCAGGGGCTGCATGGCGCCGGAGAGGGACATGGTCGCGCTGGTCCGCTGGATCGCCGGTTCCTTGACGAACGGCTGGCTGAGGTCGATCCGCCGGTGGTGCGTCTCGGTGCTGCGGGATCCGGCGACGCTGGCCGAGAGCGAGGTCGGGAGCAGCCGCGCCTTGAGATTCTGCGACAGCCCGATCTCCCCCCAGTCCTGGAAGGAGAAGTTCCAGCCCACGCTGCCCGAGCGGGTGGTGACCGTGTCGCGGGAGAGCGGCTGCCGGGCGACGTTGCGGTTGAGGGATCCGCTGACGCTGAAAGGATCGATCACGTACCGGGCCCAGCCGCCCTCCGTGGAGCGCCGGCTGAGCGAAAGCGAGTAACTGCTGGAACGGCTCTCGGAGATATCGCGGTCGGTCGCTTTCTCCAGGACGAGGTCGCTGTTGGTGCTGAACTTCGGAGTCTGCCGGTTGACCGTCATGGACGCGGAGACGGGAGCTTCCAGCCCGAGGAAGCCGGCAAAGCGCCTCAGGTTGGTCGAGCCTCGCAGGTTCCACTGCGTCGCGGTGTAGCCCTGCCCCCGTTCCTGGCCGAGCTTGAGGAAGTCCGCCCCCGTGCGGCGCCAGTCCAGGCTCAGTTCGCCGATGTCGGAGAGGATCGCCGACATCCGCAGACGAGCGGCGACGCCCACGTCTTTCTGGACGCTGCTCAGGTGCAGCTCGTTGACCCAGACGCTGGCCTGCGACACCCGCCCGGGCCCCTCGTTGGTCAGCAGGAAGGAGATCCGCTTGATGTTGTTGCGCGAGGGCGCTCCCCGCCGCGAGATGACGATGCCGCCGCCCAGGTCGCGGGTCACCAGCCCGCTCGAGTCGGGGGTCTCCAGCTGGAGCCGCGTGAGCTCGGCGAGGTCGACGTCGAAGAGCTCCCAGTTGCGGGGCACCGGCCGGCGGTACTCGTAGTAGTTGGTCGTGTCGGTGCGATCCTCCCGGCAGAGACGGATGGCCAGGGTCAGGTTGGTGCTGTCGGGCGGGTAGCGGTTGACGTAGAACTGCATGCGCTCGTAAAGCGTGTAGTCCTGCTTCTGCCCGTAGGTGCGGTAGATCGAGGCGCGATGTGCCGGCTCGAACTCCACCATGTTCAGGGAGATGGCCTGCTCCCGCTCCCGGACATCGTTGTCCTTGTGCACGTCGATGGGCGGCGTGTAGATCGCGGCGTCATCCTTGTTGTTCACGACACCGACGTAGAAGTCCTCACCCACGCCGAGGGAGTCGGAGGGGAGAGGCCGGTCGCGGACGTCGGTGATGTCCCCCTCGTACCACTTGTTGCCGGTGATCTCGATGCCGCCCAACTCGAGCTCGGTCTCGCGGTCGAACCCGGTCAACCAGACCCGCAGGTGCTGGATGCTCTCCCAACGGGGCGGCGTGGCGGTGCCGCTCACCGTGGGACGAACCCGGGTGAGGTCGCCGAGCGGAATGCGGATCCGGCGCCAACCGTTGTTGTCCCCGAGATAGCGCCGGTGGTTGCCGGGGTCGCGATACTCCGAGGCGGGATAGTCGCGCCAGACGTCCGTTTCCCACAGGGTCGAGTCGCCCAGGTCGATGGCGATCTGGAAGTAGCTGTTGACCACGTCCAGGCCATCGTCGCCGTTGAGATCCTCGGAGTCGAGCTCCTGGTTGTCCTCCATGCCGTTGACGGAGGCGTACTTTCTGCGGTCCTCCTCCGGCAGGCTCTCGTCGTAGTCGTAGTTGTCGAAGGGATCATCCCGGCGTTGACCCGGACCCACGGGCACTCCGTCCAGGACGCCGTCGAGGCCGGTGTCCTCCTCCAGATCGCTCCCCTGGTCCAGGCGATCGTCGCCGTTGCGGTCCTCCTGGTCGAGACGCCCGTTGGGCCGGGCGAGGGCGTACCAGAGGCTGTCGGGAAGGGGCGCATCCGGATCCTCGCGGAACCACATGGCGTCCTCGCTGACCCGCCCCAGGTCGAGGACCAGCTTGCCCCGGCGCAGCGAGGGATCGTTGCGCCAGCGGTCGTACCTCTGGAAATCGTTGACCCAGATGTCGAGGAACTGCGCCTGGGAGAGGTCCATCCCCCGGGTCGAGAGAAGCTGCAGGACGCCCGCCCAGCTGGAATCGCGAGGCGTCGGCGCCATCCCCTCCACCGTGCGGCTGCGGGGGAACATCCGCATACGCAGGACCTGGCGGTAGTTGTCCCCCTCGGTATCGTCCAGGGTCGGCAGGAGCAGCCGCTCCTGCACGGCGGTGCGCGGCGAGTACCACCAGAGCTCGCCCCGGGCCGCGGCCCGGCGGACCGGGTTCTCCTTGCTGCCCGAGAGCAGGCTGTCGGAGACCGGTATGCTGGTCGGCCGCCAGAGCCGGCGGTTCATCGTCAGGGACAGGACGTCCTTGGCCCCGTCGAAGTCGTCGATGTAGAGCTTGTCCTTGGTGTTGGGGTTGGGTAGCGAAAGGCCCGCGCCAAAGGACAGGTCCAGCTTCGAGGGCGTGCGCGCCGAAAGTCCCGGCAACGCGTCGAGGAGGGTCGTCAACATCCGGGAGTCGGCCTTGTACGTGCCTGCCAGTTCCCCCACCAGGGTTCGCGACGGCTCCTGCCCCAGGCGCGGCCGGCGCCCTTCCGCGCCGGGCACGCCGCCGGTGCTCTCGAAGATCCAGGAGGTCGAGAGGCTGTAGGGGGTTTCTTCCGGACGGAAGGTGGCGGCCATCCCGGCCAGGGTCTTCTGCGAACCGCCGCCGAAGGGCACGTGGGAATAGGTCACGCGCACTTCCTCGTTCGGAAGCACATTGGCGCCGTCGAGGATCTCCACCTCGCCCATGTCGTAATCGATGCGGTAGTCCCGATCCCGAACCAGCGTGCGTCCGCCGGCGGTGACCACCTCGCTCCCTTGGATGATGTTGTAGGCGTTGAGGACGATGTGCGAAACGGCGCTCCGATAGGTGACCTCGAGATAGTAGCGCCCGTCGGTCTGGCGGTTGCGCGTCACGAGCGAGTCGTAGATCGCGGCGGCGCGGAACTCTGTTCCCTCCGGCAGCGGGGCCGGCCGGGGCGCCCGCTGGGCGTCGCCGTCGGGATTGAAGCGGATGTACCCGAACCCGTTGCAGTTGGCCGGCTCCTCCCCCAGGTCGCTCGGCGTCGGGTCGAAGGGACGCAGGTCGGGGAAGTGCAGCAGCCCGCTCTCGTAGTCGATGAACTCGCTGTCGACGCGATCATCCCGCCCCGGCTCGTAGCTGCCGGTGTACTTCGTGAGGTCCAGCGCCGTGATCTGCAGGAAGGTGGTGTCGGCCAGCCTGTCCGGATCCTGCACCCCCTGGCTGCTGAAACGGCGCCGGATGCGGAGCTGGAACCCCTCGCGCTCGATGTTGTTGCCTCGCAGATCGTAGATGTTGCGCAGCTCGAGGTCCTGGACCTCCTTCCACGGCGAGCGGTTCCAGTTCGCGGCGCTGACCGTCTCGAGAGTGGGACGGATCATCTTCAGTCGCAGCGTGTCCGCATCGATCGGGGCGAAGCCGACGTCGGGCCGGCGCGACGACCGCTGCAGCCTCGCGTCCAGCAACCAGCCGCCATAGGCCACCGCCAGGCAGTCATCCTCTCCCAGGGGGCGGTTGAGGACGATGACGGGAAGGCCGGCGTAAAGATAGTCGTTGATCACGTAGTCGCCCTCGGAGGCGGCGCCCGCGGTCAGCAGGTGGAAGTTGCCCTGGTAGATCGGCTGGCCCGTGTCGGAGCCGGTGGTGGTGGCCGTCGCCGGGCGCGCTCCCTTCTCGATGTCGTTGGAGCCGTTGGAATCGTCGAGATAGACACGCAGGGTGGACTGGTCCAGTTCCCAGGGGCAGTCGTCGGGATCGGCCAGAAAGAAGTACTTGCCCGCGACGTACTCGTAGTCGTTGATCTCCACGGTCCGGGTCTCGGCCTGGCCGCCCGGCGTCGTCTTGGTGTCGCTCTTGCCCTCCTGCTTGGTCAGGATGGTGGTGAGGTCGATGTCGCCGACCTTGGACTGGGCCTGGATCCCGAAGAGGCCCTCGGCGCGGCCGCCGAAGGAGACGTATTCGGTGCCGGGGAGGCTCAGGCTGGTGTTGCCGAGATCCACCCGCTGGATGATCTCGTCGTCATAGCCCTTGTAGCGGATCTTGATCCGGTTGGCCAACGGGGTGGCCTGCTGGCTGGACTGGTCGACGTCGACGCTGACCTTGTCCCCGATCGTGCCGGTCAGCTGCAGGTTCAACTCCTGTTTCATGTCGAGCTGAGGGAACTTCGACCTCTTGATGTTCAGCTCGTTGCTCTTCTCGTACGGCCGCCAGGTGCTCTGTCCGCCGAAGCTGATCCGCTCGCTGCCCTTCACCGAGAGGTTCGGCTTTCCTTCACCGAAGACCCCGCGTAACTGGGACGGCAGCTCCACGGGAATGTCGAGCTTGATCAGGCCCCGGCGCGAGCCTTCGATCGCGGTCGCCCGGAGCCCCTTGGCCATCTCGGCCGCCCAGAGACGCTGGAAGCTGGAGGCGGTCAGGCTGCGCAGGTAATCCGGCTGTTGGAAGACGACCGGCGGCTGGACATCCGTCCCATCGAGGGTTCGCGCGGTCTGGATGGTTGCCTGGTCGAGGCGCACCGAGACCTGGTCGGCCACCCGGGTCTGCCCCCGCATCGTAATCCGCCGCAACGGCGGGATGACCTTGCCGAGGCTGTCGGCCACCTCCTTGAGCCTCACCCTCGAATACGCGGCCCTGATGGCCACGCTGTCGCCGGCGGCCCGTTCCGGGGCGTAGATCGAGGCCTCCTCGCGCGCCCGGTGGGCCGTGGCGGCGCGGCTGATGAGCCGATGGAGGAGCGCGCTGGAGGATGGCTGGAGCCCGGGGGCGTAGTTCCAAAGACCGGGGCTGCGGTTGAACGGGCTCGGCGGCTCGAGCTGCGGGCCGATCTCCCGCGGCGGCAGCTTCACCGGCTTCCACGGGACCGCTGGAGCCTGCGCGGAACCCCCGGGTTCGAAGAGAAGATCCTCGTCGTACGGGAGAGGCGCGCGCGCGCTGTCCGCGGCGCCGCCGGCCGGGGAAGCGGCGGCGGTGTCGGGGACGCCGGAAGATCGTGGTTCCGGCAGGTCCGAGAGCTCCGGCCGGCCGGCGTCGACCGCCGGCGGGCCGCCCGGGGAGCCATCGATCTCTGCCGATGACGAGGGCGCGCCGGGAACGCGCCGGGCGCCGGATCTGTCCTGAGCGCTATCGGGCGGAACCGGCGGCACCCACCCTTTCACGAACTCGGCGGAGTCGGCAACCGCGTCCTCCGCCCATCCCAGGGTGTCCAGACCGGCCTCCCGGGATGTCAGCGAGTCGGAGCCCGGAGGAGGGAGCGTCTCTTCGGCGGTCCCGGCCCCCGACTGGCGGGGCGCCTCGCCCGAAGGAGTGGTGCCGGCGGCGGCTTCGGGCGGCTCAGGCTGCTCCTTCCCCAGCCGGGGGTCCAGCCCTTCGGGAGGCCGATACCATGGAGCGCTGCACGCGCCCCAGGCATGCACCATCACGATCGCGACCAGAAGCGTCCAAGCCCGCAGCGGACTGTCTCCCGGCCGTCGGCTGTTGCTCACGCCATCTCCCTCGCCGCCGCACCGAAGGCCAGATCCTCCCGGCAGTTGTAGCACGCCGGTCTCGCGTGCTTATACTCCAGCCGACACGCTGAGGTCCCCGCGGCCGGGTGGCCGGCGGCGGTTCCCTGGAGGTCGGGTATGGTCCGGCCTCGCCGCGCGTCCGGGAGCGCCGGCCGGAAACGATCGTGGCAGGAGGTTGGGAAAGACAGCACGGATGATCCTTCGTCGCTACGTCATGCGCTCCCTGATCGGGCCGTTCCTCCTCGGCTTCGGGATCATCACCTTCCTCCTGACCATGGAGATGATCCTTGATCTCCTGAACCTGATCATCGGAAAGGGCATCGACCTCTGGACCGTGACCCGCCTCTTCGTTCTGGCCCTCGGCTGGATGGTCGCGCTTTCCTTTCCGTGCGGAATCCTGGTCTCGGCCCTGATGACCTACGGCCGGCTCAGCCAGGACAATGAAATCATCGCCCTCAGGGCCAGCGGAGTCCACCTGCTGCAGATCATCTGGCCGACCCTGGGATTGTCGGTGATTCTGGCGGTGGCATTGACCTTGTTCAACAACTACGTCCTCCCCGAGGCGAACTACGCCTGGGCTCAGTTGATCCAGGAGGTGAACCGGCAGCGGCCCACCGCGGAGGTCCGCGAGGGGGTGCTCATCGACGACTTCAAGGGCTACGACCTCTGGATCGGGAGCCTGGACGATCGCACCGGCGCCATGCGCGACGTCCTCATCCTGGACAGCAAGGAGCAACCGCAGGCCCCCCGGACCATCCTGGCCGAGCGCGGAACCCTGACCTTCCGCCCCGAGGCGAACACCCTGACGCTGGAGTTGGCCGACGGGGAGATGCACGAGCTCGACCCGGCCTCTCCCCGGGGCGAATACCGCCGGCTCCGTTTCGACTCCCAGGTGCTCAACATCATCGACGTCAACGAGAACTGGGGGAGCACCGCCCACGAGCGCTCGGAGCGCGAGATGTCGATCCCGATGATGAAGCAGCAGATCCGCAGACTCCGGCTGCAGGTCACGCGACAGGACTCGCTCCTGCAGGCGGCGCTGAACCGGCTGCCGCCGGAGCGCGTCGTCCGCCTTCGCCATGAAATCGATCCGCCGCAGCCGGGACCCGTCGCTTTGTTCGTGGGCTTCCTGCGCCGGCTCGGGCGGACCCCGTCCGACCTCCCACCGGAGGAGTACACCGCCGCCGAGGAGAGCGTGATCGAACTGGCCAAGGTGCGCGCGCGCGAGTTGCGCGCCACGAACAAGGACATCAACGACTTTCGCGTCGAGATCCACAAGAAGTTCTCGATTCCCTTCGCCTGCATCGTCTTTGTGCTGCTGGGCGCCCCGCTCGGAATCATGGCGCGGCGCGGCGGCCTGGCCGCCGGCTTCTTCAGCGCCATTTTCTTCGTCTTCTATTACCTCTGCCTGATGGGAGGAGAGCAACTGGCCGATCGCCTGATTCTCGAGCCTTGGTTCGCCATGTGGATCCCCAATATCATCCTCGGCCTGCTCGGCATCTATCTGACCCGGCGCGCCATCCTGGTAGGCAATCCGGCGCGCGTGAACAGGGGCGGCCGATGAGGATACTCGACCGCTACCTGGTCCGCGAGTTCGTCAACTACACCCTGCTGGGCTTCAGCACCTTCGTGGCCATCTTCGTCATCGTCGACCTGACGGAGCGCATCGACACCTTCGTGGACAACCACACGCCCCCGCTGGTCGTGCTGGAGTACTACCTGCGCGGCCTGCCCACGATCGTCACGCAGGTCCTGCCGATCGCCACCCTGCTGGGAGCCCTGGTGGGCCTGAGCCAGTTGCGCAAGCACAACGAACTCACCGCCATGCAGGGGTCGGGAGAAAGCCCCTGGCGCCTGGCCCGTCCGCTGCTCCTCGCGGGGTTCATCATCTCGCTGGCCCAGTACGCCCTCAACGAGTCCATCGTGCCGAGCTTCTACTCGGAACAGAAGAGGATCCTCACCGAGGACATCAAGCGCCAGTCGGTGGCCGACCGCCAGAGCCGCTCGGGCATCCGCCTCCTCGGCTCCGGCGGGCGTTTCTTCGTGGCCCAGTTCTTCGATGCCCGCGCCAGCCAGCTCCGCCAGGTCTCCGTGCAGGTCAAGGACGGGCCCATCCTCCTGGAACGGATCGACGCCAAACTGGCCCGCTACCAGGAGGGCGATTGGATCTTCGAGGACGGCGTGATCCGCGTCTTCGGCGACTCCACCGAGTCCGCCGCCCGGTTCCGCCGCTACGCCACCAGCGAGGTGACCGAGGTTCCCCTGGATTTCGCGCGGACCGACGAGGATCCCTTCCACATGAGCATGCGGTCGCTCCTGGCTTTCGCCCGACGGCTGGAGGAATACGGCGGAGAAACCCAGAAGCACATGACGAACTTCCACATCCGCGCCTCGTTCCCGCTCGCCAACCTCATCATGGTCCTGCTGGGCGCGGCCCTGTCGCTGCGGATCGTGCGGGGCAGCCCGGTGGCGCTGGGCATCGGGCTGAGCGTCTCGATCGGATTCGCCTACTTTGCCTTCATTCGCATGGGCCAGGCGCTGGGCTACAACGGCACGCTGCCGCCGGTGGTGGCCGCCTGGCTCGCCAACGTCGTCTTCGCGGTGATCGGCCTCTTCCTCTTCCGCAAGATCGCCCGCTGAGAACCGGGAGGGTTGGCGAGCCGCCCTCACGTCCGGGTGATTCGTCCGTCACGCACCACCGGCACCAGGTTCACCGTGTCGAGCCGGGAGGCTTCGAGCAGGTCCGCCTCGAGCCCCATCTCCATGAGGAAGCGTCCGTGAGCGCTCCCGCGCAGCATCGCCAGCAGATCCCTCTCGTGTTGCCGGTACAGGACCCGCGCGGCCGCGGCGCCGTCGTTGAAGGACGTCGTGGGATCGAGGGTGGCCAGGCGATGACAGAGCAGGCCGCCGCAGACGGCGTCCTCCAGGCTGAAACGGCCGCGCTTGCCGGCGCAGACGATGGTGATCTGCTCCTCACGGCGAGCGGCCAGGTTCGCCGCGACGGCTGCGGCATTGATGAAGGAGAGCAGGAGCTGCTCGTGGTGGCCGGCGTCTCGCGCCAGCAGGCCCGCCCCGTTGGTGGAGGTAAAGACGATGGTCTTGCCGGCGATGGCCGGATCGCGAAAATCGCCCGGGGAGTTGCCGAAATCAAAGCCCTCGACCTTCGCGCCGTCCTTCTCCCCGGCCAGGACGGCATAGTCCCGGTCGAGCATCGCGATCAACCCGGTAGCGGCCTCGATCGACTCCGCCGGGATCACCATTTCGGCCCCGGACTGCAACGCCACCGTCAGGCTGGTGCAGGTCCGCAGAACGTCCACCACGACGGTCAGCGTACGGCTGTAGGGATCAGGCAGTTCGCCCGGCACGAAGCAGAGATCGCACTTCATGTGGTGACCACCGCCTGCTTGCGCTCGACGAAGCGCGTGTCGACGCGGCCAGCCCGGAAATCGGGATCGGCCAGGATGTCCAGGTGGTAGGGGATCGTCGTGTCGACACCCTCCACCACCGATTCGCGCAGCGCGCGCGCCATGCGCTGGATCGCCTCCTCGCGGTCGGCGCCATAGGTGATGAGCTTGGCGATCATCGAATCGTAGTGCGGCGGAATGGTGTAGCCGGCATAGACGTGGCTGTCGATCCGCACTCCCGGCCCGCCGGCCGCGTGGAAGGCCGTGACCTTGCCGGGACAAGGGCGGAACCCCTGGTAGGGGGACTCGGCGTTGATCCGGCACTCCATGCTGTGGCCCGTTTGCCGCACCTCCTCCTGGAGGAAGGGGATCCTCTCCCCCGCCGCCACCTTGATCTGCAGCTTGACCAGGTCAAGCCCGGTGACGAACTCGGTCACCGGGTGCTCGACCTGCAGGCGGGTGTTCATCTCCATGAAGTAGAACGAACCATCCTGATCGAGGAGGAACTCCATCGTCCCCAACCCGCGGTAGCCGATCTGCAGCGCTCCCCGCCGGGCCACCTCTCCCATGGCGCGCCTCGTCGCCTCCGGAAGCCCCGGGCTGGGCGACTCCTCGACCAGCTTCTGGTGCCGCCGCTGGATGGAGCAGTCGCGTTCGAAAAGGTGGACGGCGTTGCCGTGATGATCGCCCAGGAGTTGGATCTCCACGTGACGCGGCGCGGTCAGGTACTTCTCCAGGTAGAGCGCGCCGCTGCCAAAGGCCGCCGCGGCTTCGGTGCCCGCCATCTGGAACTGGCGCTCGAGGTCCTCCGCCGACTCGACGACCCGCATGCCCTTGCCGCCGCCGCCGTCCTTGGCTTTCAGGATCACCGGATACCCCACCGACGCGGCGAGCGCCAGCGCCGCCTCGGCACTCTCGATCACGCCGTCGCTGCCGGGGAGCACGGGCACACCGGCCGCTTTCATGGTGGACTTGGCAACGCTCTTGTCCCCCATCCGCCGGATCGCGTCGGGCGCGGGTCCGATGAAGGTCAGCCCGGAGCTCTCGACCACCTCGGCGAACTGGGCGTTCTCCGCCAGGAATCCGTACCCCGGGTGGATGGCATCCGCGTTGGTGATTTCGGCCGCGCTGATCAGGCGAGGAATCGCCAGGTAGCTCTCCCGGCTGGACGCCGGCCCGATGCAGATCGACTCGTCGGCCAGTCGCACGTGGAGGGATTCGCGATCAGCGTCGGAGTAGACCGCCACCGTTGGGATGGACAGCTCCTGGCACGCGCGAACAATCCGCACCGCGATCTCGCCGCGGTTGGCAATGAGGACCTTCTGGAACATGAGCCTCCCGCGTCCGTCGGGTTTCACCGCCCGTTCCGGCTCAGGCCGGAAGGCACAATCGCCGGCACGGCCGACGGTCGCTCCGGCCGCCGTGCGCTTCGGCCGAAGGTCGCGCCGGCCGGCGTGCGCCTCGGCCAGCGACACCGCGTCCGGATACGCGACCTCGACAGCGGCAGGCCTGGCGCCGAAGGCCCCCTGGACGAACGCAAGGGGTTGCGGGAAGTATGTCCGGCGGGAGCGCCCCGCGCAACGCGGCAGATTGGGCCCAAACATCCCCCCACGCGACATCGGCCATGGCGGAGGCGGCCCGCGTCGCCGGCCGATCGCGCGCGGCCGGTGACGCGCCCCAAGCTCGCCGTGGATTCCTGGCGGGTGGAAGCTAGAAACGGGAGATGCCGGGTGGGTTGTCGGATCGCTCCACCGTGTGGTCGGCCCGGCCGGCGGGCGTCACGCGCGGCGCGGAAGATCGAGCGGCCGGCGCAGTGGACGCTTCCGTCCGGTTCGATTCCACGCCACGGGATCCCCCTTGCGAAAGGCCCGGCGCGCGCGCCCCGGCGGCCGCCGGTGGAGCGGCCGGGGACTCGGCGCCGCGGTCCCCCCCCCGCCGCTGTTCGAAGGGATCCCAGCTCGTGTCGCTGCTGGCGTGGATCCCCTTGATGCGTAGTTCGAACTCGGTTGGCGTGGTCGAGTTCTGCATGGCGTCCTCCAGGGTGATCAGCCCTTCGCGATAGAGCCGCATGAGGGACTGATCGAAGGACTGCATGCCGTACTGCGCCACTCCTTCCTGGATCGCCGAGCGAATCAGGTGCGTCTTCTCCGGGTTCACCAGGTACTCGCGCACGGTCGGTGTCGTGATCAGGATCTCCACCGCCGGCACCCGTCCCTTGCCGCCGGCGCGGGGGATCAGGCGCAGCGATACGACCGCCTGCAGCGTCGAGGCCAGCAGGAAACGCACCTCTCCATGCTGGTGGGGCGGGTAGAAGGAGAGGATGCGGTTGATGGTCTGGGCGGCGTCGATCGTGTGCAGGGTCGAGAGCACCAGATGCCCGGTGTCGGCGGCCATGAGGGCGGTGGCCATGGTCTCCTGGTCGCGGATCTCGCCGAGCAGGATCACGTCCGGGTCCTGGCGCAGGATGTGCTTCAGCGCCTCACCGTAGCTGGAGGTGTCGAGCCCGATCTCGCGCTGGGCGATCATGCTCTTCTCGTCCCGGTGCAGGAACTCGATCGGGTCCTCCACCGTGATGATCGACCGGGCGCAACGCCGGTTGACGCAATCGATCATGGCGGCCAGCGTGGTCGACTTGCCGCTGCCCACGGTGCCTGTCACCAGCACGAGGCCGCGCGGCAAGAGAGCCAGGTGTTCGATCTGCGGCGGAAGATCGAGGGACTCGATCGGGGGCACACCCAGCGGAACGTGCCGGAGAACCATCGAGACGGTCCCCCGTTGGTGGTAGAAGTTGGCCCGGAAGCGAGCCAGCCCGGGGACGCTGATGGCGAAGTCAAGTTCCCGGCGACTCTCCAGTTCCGCCTTCTGCCCGGGTGTCAGCACGGCGTCGAGCAGTTCCTCGACTTCCCGCGCCCCGGGGGGAACCTCCTCGAGCGTGACCAGGGTGCCGTCGATCCTGATCTGCGGACGCGTCCCCACCTTGACATGCAGGTCGCTCGCCCCACGCTCTATCATGGCCTCGAGGACCTTGCGAAAATCCATGACCACCCTCCGCACGGCGCCCGTTCCCGAGGTGCCGGGAGAGCAGGGCGCACCGGACGGCGCGTCGCTCGGCGGCGAGACGTCGTTCCGGCCGCCGCCGGCGTCCCGCCCCGAGGGCCCCGCTAGAGAGGGCGCAGCAGGAACAAGACCTGGTTGAACTCGACCGGTTGGCCGTTCTCGACCAGAATCCGCTCCACGATTCCGGCGCTCTCGGCCTCGATCTCGTTCATCAGCTTCATGGCCTCGACGATGCAAACCACCGTCTTCGCCTCGACCCGGCTTCCGATCTCCACGTAGGCCGGCGCGGTCGGACTCGGCGCGCGGTAGAACGTCCCCACCATGGGAGAACGAACCGGCACCAGCCCTTCATCGGCCGGCGACGCCCCGGCAGAGGCGGGGGCCGCGGCCTCGACGGCCCCTGTGGCCGCCGTGGCCGGTCCAGCCGCTGGGGCAACCCCCGCCGTAGCGCCCGCCGCTTGCGCGGGGGGCCCCGTGGCGGCGGCCGTACTGCCCGGCTCGGCTGGAGCCTGCGCCGGCGCGGCCGGCATGACCGGGGGCGGCGCCGCCGCCGTCACCACGACCTGCGGCGCCCGCGGAGCCTCAGCCTGGTGGTTGAACCCCTTCTTCATGATCCGGACGACCGTCCACCAGCGACGGACTTCCAACTCGTCGATATCGCTCTCTTCGACGAGCTTGACCAGTCTACGGATGTCATCGACGTGCATGGCAGGCATCTCCAGCTTCGGGCTAGGATCTCGGAGCGGAGGCATCGCCGCCGCCGGTGAGAAGCTCATGCAAGGCCCAGAGCGCCGCCCGGTAGCCCAGCGATCCCAGGCCCAGGATCAGGCCGGCCGCCACGGGCGCAATGAGATCCCGGCGCCGAAAGTCTTCCCTCGCGTACAGATTGCTCAGATGAACCAGGATCACCGGACAGGTCGCCGACGCCACGGCGTCCCGCAGGCTGACGCTGGTGTGGGTCAGCCCCCCGGCATTGAGCACGATCCCGTCAACATTTCCCCGCGCTTCGTGCAGGCGGTCCAGGAGCGCGCCCTCGTGGTTGGATTGGAACGCGCTCAGTTCGATGTCCAGGGAGGCGGCATCGCGCCGCAGGCGGTCCACGATCTCCTCCAGCGTCTCGCGCCCGTAGATGTGGGGTTCGCGCTCTCCCAGGAGGTTCAGGTTCGGTCCGTTGACGATGAGGACGCGCTTCATGACTCCACCACGTAGGCGACGGCCTGACGGATGTCCGGCTCCGCGATCCCGGAGAAGACACTGGCGGCGCCCAGCCGGTCAGTCAGCACCCACACCAGCGAGTCGGATCGCGCCTTCTTGTCGAGGCCCAGGTGATCGAGGACCGCGTCGACCGCGACGCTGTTCAAACGCGTAGGGAGTTCGTACCGCGCCAGGAGCCGTTGAATCCTCTCGAGGTTCTCCTCCCCCAGGCCCGCGACGGCGCAGGAGAGCCGCAGCGCCGCGAGCATCCCCAGCGCCACGGCCTCGCCGTGCAGGAGCCGGCTGAATCCGGTCGCGGCCTCCAAGGCGTGGCCGACCGTGTGCCCGAAGTTGAGCAGGTGCCGCAAATCATGGTCGTGCTCGTCCTGCTCGACGATTCGCGCCTTCACGACCAGGGCGCGGGCGAGGATCTGCTCGAGAGCGGGCGAGGTCGGCAGACGGGACGGGCTTTCGGCCTCGAGAAGCTCCAGCAGTTCCAGGTCACGGATGATGCCGCACTTGACCACCTCGGCCAGCCCGGCGCTGAACTCGCGCGTCCCCAGGCTGGTCAGCCACTCCGGGGAGATCAGGACCGCGCCGGGTTGATGGAAGGCTCCGATCAGGTTCTTGCCCGAGAGCGCGCGCCCCTGCCCGTAGTTCAAGCCGGTCTTGCCGCCGACCGAGGCATCCACCTGCGCCAGCAGAGTCGTCGGAATCTGGACGAAGCGGATCCCGCGCATCCAGGTGGCGGCGGCGAAGCCCGCGATGTCGCCCACCACGCCGCCGCCGAAGGCCGCCAGGGTTCCATCGCGGCGGATGCCGCTGGCCATCAAGTGATCGTAGATCCGAAAGACGGCCTGGTGCCCTTTCGCCCCCTCGCCCCCCTCGATCTCGAGCACCCGCACGTCGATCTCCGATGCGCCCAGGCAGGAGAGAATGTCGCGGGACCAGACGTCCCAGGCCCGGCGATCCACCACCAGTGCCCAGGGAGCCCGCGCCCAGCCGCGCGTGAGGGACCGCAGGTCCCAGTCCCGCCAGGGGCCGATGCGGATCGGATAGGACCGCTCGCCGAGGCGGACTTCCAGTTCGATCAAGGAGTCACCTTCGCGGTTCCGCGATTTTGCAGCGATGATACATCCAGCGGAGGCTAGCACGCCGGGTTGCGCGGGTCAAAGTCGGTCGAGGTCGACGAAGTGGCGCGTTGCGCCGGTCAGAGTCGGTCGAGGTCGACGAAGTGGCGAGCGAGGTCAACGGATGGTGAGCGAGGTCAGGGGATGACGAGCGAGGTCAACGGATGGCGAGCGCTCTCTGCTCCAGCAGATCGAGGCGGCTCTTGAGTTGCTCGATCGATCGGTTGATCTTCTTCTGCAGACGGCGGTTCATCTCTTCCTGGCGGAAGAGAAAGTCCAGCGAGGACCGGTCTCCCACGCGGGCCAGCAGCGTCACGGGCGCGCCCGATCGGAGCAGGCGGACCGAGATGACCGTTCCCGGCGCGATCGAGGCAACACGGGACGTGATGTCGTTGGGGTCGCGGATGGACACTCCGTCGATCTCGAGCAACACATCGCCGGGCAGGATGCCGGCCACGTCGGCCGGACTCCCCGGCACCACCTCCTCGACGGAGAGCCGCCGTCCGTCCCCATGAGCGAAGCGGTCGTCGGCTCGCTCCTCGACCTTGGCCGCCACCCCGAGGAACCCGACCCGGCGGCCGCTGGCCTCGCGCAGGTAGCTGACGGTCCCCGGGAACTCGGTGGCGGAGATCGCCTGGACCCCTCCGCATTCCAGCATGGCCGTCGTCTGCTGGCAGGCCGACTGGATGCGGTCATCCGCGGAGGCCCGGACGTCCAGGACCATCCCGCGGAAACCGCCCGAGCCGTCCACGATGGCGGCGCCGCAGGTTCCCCGGCAGTCAGCCAGTTGCAGGCGGAGATACTGGGGACCGTTGGCGGTGAACGGCGCCACCGATTCCAGGGTGCCCAGACGGAGGTCCGGTTCTCCGGTCGCCTGATCGAAGTTCAGAACCAGCATCCACTCCCCTGGCCGCACCGATGCCGCGTCGGGCACCGCGATCGGCTTGAGGGCCGGGTTGGACGATCCCACGGGCCGGGCTCGGATCAGCGATATCCCCGCGGCAACGTCCTGCGCCAGGAAGAGCGCTTGCAGACGTTGGCCACTGCGCAACCGCACTTCCAGGCTGTCCCCGGGCTGAGCGGACTCCGCGCAGGTGAGGATCAGGCCGCCCTCCCCCACGACGACCCCGGAGGCGCGCAGGACCGCCCGGCTCGGCTCCAGGTGGCTGGACCGGCCTTCGCCATCGGAGAGATTGGGGTGGGAGCCCAGCGGGCGATAGGCGACGACCTGCACGAGGCTGGGCTCGACCTGGCGGAAGATGCGGGCCAGGAGCCCGCCGACTTCGGTATCGCTTTCGAGGGGAACCGCCTGAGCGAGGCCGACCGGTTGCGTCGCGGGCAGGCCGGCCATCAGGAACAGCGAGGCAAAGAGGAGAGCCGGCATCGAGGCGGCCAGGGATCGAAGGGATCGAACCGCAGTCGAGGCCGCCGAAGCCGGCGCCGGCCGCGCGGTCCCGGACCGAGCTGACGCCGTTGCCGGCGCCGCAGGAGAAAAGGTGGTGTGCGTACGCAAAGTCGGATCAGGCCGGTCAGAAGATGATCTTCGGAGCGCCATTGCCCCCATCCATGCGAACGGTGAGTCCGGGGCCGCTCGCCCCACCGTTGATCGGGCTCAACGGTTCCGCAGCGTTGCCGGCTCGGGAGCGGGACGAGTCGGTACCGGTTTCTCCGGAGCCGCTGGAGGACGCGAACCGGCTGGCCAGGTCGGCAAATCGCTCGGTGCCCGACGCGCCCGGGCGGCTCGGGCCGGAGACCTCGCCGGCGTTCCCGATCTGTTCCAAGGTCAGGCGGGAATGCTTTCCGGCGTCTCCGCTGGCCTGGCTGGACACCACTGCCGGCGCGGATGCGAACGGAGAGGGACCATGACCCAGATCGAAGAATCCCAGGCTCGACCCCAGGAATCCAAGGGCAACTCCAAAGACGGTCGCGCCGGCCAACCGCAGCGGTGACGCCCAGCGTCCCCACTCCACTCCTTCGGAGAGAGCCTCCAAAGGAACGCGCACTGGCCGCAGGATCGCCAGAAGTCCCGCCATGCCGCGGCCGAACGCGCCGCTCGGACGGGAAGCGCGCGCCAGGGCTCGCCGATCGAGGCTCACATCGGCCAGTTCTCCGGCTTCGTAGGCGCGGACCCGGTCAAGCACCTGCCCGACGAAGGAGGGATCCGGCGCCGCCGGCGGAAGCGAGCGGATCATCCGGACCGTCAGCTCGAAGGAAGCCCAACGTTCCCGGCATCCCGCGCAGCCGCTGAGGTGATCCTGCACCGATCGCGCATCTTCCGGCTTGAGCTCGCCATCCAGGCGGCTGGAAAAGAGCGCCCGCACCTGTTTACAGAGCATCGATCCCGCCTTCCGCCAGAGCCCCCAGCCTTTCTTGCAGGCTGGCCCTGGCCCGGTTGATCCTGGAGCGGACAGTCCCGCCAGGAATGCCAAGAACCTGTTCGATCTCCTCGTACGCGAGGCCCTGGACATCGCGGAGGATGATCACTTCCCGATACTTTTCCGGCAGCTCCACCATGGCGCGTTCGACCCACTCCTGGATCTCACGCTGGCGAAGGCGACGATCCGGACGCGGCCCCGGATCAGCCATGAACCGGGAGGAATCGCCGGCCGTCTCAATGAGGTTGTCGAGGCTCACGATTCCCTTCGCTCTCACCCGCCGGCGGATCTCGTTCTTGGTGAGATTCACCGCGATGGTGTAGATCCAGGTGCTGAACTTTCCGCTCGGGCGGTACCGCTCCCGGTGAATGAAAACGCGGAGGAAGACCTCCTGGGCGATCTCCTGGGCCCGGTCGCGGTCGTTGATGAACCGGCAGATGAGGTTGATCATCCGGCTCTTGTAGCGATCCACCAACGTCGCGAAGGCCGCCTCGTTGCCGCGGACGACGTGCTCCATGAGCAGTTCGTCCGGCAGACCCGAGAGGATCGGAGTGGCTTTGCGCTCGTCTGCCAATTTGATTCCTTCTTCCATCTTAGTCACCATAACCCCGGCCGGTTGGCGCGAGTTCCCTGCTCATAAGGCTGCGACAGGATCACACCTGCCCCGTCCCGGCCCTCCCTTGACCAGCCCTCGCCCGCACGCCCGTTATCGGGATCAGCGGACGGGATCCCGATCGGGACCCTCCCGGCGGACCGAGCGGATCAGATCCTCGAGTTCCCGGTTTCCGGGGGCGAGCTCGAGAGCCCTTCGGAACACCGCCTCCGCCTCGGCCCCGCGACCGGTGGACTCGAGCGCGCGCCCCAGATGCTCGAGGATGACCACTTGCCGCGGGTCCAGTTCCACAGCCCGCTCGAGATATTCGATGCCGCGGGCGGCGTCGCCATTGAGGAAAAGACCCCAGCCGTAGCTGTCGAGATACGCCGGATTGTTGGGCTCCAGCTCCGCCGCCCGCCGAACCCACTCCAGGGCCTGTGTCGGACGCAGGCCGTGCTCCAGACAGGTGTAGCCCGCATCGTTGAGAACACGGGGGTCGTCAGGGTAGTCGGCGAGCAGACCGTCCTGGACGGCCAGGCTGGAATCGACCATCCCCGCCTGGAGAAACGTCTGGGCAAGCTGGAGGCGGGCCTCCCGATCCTGTGGCCGGCGCTCCAGCAGGGCGCGGATCCGCTGCAGGGCCGCCTCGGTGTCCCCGAGTTCCGAGGAGATCCCTGCCGCCAGCAGCGAGGCCTGGACATCCTCGGGGTGTTCCGTGGCCAGGGACTCGGCCAGCATCCGGGCATCGTCCAGGCGGCCGGCCATCTGCATGGTCAGGGCATGCCAGAAACGTCCGTCACGATCGCCTGGGGCGAGCGTCAGCAGCTTTGTCACGAATTCCAGGGCATCCCCGGCCCGGCCATCCTGGTACGCGATGCGCCACAACCAGCGATAGGGCTCGGCCTCCCGGGGCTGGATTGCCACCGCGTTACGAAGATGCCTCTCGGCTTCGGTCTTGGCGCCGCTCATGAACAGGAGAACGCCCAACCTCAATTGGACCATCGGATCGGCGGGATCGGCGTCGGACAGGTATCGAAGGTGCTTCGCCGCGCCCTCCAGATCGGATGTCTCCGCCAGGGCCCGGATGAGCGCCTCACGTACGAATCGCAGATCCGGGCGCCGGGTCAACAGCGAGTCGAGGAGCGGAATGACGGCGCTCCGATCCGCCATCTCGGCCAGGATCCGGCTGAGCCAGGCCTCGGCGTGCGGATGGCCGGGATCCCTGGCCAGAACCACGGCCAGTTCAGCCACGGCCGCGCTGTCCCGGCCGGCCTGGCCCAGGAGCAAGGCTCGGTGCATCCGTATCGCATCGGTCTGGACCGCGGGGTCAAGGGGACCGCTGAGGATCTCGAGCGCCTCCGCATTGCGACCCTCCGCCCCCAGCGCACGAAGAAGGAGCCCCAGCGCCTCAGGATCCTTCGGATCATCGGCGGTCGCTGTCTTCGCCCACGCCAGCGCCCGGTCCATCCGGCCCGCCTTGACCCAGCATGCCGAGCAAAGCATGGCGGCCGGCGCGTTGCGCTCGGAGTGCCGGTGAGCGGCGGCGGCCCGGATCGCGCAGGAGTCCGCCATACCGGCCATGTCGTAGGCCCGGGCCAGGACGAGCAACAGGTCGGCGGCCGTTGAGTCCAGCCGGGCGGCCGCCCGCAGATTCGGAATGGCGCGGCCCGGATTGCCCGACTCCAGATCGAAGCTCCCCTCAAGAAAGAGCTCGAGAGCCTCGGCCGGCCCCGCACGCTGCTCGTCGGACGCCGTGGCCCCTCCTTCGGCGTCGCCGGGAGCCAACGCCACGACTGGCTGGGTGGTCGCGGAGTGTCGCGCGGCGAGAAGTGCTGGTGCGGCATGCACTCGCCCGGCTGGACAGCCGCTTGCCAGCGCGGCTCCTGGAACCAACATTGGCACGAGCTTTACTATGTGTGGTGATAGAAAGAAGAGGCACGAGAACAGGATGAGAAGCCTCGCCCGCGTATGCGCGCAACGGCGCCGGGGGCGGGACGTGCCGGGAGGGGATTCTGCCGGCCGAAGCCGGGCCGGCGGCGCTTGCTCGAGGGCAGTGTCCAGCCTAGACTGGCACAAGCGACGAAACCGTCGCGGGAGAAGGACCATGAAGCACCTCGCAAAGCTCTTGTCCCTGGCCATCTGCGCCGGCGCAATCGCCGGGCTCGGCTGCTACACGATGATCCGCCACCCTGAGACGGACATGACGACGGCCGGCGCCGGTTCCATGGACCGGTCCTGTGCCGACTGCCACGCGGACGCCGACTACTACCACTGGGTCGACCCCTACTATACGCAATTCTATCGCCAGCATCCGGCGAGCTGGGGAGCCTATTACGCCCACCCCTGGTGGCACTCCGGCCACTACGGCTACGACACCGGCTCCGGCGATCATCATCCGCCTGCCAATGATGGCGAGCAGGACAACTCCGACGGCCGCTCCGCCTGGGGTCGGGGCGGATCAACCCCGTACCAGCCTCCCAGCGTTCCCCACGGCGCCGTGATCATCCCTGGCGGAAGCAGCAATGGCGGGGCCTCCGGAAGCGGAGGCGCGGTGCCGTCCGGGCAGAACAATAGCGGCAAGAAGGACGAGGACGGCGGCAAGAGCGATCAGAACAAGGACAAGGACAAGGACAAGAAACAGGAGCCGGAACGCGACCGGCGTGCCTGGGGCCGTTAGCCTGCGCGCGGACTCATGGCCGGCGGCCATGAGGGAGGACGACGAGGCGGAGTGGTGGCCGCCGGCCGCATTCGGCCCGGTCGACTCGAACGGGGACCGGCCGAAGGATCTGTAGCCGGCATTCGCCCAACGAACGGGCTTCGGCATGGCCGGCGCCCATCCGGGAAAGGAAGAAGCTCATGAGCCTCCCGAACCAGTCGGTTCCGACTTCGCGGCCAGGCGGCGCTGTCCATCGCTCTGCTGCCGTCTTTCGGTCACCGCGGTCGCTACCCTCTGGGGAACGACGGCCGCCGTTTCTCCCCGGGGGTCGCGCCGGCCATCCCGGGGTATTCCTGCTGTGCCTGTTCGGGCTCCTTGCCGGTGTGGCCTGTCCGGTCCTGGCGGAGCTGCCGCTGGATATTCCGCTGGTGCAGCGTCTCGGCACCGGGGCGCGTCCCCTCGGCATGGGCGGTGCCTACACCGCGGTCAGTGATGACGCCTTCGCCCTGCTGTACAACCCCGCCGGCCTGGCCCAGGTCAGGAGGATCGAGGTCACTGCCGGACTGCAGAAGCGTTCGAACAAGAACCTGGTGGCGTACCTGGGCGAGGGCAGCGAAAGCCCTCTCAGCCGTTCGCACATCCAGTCGCTGGGTTTCGTCTATCCATTCCCTACCTATCGCGGCAGCCTGGTGATGGGGCTCTCCTACGAAAGAGTCGCGCCGCTGGACAACGAGTACTTCCGCTCGGGATTCAACGCCGTGGAAGAGGAGACGGAGGAGCTTCTGGACGACGGCAGCGTCGGCGCATACCAGGCGGGGCTGGCGTTGGAGGTCAGCGAGAATCTCGCGCTGGGCTTCACCGCCCGTTTGCTCTCGGGGGACTGGCAGAGAGACTGGAGCCTGAATTACCTGGATGAACATGGCGAGAACTGGGAGACCTCGACGGTGAGCACGTCCTTCGACGCATCCGCCGTCAGCGGCACCCTTGGTCTGCTCGTCCGCGGCCGCCAAGGCTTGCGCCTGGGGTTGGCCCTGCACCTGCCGGAGCAGTACGATCTCGAGCTCGAATCCAGCCAGTTGATCCGCTGGCAGAGGGTCGCCGGAACCGACACGTCGTCGTTCTACGACGAGGAGCCATACTACGAAACCGTTACGGAGGAGATCGACCTCCCGCTGCGGTTCTCCGGAGGCGTCTCTTACGCCCCCTCCGGCAGGTTTGCCGGACTGCTTCTTAGCGTCGACGCCACCTACAGCGATTGGCAGGAAGTTGACTACGACGGACCGCTGCGCATGGACAATCGCGACTTCGCCTACCGCCCTACCACCGACCTTCGCGTCGGCGCCGAGTATGCCTTCTCCGCGGCCCCGGTGCGCGTCCGGGCCGGCTTCATCCGCCAACCCCTGGCCTACAAGCCGATCGTGACCAACCTCTTCTACGGCGAGTACGAGGAGGCCCGGATCGAGACGGATCGCCATTACTGGACGGTGGGCGCCGGAGTCCTCGTCGACCGTTCGCTGACGATCGATGTCGCGTACCTCGACGGAGGCTACACGCGCACGGATCGGAGCGGAGGAGGGTCGATCATCGAGGAGGAGGTCGAAGAGAGCCGGCTTATCCTCGGCGCCGCGGTCAGGTGGTAGCCGGCGGGCATACGCGCCGCGGCCGTATTCGATAGCTCGGCTCTGTTCGGTGGCTCGGCTGTGTTCGATAGCACGGCCGTGTTCGACAACTCGGCCGTGTTCGATGATTCGGCCGTGTTCGATGGTTCGGCCGTGTCGGATGGCTCGTCAGTGATGTGATGTGGAAGAATCCGCCCGGTCGGCGAGGGTTTCGCGGTCGATGCCGATCTCGGCCAGATCAGCTATCCGTCGGCGCTTCGGTCGAGTCGCCCGACGGCGGCAGTTCTGCCCGAGTACCGGCGGGAAGACCAACCCCGGCGGAGCGACCCACGCCGGGGCCGTTCGAGCAAGGTCCACCCGCATCAGATGCCGGCTCGCCGGAGCCATCCGGACTCCGGCCCGGCCCCGGAGCGGCCCGGCCTGCACGGGTGTCGGCAACGGCGACATTCCCGATGGTCTGGCCTGGCAGGATGTGATTGAGACCATCCCGGGCAGCCTTCTGCTCCGCTTCCTTCTTGTTGTGACCCTGCCCCCGGCCCAGCAGCGTTCCCCGGACCGACACCTCGACCGTGAAGAGCTTCAGATGGTCCGGTCCGCTCTCGGTCACCACCCGGTAGCGCGGATGAGTCTTGAAGCGCGCCTGTACTTGCTCCTGGAGCAGGCTCTTGTAATTCGACAGCGCCTGATCCTCGAGAAGGGACTCGGCATGGGCGAGCAACCGCTCGTGCACGAACCGGCGCGCCTCGTCCAGCCCCAGATCGAGATGAATCGCGCCGATCACCGCCTCGAAGGTGTCGGCCAGGATGGAGGCGCGGCCGCCGCCGCCCGATTCCCGTTCGGCCTCACTCAGAAGGACAAAATCGCCCAACTCCATCCACTCGGCGCAGTGGGCCAGCACTTCGCGGGAAACCAGCAGCCCCTTCTTCTTGGTCAACGAACCCTCGCGGTCTTCCGGATAGCGCTGGAACAGGTACTCGATGACCGCCAGTTCGAGGACGGCATCGCCGAGGAACTCGATCCGTTCGTTGCTCAACCGAGGGTCGTGGCCGTTGCTGCCCAGGTAGGAGCGGTGCGTAAGAGCCTGGCGGAGCAGCGTCTGGTCGTGGAAACGTATTCCGAGGCGCCCCTGGAAGTCATCCAGGACACGCTGGATCGGAGGAGAGAAAACACCACTCCCTCCCCGCCGCTTTCGCCATCGATGCCAGAACCAGACCATCGACCTTCCCGGTCGCCTATGTCCAACAGGACGCGATCGCCGAGCCGCTCGCCGAGGAGCCGGAGGCCGTCGAGCCCGAGGCCGCGCTCACGAGTTCGCTCGCGGGACGGGAGGTTCCCATCCCTTCAGGATCGCACGCTTTTCCAGACCGAACGCCCGCATGCTCGCAACCCCTTGCCGGGAGGCCGGCCCGCTCCCAGGGGGCGGGTCGCCCGCGCCTTCGTCCGCGACACGCCGGGCCGTCGGCGCGTCGCCCATCGCTTCTGCCTCGCGGCCGTACCGGCGTTGCGAGGTGAAGCCGTCAGGGCGCCGCCCGGCTCGGCCGATCGCACGCGGCAGGCGGTCGTGAGCCGTACGCGCTAGCCAGCTTCCCCGTACCCGCGCACCGCCAGTGTGACGTTGTGCCCGCCGAACCCGAACGAGTTGCTCAAGGCCAGACGGATCTGTCGATGGCGCGCCTGGTTGGGCGCGTAGTCGAGGTCGCACTCCGGATCCGGCGTGTCATAGTTGATTGTCGGCGGGATCAGACCGTTCTTGACCGCCAGGATCGACGCCACCAGCTCGATGGCGCCGGCCGCGCCCAGGAGGTGACCCGTCATGGACTTCGTCGAGCTGATCACCAACTGCCGGGCATGAGCCCCGAAGACCGTGTGGATGGCCATGGTCTCGTACTTGTCGTTGAGGGGCGTCGAGGTGCCGTGGGCGTTGATGTAGTCGACGTCCTCCGGGCGCGCCCCGGCGGAACGCAGCGCGGCACGCATGGAGCGGACCGCCCCCTCGCCCCCGGGTGGAGGCGCGGTGATGTGGTAGGCATCCGAGCTCGCGCCGTAGCCCGCCAGCTCGGCGAGGATGGGGGCTCCCCGCCGCCGGGCATGCGTCTCCGACTCCAGGATGAGCACCGCCGAGCCCTCGCCGATGACGAAGCCGTCACGATCCTTCTCGAAAGGACGGCTCGCCTTGGCCGGCTCGTCATTGCGCGTGCTGAGCGCCTTCATGGAGCAGAACCCGGCGACCGCCAGGGGGGTGATCGGCGCCTCGCTTCCGCCGGCGATCGCCGCGTCCAGTTCACCGCTGCGCACCAATTCGAACGATTCGCCGATGGCATGGGCCCCCGAGGCGCAGGCCGAGACCGTGGCGAAATTCGGCCCGCGCGCCCCGTAGATCATGGAGAGCTGCCCCGAGGCCATGTCCGCGATCATCATCGGCACAAAGAACGGCGAGACACGCGCCGGTCCCTTTTCCATGAGAACCGTGTGCTGCGCTTCCCAGGTCGTGGAGCCGCCGATTCCCGAGCCGATGATGCACCCGATCCTCTCGCCGTTGTTCTCGGACATGTCCAGCCCGCTCTGTTCCATGGCCTCGCGGGCGGCCGCGATCGCGTACTGGGTGTAGGGATCGTTGCGCTTGGCCTCCTTGCGATCCATGAAGTCGCCCGGGTCGAATCCCTTCAGTTCTCCCCCGATCCGACTGTCGAAGTCGCCAGTGGCGAAACGGGTGATGGGGCCGATGCCGGACCGGCCTTCCACAAGAGCCGCCCAAAAGGCGGGCGTGGACAAGCCGAGCGGCGTGATGGCGCCCATCCCTGTGATGACTACACGTTCCGGCATCTTTTCCTTTCCTCGTTGCCTGATCAGAACGCGGTGTCCGCGCCGACCGTTGGATCGGTCAGCTGGCGGCGCCGAGCTTGCTCTTCAGGTAGTTGATGGCGTCCCCGACCTTCTCCATCTTCTCCGCGTCCTCGTCGGGAATCTCCACCTCGAAGGCCTCTTCCAAGGCCATGATCAGCTCGACGGTGTCGAGCGAGTCGGCCCCCAGATCATCGATGAAAGATGCCTCCGGCGTGACCTTCTCCGGCGCCACCCCGAGCTGTTCCACGATGATGTCCCTGATCTTCTGCTCGTAGTTCTCCATGGTCTCCCTCCTCGATGGCTCTCCGCGACTCCGCGCCGGCCCGACTATGACCCGCGCCGGGACCCGCGCTCCTCAACCCATCAGCATCCCGCCGTCCACCCGGAAGACCTGGCCGGTGATGTACCCCGCTTCCGGCGTCGCCAGAAACGAGATGATCCCCGCCACTTCCTCCGGTTGCCCGACCCGGCCCATGGGAATCTGGCTCTCCAACTGCTGCTGCGCCTCCTCCCCCAGGACGCCGGTCATCTCGGTGGCGATGAACCCGGGAGCCACGGCATTGACCGTGATTCCCCGTTCCGCCAGTTCCCGCGCCACCGAGTACGTCAACCCGATCAACCCGGCCTTGGAGGCCGCGTAATTCGACTGTCCCTTGTTTCCCATCTGCCCGACGACCGAGGTCACGTTGATGATCCGGCCCCAGCGTTCCTTCAACATGCCGCGCGTGAGGTGCCGGATGCAGAAGAAGGCGCCCTTGAGGTTCGTGTCCAGGACACGATCCCAGTCCTCTTCGCCCAACCGCAGGAAGAGATTGTCCCGCGTCACGCCCGCATTGTTCACCAGGATCGACGGCCAGCCGTGCTCCTTGGAGACCGTCTCGGCGAGGCGTTGGATGTCGGCGGGGTCGGAGATGTCGCAACGATGGTGGAAACACTTCCGGCCCAGGTCCCGGATCTCCGTGACCGCCGGTCCCGAGGGATCCCCGGAACGATCGCTCAGGATGATGTCTGCGCCCTTCTCGGCCAGCGCGCGGGCCACCGC
>JAKQSZ010000048.1 GCA_029569475.1 Candidatus Eiseniibacteriota bacterium | reverse complement strand
TCCGTTGTCGTTGCCGTAGGTGCCCCAACCACCTCCCGGCTGTTCATATGGAGGGAGCATCACGTCGCGGATCAAACCGTCCCCCGTGGCGATCAACAGGTCGGTGTAGGACGTTGTCTCGTCGATGCCACCCCAGGTGAGGCGCGGTGTGTCCTCAAAGTGGATCGGCCACCCGGTCATCAACTCGCAGCCTCCTCCTTCCGGGAGTTCCCAGGCGTACACGTTGTTGCACCAGTCGGAGGCGACGACGTCGAGCCGGTCGTCCAAGTCCAGGTCCACCGAGATGCCTTCCCAGTTCATGCCGCACAAACCGGTACGGAGCGGGAACAGGGGGGCAGCTTGACAGGTCTCGACCTGCTGATTGACGCCGTCCAGCCAGGCCACGGAGGTCCCCACCACGTTGTCGTTGGGGTTGGTGCCATGGACCACCACGATGGCCGCCTGGCCGGAAGAAACCCCGTTTAGATGGTCCCGGTGGACTGCCGTGAGGACCACATCAGTGGTGTCCAGCACGGCCAGCCCGCGGAACTCCGCCTGGCCGGAGGCGTTGGTGAGCTGCGTCGCGTACGTCGCCTCCCCCTGGCGCAGGCAGACCAGGGCGTCTCCCACCGGCTGTCCATTGGCTGTCAGGGTAGGTAGGCGGGGCCGGCCCGACCGGACGGCTGGACGGTTCGCACCGACTTTTTCGTCGTGGCACACACTGGCTGCCTTGCGGCCCCGAAGGTCTTGTGAGTTCTTGGAGGTTTGTCGCACCCCCCGTCCGCCGGGCCCAGCTCGTTCTGCCAGTAGTCGTTGCAGTAGCATCGGGAGAGCGCGCCGATGTGGGTCACCAGGCCGAGCTGGAGTTGCGGCAAGAGATATTGTAGGACGTGCTGTTCATCTCCAGAGAGTTGATCGGTCCGCCGGACCGGACAGCCGCGGAGCGGAAAAGAGCTACTTCGACGTCAGGACGATGTTGACGAGCTTTCCCCGCACAACAAAGACCTGCTTGACCTGCTGGTCCTCAAGCATCGCCTTGACCTTCGGGCTCTCCAGGGCCGCGGCCTTGAGCGTCTCGTCGGCGGAGCCCGCCGGAACGGTGATGCGGTCGCGGAGCTTGCCGTTGACCTGCACGACCAGGGTGATCGAGTCCTCGGCCGCCACGGCGGAATCGTAATCCGGCCACTCCGCTCGATAGACGGACTCGCGGTAACCCAGCCGTTCCCGGACCTCCTCGGCCATGTGCGGTGCGAAGGGAGCGAGCAGCAGCGTCAGGCTCTCGAGCGCCTCCGAGAGCACCGCCCTCTCGGACTCCCGCGGTAGCTCGCGGGGCCCTTCCACCGGACGCCACGCGTGGAGGTCGTTGACCAGTTCCATCAGGGCCGCCACGGCGGTGTTGAAGCGGAAGTCCTCGAGGTCCTCGCCGACCTTGCGGATGACCTGGTGGACCTTGCGCCGCACCGCCCGCGTGCTCTCGTCCCCCTCTTGGATTCGGGCGCGCCACTCCGGAAGGTACTGTGGCAGCGCCGCGGCCATCCAACGCCAGGCCCGGCCCGCGAAGCGATGCGCTCCGTTGATGCCGTCCTCGCTCCACTGGACGTCCTCCTCGAAAGGCGCGACGAACATCTCGTAGAGGCGCAGGCTGTCGGCGCCGTACTTCTCGCACATGTCGTCGGGCCGGACCACGTTGCCTTTGCTCTTGGACATGCGGGTCCAGCGCCAGACGATCTGGTCTTCGGGATACTCGGCGCGCTCTTCGGGTTTGAGGACGATCCAGTCGATCACCCGGTCGTCCCCGCCGCCTCCGCCGTCCTCGGCGGCGGGAGACTCGCCTTCGCCGGCGCGCGGCCGGCGGCCGGGCGTCCAGGCCAGCATCGACCCCTGGTTGCGCAAGGTCAGGAACGGCTCCTCGAATCCAATGTAGCCGGCGTCGAAGAGAACCTTGGTCCAAAAGCGCGAGTAGAGGAGGTGGGAGCGCGCGTGCTCGACCCCACCGGAGTAGAGGTCGACCGGGAGCCAGCGGTCGAGCTTCTCGCGCGCCGCGAAGATCTCTTTGTTGCGCGGATCGGCGAAGCGCATGAAGTACCAGGACGAGCAGGCGTAGCCCCCCATGGTGTCCGTCTCACGCCGGGCCGCCCCGCCACAGGAGGGGCAGGAGACCGCGACGAACTCCTCGATGTTGGCCAGCGGCGACTCCCCGGTCCCGGACGGCTGGTAGTTCTCCACCACGGGCAGCAGGACCGGCAGCTGATCGTCGGGCACCGGCACCATTCCGCAGGAAGGACAGTGGATGATGGGGATGGGCGCGCCCCAGTAACGCTGGCGGCTGATCAACCAGTCCCGCAGCCGGTAGTTGATCCGCCCGCTCCCGACGCCATGGCGTTCCAGCCACCCGATCACGGCGCGGACCGTCTCCGGCGCGTTGGGCATGCCGGCGAAGGGGAAGTCGGGAACCCGTGCGCCGGAGCCGGGAACGAACGCGCGCATGACTCCTCCCTCGGGGAGAGCCTCCGTGAAGTCGGCGCCCTTCTGCGGTCCCCCCGGTTGGAGGAAGACCGGCTCGACCGGGATGCCGAACTTGCGCGCGAACTCGAAGTCCCGCTGGTCGTGGGCCGGCACCGCCATGATCGCACCGGTTCCGTAGCCGGTGAGAACGTAGTCGGCGATCCAGACCGGCACGCGGGCGCCGTTGACCGGATTGATGGCGAAGACGCCGAGATCGACGCCGGTCTTGACCCGTTCGGTGTTCAGGCGTTCGATCTCGGTCTCCGATTGCGCACGGCGCACGTAATCCTCGATCTCGCTCCGCCGGCTGGCCGGGGTGAGTTCGGAGACCAACGGGTGTTCCGGGGCCAGCACCAGGAAGGTCGCTCCCCAGAGGGTGTCGGGACGGGTAGTAAAGACTTTGATCGAGTGGAATCTGCCGCCGCGCTGTCCGTCACGTTCACCGGATCGTCTCCGTTCGTGGGTTGTACCGTGCGCACCGGGCTCGCTGGCTTGGCCGGGTGTGCCGTGTGCGCCGGGTTCATCACCGGAGGTCTCGTCGATGGGAACGCGGAACTCGACCTCGGCCCCCTCGCTGCGGCCGATCCAGTCGCGCTGCATCTCCTTGAGCCCCTCGGACCACTGGATGCGATCCAGATCGGACAGCAGGCGGTCGGCGTAGGCGGTGATGCGGAAGAACCACTGGGGCATCGGGCGCTTTTCGACGAACGTGTCGCAGCGCCAGCACCGCCCCTCCTGGACCTCTTCGTTCGCGAGTCCGGTTTTGCAGGACGGGCACCAGTTGATCGGGGCGGTGGCCCGATAAGCCAGGCCGCGCTTGTACAAGAGCAGGAAGAGCCACTGCGTCCACCGGTAGTATTCCGGCAGGCTGGAGTCGATCTCGCGGTCCCAGTCATAGCTGCACCCCACCTTGCGAAGCGTGGCGCGGTAGGTGGCCGCGTACTCCGGGACCATCTCGCGTGGATTGCGGCCGCGCTTGATGGCCTCGTTCTCAGCCGGCTGGCCGAAGGCGTCCCAGCCCATCGGGTGCAGGACGTTGTATCCCTTCATGCTCTTGAAGCGGCTGTAGGCGTCCACCGGGACGTAGTTCTTCACGTGGCCGACGCTCAGGCCGGCGCCGGAGGGGTAGGGAAACATCTCGAGGACGTAGTGCTTGGGTCGGGGCGAGTCATCCTCGGCGCGGAAGGTTCGCTCGTCCAACCAGCGCGTCTGCCACTTCGCCTCGATGGCCCGGAAGTCGTACCGGTCGTCGGGACGGGAAGTCGTCGCGGGGTCGGCGGATCCCGGCCGTGCTTCGCCGGCGGGCGCGGCCTGTTCGCGGCCGGCCGGTGGTTGGCTCTGACGGTCCATGCGCAGCTCCTTGTCTTGCTCGTGTCCGGCCATTGTAGCAGGAAGGCAGGGCGCGTCGCGGCTCTGCAGCGAATGCTGGAGCCTATGAGGGGCTGCGACCGGCGGCCCTCGTGCCTGGCCGGCCGATGTCGGACGTCAGCGGCGCGCCCGCCTGCGCCCCGTGCCGTACCGCTTCTCGAGCGACCTGGTGAACTCCCGCTCCGGCAGCAAGCGTGAGCCCGCCATCCAGAGCGCACGGGCCCGGCCGCGAGCATCGCGTTCGATGCGAACCCCCTCGCCATGGCTGCCGAAGCCGCCATCGAGGGCGATGCGTCCGGTGTTTTTCCCCGTCACCTCGATCTCGCGCGCGTCGAGCAACGGGTTGGCGGCCACGGACGGGACGGCCACCAGCACACGATCTCTCATGGGGAGCAGGTCCAGCGCGCTCCACAACGTCCACCACCGGCCGGTCCAGGACGCGTTGCGGCGAGACGGGGCGCCATGGCGCGCGTAGCCCTGAAGGATCGATAGCGTCCCATCCAACCAGGCCGCGGCGGGGCCGTCGACCGCATTGGTGAGGACCGAGACGGCCAGTCGTTCTCCGCCCACCACCGCCGTACGCGTGATGAACCCCTGGAACCCGCCGCTGTGCCCGAACCAGTCCCACTCGCCGGTCCGGCCGCTGATGATCCCCAAGCCATAGTGGCGTTCCACGCAGGAGTGCGGGCAGGTCCAGTGGCGGCGTGTCATCTCCAACCGGCTCGCCGTCGATAGGAAGCTCCCCTTGGCCTCGGGGTGGAGCAGGCTGAAGAACCTGGCAAGATCCGCCGCGGTGCTGACGAACCCGGTGGCCGGGGCGAGCGCGTTGGTCGGGTTGTCTCCGGGGATCACGAGACGGCGGCCCAGCACGACCTTGTTGGTGTGTCCGCTGGCCATGGGAACCGCGGAACGGCTGCGAACGGATGCTCGGGATCGTCCACGGGCGGCGGGCTCGGATCGTCCACGCCCGGCGGACTGGGATGATCCACGGCCGGCAGCGCGAGCCCGTGTCGGTGCTCCGGGGACATCCGGGCTCGTCTCAGTCAATCCGGCCGGCTGGATGACCTCGCGATCGATCCAGGCCGCGTAGGGTTGGCCGGTGATCTCCTGGAGGGCGAGGCCAAGCAGTCCGTACCCATGGTTGGAGTACTTGAAGCGGGTTCCGGGAACGATGGCCGGACCTTGGGACAGATCGTGCAGCAACTCGCCGGCGGCCAGGAAGGTCCGCTCGTCCTCCCATTGACCACAATCGGCGCCGTCGCGGGCGATTCCGGCGGAATGCGAGAGAAGCTGTCCGATCGTGACCTCGCCCACGCCACGGTGCAGGCCCGACAGGTAGCGGCCGACTGGATCATCCAAGCGCACCCGCCCGCGTTCCCGCAGCTTCATCACCCCGGCTGCCGTGAAGGACTTCGAGTGCGAGGCGACCCGGAACCGATGCCGCGGGGTCAGCTCCGCGCCCGTCGCCAGGTTCGCGTGGCCGAAGGCCCGTTCGAGCACGATCCTGCCGCGGTGCGCAATCGCGACGGCGCAGCCCGGCTGTTCGGAGAGCCGCATCTGGAACTCCAGCCAGGCGGGGATGTAGTCGAGAGCCGCGACGAGCGTTCGGCGATCCATCTCTGTTGTGCCTCCTCTGTTCTTCCCAGGCCCGCCGGCTGCATCGGCTCCCTGTGCGGGAGCCGAGAGCCGGATCATCATGCCGCGCTGTTCCAGCGCCAGGTCGCGCCGGCCCTGGTTGCGGGCGGCATCGAGACGCGGGGATGCCTGCGACCCGCGAAGAGGGGGCGTGCTAGAATCATGAGCATCTGGTTCACCCAGTCAACCCACTGCTGCCACCTGCGGCCTGGCTGATCCCGCGCTCGTCCGGCGCCGAAAGCCATCCAGGCTGCCCAGGGCGGCTGCACCGCCTTCGGCAGGCGCGCGCTGAGGCCACGGGCGCCATGGACGGTCTCGCCGCTGGTCCCGGAAACGGGCGGACGCTGCTTCCAGCGTCCGGCGCCAACCAACATTGCCGGCGGAGGAGAGGACAAGGAGCTCCGACTGGAGGCAGACAACATGACGACGCACCTGACGATGCCGCACGTCCTTCGGAGTGCAGAGTCTCCGGGACCCGTGCACGCAACCGGCTCGCGGCCGTCTGCTTCATCCCGGCAGGAGGTTCGCCGGCAGATCGTCGATTCCTCGCGTCCGGTCCAACCTCTCCGAGCGCGGACCAGGCTTGGTGCGTTTCATCGGAGAAACCGACTCGCGAGCTCCGTCCTGACGAGAACCGTCCTCTTGACCTGCGGTCAGATGCTGCTGCTGAGCGTGGCGCCGCCGGCCCTGGCCGGCGAGATTGTCGGGAGAACCACGGCGGACGTCGAGGACCATGGCTACTGCGACGGCGAGCAGTACCGGATCCTGCCTCATGCGCAGGTCCGCCTTTCCGGAGGAGAGACGGGCTTCTCGGATGATCAGGGCGAGTTCAACCTTCCGTACGACGGCAGCGATCCGGTCGTTGTAACCACCGGGTTGGATGGCCGCTGGGTGGAGATCACCAACCTGCTCGGAGACGATCCCACGCTCAGCGGGATCGCAACCCCCGGCATTCCACTGGAGTTGCGCTGGACCGACGAGCATGCTCCCGATGAGGAGCGCGACGCCTACCTGCACGTCAACCGGATCCACGACGCCGTCAAGGCCTGCGATCCGCAGTGGTCGCCCCCCGACCATCCGATGCCGGTCACGATCAACGCCCCGTTCACCTGCGGAGCCAGCTGGAATGGCACCGGCATCCTCCTGGGGCGAGCCGGCAACGGATGCGCCAACATCGCCAGACTCGGTGACGCGATCTACCACGAGTACGCGCACGCGCTCACGGAGTGGATCTATGGCAGCCACCCGGTCGATGTCGCCACGGGCGCGGCGGACGTGGCCGCGGCTTTCCTCGGAAACGACCCGATCATCGCGGAGGGCTTCTTCCTCGGCGATTGCGATCGAGGGCTCCGCGACCTGCGGGAGGTGAAGAGGTGGCCGGAGGACTACGTTCCGGGGCAGCCCTTCGAAAGCGGTCTCATCATCTCCGGCTTCTGGTGGGACGTCCGCGAGGCGCTGATCGCCAGCCTTGGCTCCGAGGATGGGGCGGCGACCGCCTGGCGTCTCTGGCACCTGAGCCGCCGCCACTTTCTCCCCCTGACGATGCCGGAACAGGTCCTGGCGGCCTTCCTGCAGGACGATGACGATGGCGACCTCGGCAACGGCACCCCGCACTACGGCGAGATCTGCCAGGCCGCGATCCGGCATGGTTTCGAGTGCCCGGCGGGCATCGGCGCTTCGCCGCTCCCCACGCGGGCCAATCCGCCGGCCGCACGCAAGGTCCCCGTCGTCCGGTGCGCGCCGAATCCGGCGTCCGGCCTCGTTCGGATCTCCCACGAAGTCGAACCCGGGGTGGCGGTCCTCGAGGTCTCGGTCTGCGACGCCGCCGGACGGCGCCTCCGCCGCCTCGAGGGAGGATGGACCGGCCCCGGGCACTACAGCGCAACCTGGGATCTTGCCGGAGCCGACTCGGAGCCGGTCCCGGCCGGAGTCTACTCCATCATCATGCGAACCGACCGTTACACGTCCTCGAGTCGCGTGGCCGTCCTGCGGTGACGAGGTGACATCTATCTGATATCTACCTGATCCGCACGATCCGGCTCGTCCGAACCTCCCGGCTTCTGGACCGTGCCTGGGTAGGCGACTCCCTGCGGGGTCAAAAGAGCCTCATGGACTCGCCGTTCCGCGGTGGACTGACCAGGGAAGGATCGCCGGTTCCTGTCACGGGCGAGTTACTCGGAAGGGCCTCTCGGCCAGAGATCGCAGCTTTTCGAGGGAGATCCCTCCCCGTCCCCAAACAGCGGGGTGATGTCGGGTCGATGACCCGATCGCAACCACCATCAGCGCAAGAGCAGGGACAAGGGAGGTTGAGATGAGAGTCACTCGGAGGCGCGCCCCTGGAGGGTCAGCGCCGGTCGGATCGTGCGCCACCGCATCGGTCAGATCAAGACCCACCGCGGGGCCGCGGCTCGCGTCGGCCACGGCTGGCCTGATCGCGGCGCTCTGTGCGTTCTCCTCCACCGGACAGGCGGTGTCGATCGCTCGGGACGCGATACCGGGCGCCGGCGGATGGTTGACCGGCGCAGGCTATCGCGCCGGCTTCAGCGCCGGTCTCCCGCTGGCAGGAATCGCGGCGGGAACCGGCTTCGAAGAAATCGCCGGGTTTTGGGGCTGGATCACCAGGGGAACCAGCGACGTGCCCGGGTTCGGCCCGGGTGGCGCGCTGCCGGCACTCACCGAGCTCGGACCGGTCCTGCCCAACCCGGTCGCGACGCAAGCCGTGCTGCGCTTCCAGATTTCCGGGACGGCCGGCGCCACGACCCCGGTGCGTCTCGAAATCTTCGATGTGTCCGGCCGCAGCGCCGGCCTCCTGGTCGATGAGGCGCTCGCGCCCGGATTCTATGAGGCGACGTGGGATCGTGCCGCCGCCGGTGGCATTGCGCACGGTGTCTACTTCGCCCGCCTCACGACCTCGCTTCACACCAGGACCGTGAAGCTCGTCGCCGCCCGCTGAGCGGCCGGCAGATCCAGGGACTCATCTCGAAAGAGCGACGGAGGTGAGCGCGACGCCGTCGCCGGATGTTTCCAGGCAACCGCAATGTACACAGGCAGGCCGCGGCAAAAGTCCCCGAGCATCTGGCAAACCCAGCCATGCAATACCCGCAAGGAGAACCAGTCATGCAGCATGTTCGCCGTTTCACCTGTTGGATCGCCCTCGGTCTTCTCTCGCTCGCCACCGGGCCGGTTCGCGCGGCCACGCCCGGTCTGATCCAGTACCAGTCCGTGCTCCAGGACGACGACGGCGACCCGATCCAGGGGCCGGTCAACGTGACGTTCCGCATCTTTGCCGCCTCCTCCGGCGGGACGGCCCTGTGGACCGAAGCCCACTCCGGCGTCGCGGTGGACGATGGGGTGTTCCATGTCGTGCTCGGTTCGATCACCCCGTTTCCCGGAAATCTCTTCGATCAGCCGGACCGCTACCTGGAAACCGCGGTCAACGGCAGCACGCTGGCGCCGCGGCGCCAGTTTCTCTCCACCCCGTACGCGTTGCGCGCGGCCGTGGCCGACGTGGCTTTGAGCGGAGGCGGCGGCGACACGTGGGCCGTCTCCGGCGATGACATCTATCGTGCCGATGGCAGGGTCGGCATCGGGGAGACCTCGCCGCTGACTCGAGCCCACATCCAGACCCAGAGCCTGGGGATCGACAGCCTGGACGTGGGGATCAACACCGATCTGCTGATCGAATCGACCGACGCGTTCCTGGGCCTGTACAGCAACAGCGCGGGCACGACCGGTTCGGGGATCAGCCTGGTGGAGATCCAAGGCACCGTCCCGTTCGACGCCTGGGACATCAGCCGCCGGACATCCGGCTCCGGGTCCAAGCTCCAGTTCAACCACTCCGCCCACGGTACCGTGTTCAGCGTGAATCCGGACAGCCGGGTGGGCATCGGCACCGACGACCCGGCCTCGGAGCTGCACATCCTCGAGACCGTCGACGTCAACGCGGACATCACGCTGGAGAAGTCCGGCGGCAGCAGCATCCAGCTCAAGGCCGAGAACGGCAGCGCGAGCGTCGGGACCAGCTCCGCCCATCCGTTCCGCCTGGTGACCGGCAACGCGGTTCGCCTGCAGGTGGAGGCCGACGGCGACGTGGGGATCGGCACAGTCAACCCGGCCGCCAAGCTCGAAGTGGCGGGAACCATGCAGGCCGACCGGATCCGCGTCGACACGGCGCTGGGCAGCTCCGCCACACCCGACGCCGGCGGCGTCTATGAGGACAACGTGGTATATGCCTGGGGCCAGATCAACGGGGCCGGCACGATGGAGCACAGCTATGGCATCGCGAGCGTCGCTCGCCTGGGACCGGGCTGGTACCGGGTCACCTATCTGCGCAGCCTTCCGGACGGAGCCGCTCCGATCGCCATCGCCTATTCCGCCAACGACGTGGTCAACGTCCGGATCTCCTCCTCCAGCGCGACCCGCTGCGAAGTTCGCACTTCCCTCTGGGTCCCGGGCAATGGCGACTTCATGGCGACGGATTACCGCTTTCTGCTGCAGGTAACCGGCCGGCCCTAGCGCGCCTACCCTCGCCCTGGCCCGGCCTGGCCCGCCCTGGCCTCACCTTGGCCTCACCCTGGCCTCGCCCTGGCCAGGAATCGCCTGGGCCCGGCCAGCTCGACAGGCGCGCTTCGGCCGTGTCGTGACCTGGCTGCGGCGGCGATGAGCCCCGGCGGCCGGTTGTGGAACGGTGGCCGCGCGCGGTAGTCTCCCTCGATCCCGACCACCCCGGCGCGCGCGGTCCGCGAACGCCCCGGCGGTCGGACCGGAGGAGATGCCGCGTTTGCTTCCTTTCTCGCGAGGCCACCGGCTGTGGACCACAGCCGTGCTGCTGGCAATGGGCTTTCCGGTGACACCGGCCCTTCCCGGTCGTGCCGGTCCGCTCGCGGCCGGGTCGGGCCGTGACCAGGCGGACTTCACGGCCGACAGCCTCGAGGTGGAGCGCCTGCGGCGCTCCGCCCACGCGCACTTCAACCAGGCCCGTCATGACAGTGCCCGCCTCGACCTCGAGCAGGCGCTTCCGATCGCAGACCGCCACGGCAACGTCCGGCAGGTCGCGGCCATCCGCAACCAACTGGGGATCCTGCTCGTGGCCGGCGCGCGCTACGAGGAGGCCACGCGTCTCTTCGCCGACCTGCTCCCGGTGCATCGAGCACGTGGCGACCTCGCGGCCCAGGCCAGGGTTTGGGGAAACCTGGCCAACACCTACCTGCATCTGGGCCGCCTGCCCGAGGCCTTCGCCGCCAGCGAGTCCTCGATCGTTCTCAATCAGCGGGTGGGTGATCCGCGCGGCGTCCTGGCCGACAACCACCGGATCGCGGGACTCCTGTTGGAGCTGGGTCGTGCTGAAGACGGCCTGGCCTTCGCCGCGACGGCGGAGTCCGTGGCTCGGGAGGTTGGCGACCTGGGCGATCTGTCGAAGGTGCTCTCCCGCAAGGCGGCGCTCCTCTTCGAGGCGGGCCGGATCCCCGCGACCCTGCAAGCGCTCGAGGAAGCGACAGCGGCGGTGGAGCAAAGCGGCCGGGAGCGCGAGAAGATCCTCCTGGCCTCCCGGCGCGCGGAAATTCTCCTCCGGCTCGAGCGGTACGGCGAAGCCCGGGAGCAGGTGCAATCCCTGGTTCCCCGGTTCGAGGCGCTCGGTGAAGAGGTGGTGGTCTGCCAGCTCCGCAACATCGAGGGAGCGGCCCTGCTCCGGCTCGGTCGGCCGGCGGAAGCGGAGCTGCTCCTTCGGGCCGCGCTGCGTTGTTTCGAGGGGCTTCGCGACCAGCAGGCGCTCGAGAGCAACCGGATGGGCCTCTCCGCCTCCGGCGGCGGTCTCTACTCAACCCTCGGCCGTTGTCTGCTCGGCTCGGGGAGGATCGAGGAGGCCTGGACCGTGATCGAGTCGGGCAAGGCCCCCGCCCTGCGCCGCGCCTTGGGAAGCGAAAACGCGACCTTCCTCGCCTCGCTCCAGTTAATTCTCCACCGGGGCCGCGCCGTCCTGCTGCAGTACACGGACCCGGTCGTCGATCCCCTGGCGGTGTTCCTCGTCACGCCCGACACACTGCGCGCGGCCCCCCTCGGAGCGCTGCCGCCGGGACTGGGCGATGCGCGCACCGCAATCGACCTGATGGCTTCCGGAGCGCCCGACAAGGCGTTGCGGGACCCACTCCATCGGTTGGGCGAGCTGCTCCTGGCGCCGATTGCCGGATGGATTCCGCCGGGAACCGAGCGCATCTACATCGTGCCGCCGACAGAGCTGGCCGGTTTCCCCTTCGAGACGCTCCCGTGGGACGCCGCCGGCAACCTCGCCCTGGGAGACCAGTTCGCGCTGTGTTATCTCCCCTGCGCTTCGGCTCTCGAACATCTGGCGACGCGGCCGGCGTCCGGCCGCGGGATGATCGTGTTCGTTGATCCACTTCTGGCCGACACCACCGGCACCCCTCGAACGAGGCTGAGCGGGGCGCGCGAGGAGGCAAGGAGGATCGCGCGCGCGGACGCCACGCTCCATGTGGGAGCGGCGGCGACCGCCGAGCGCGCGCGTTCCCCGGAAACGACGGCCGCAGCCGTCCTGCACTTCGCCACGCACGCGGAAGTGACGCCTTGGACGCCCGAGCGCTCGGCGCTGCTCCTGGCCGGAAACGAAGGGCGGCTGGCCACCGCTGGGATCGAGGGCCTGCGGCTGTCGGCCGACCTGGTCACGCTCAGCGGCTGCCGCACCGGAGGGGGGTATCGGATGGCGGGGGAGGGCGTGATCGGACTGGGCCGCTCCTTCCTGATCGCCGGCTCCCGGTCGGTGGTGATGAGCCTCTGGGAGGTGGAGGATCGAGCGGCGGCGGTGTTCATGGAGAACTTCTACGGTCACCTGCGCGACGGGGTCGCCCGTGATGAGGCCCTGCGCCGCGCGCGTCTGGCAATGGCGCGTCGGGGCGCGCCGCATCGTGACCGGTCGGCCTTCGTGATCAGCGGCGCGGGCCAGCTTCCGGTGGAGAGCCTGAGCCAGTCCGCCAAAGGTGGCAGGCCGCGCGGGCTCCCCTCCATGCTGCTCGCGCTGCTTGCGATGCTCGCGCTCGGCGCGCTGGTCGTGCTCGGCATACTGGGCGTGCTGGGCGACTCCGTCCGGCGCCGACACCGTGGGCGGGGCCGTCCTCCCGCGAACGGCGTGTGATGCTGTCTCCCCGAGGTGCGCTCTCGCGGGCCCGTCCGGCGCGGGCTGTTCGAACACCTCCACGTTCGGGAGGCGCAGATCAGGGAGAGGCCGTGAACGGCGCCGGCGCCGAAGCTGGAAGTTCGAGTCCCACCGCGGTCAGTGGAAACACGCGCCAGTGTCGTTCTCGGGGCGTGCTCGGCGAGACCCGTGACGGCACCGCCCGCGGACTCGAGCCTATGGGCACGTTCTCGACGACGATCGAGTCGGCCAGAACGAGCGCCGTATCCGCCGTGACGGTGCGGTAGATCCGGCGCAACGCTTCGTCGTACAGCTCAAAACGGTACCGGGATGCACGAGGGTCGCGCGTCCAGACGAAGCGAAACGGGCTGGATTGGACTTCCTGGCTCGGGATGAGCAGCCGCACCGCCGGTTCGGCGCCGCGAAAGGCGGGGGCGCGCCGGGCGGAGTCCCGGGACGACAAGAACGGGACGACGAGCAGCAGTACTGCGGCGGCCGCGGGAACCGCCACGCCAAGGCCAAGGAACGCCCGCCAACGGAACCGCTTCTCGCGCGCTGCCCGCGGAGGCTCTGGCTCGCTGTTCCATCGGGCGCCGGACGGGGTGGGGTCTCGCGGGTCCTCGGTCTGCCGGGAACCCGCCAGCGACGCCGATTCGGGCAGAGGCTTCCGTCCTGCCCGTGCCGGCGCGTCAGCCAACGGTCTCGATCCTGCCCGCGCTTCCGTTTCGCTCCGCGCGCGAGCAGCCGCCCGGAGAGTCCTCGAGACGCTCAGGTCCTCATAGAGAGCACGGCTGAGCTCTGGATCCGCCAGGATCTGTTGCTCCCACGATGCCCGTTCGGCCGGAGTCATCCGCCCGGCCAGGTAATCGGCCATGCGGTCGCCAGAACCCGGCGCTTCTCCACCGCGGCCATCGCCCGAGTCTGCTCGCCGGTCGTCTCCCGTCATGCCGAGACCCCCTCCTGTTCCAGCAGCTCGCGCAGCTTCCCTCGGCAGCGATAGAGCCGCCGATAGAATGCCGCGGGGTCGACCCTCTCCTCCCGGGCGATGTCGGACGGCTCGGCGCCCTCCACGATCCGCCGCAGGTAGCGGCCGCAAGCGGGGTCGTTGTCCGCCAGGAGCCGCAGGGCGCGTTCCAGGCGTGACAGCGCATCGCTTTCCTCGAGCGCCTCGAGGGGAGTGCCGGCCCCGGGGACTTCGGGAGCGGGCGCGGATGAGATCCAGCGCTCACGCGTCTCCCGTCGTTGATACCAGTTGCCGATGACGTTGCGCAGCACCTGGAACGACCAGGCCAGTGGTGGCAACGCCTGACCCTCCTCCGTCACCAGCGCCGCCGCGGGCCCGGCCGCCCCGGCACTCGCTGCCGAAGGACCGAACCCGGCCTCGCGCCCGCGGGCGACGACTACCAGGAGCGCCTCCTGGACCAGGTCCTCGGCGACGTCAGCCGGCACGCGGCGGAGGGCCACCTCCATGAACCGCTCCCGCAGCAGTCCAAGCCGGGCCTGCTCGGTCTGCTCGAGCGTGTTCATTCTCGTTGTTTCCCCGGGGCTAAGGTTCTCCCGCGCTCGGAGAAGGAACTCCGGCGGACACAGGACAGAGCATCGCACGGTTCGGCAACGCCATGGGAGTCTCTGCCGGGCGCACATGAAGAGAAGCGACTCCTTCGATGAAGGAGCCGCCTCCGGGTGCTGCCGCCGCGGCCCAGGAAACGCGGGCAAGCCCGCGCCCCCTGGAAACATGTGGCTGGTGTCAGCCCCAACCCGCCAGCAGTCCGTGGCGTAGACCGCCTGCGCCTTGCGGACGACTGCCGGGGTGGGGTCAGTTCGATCTGACCATCTTGATCTTCCGCTCGCCTTCCGCAGTGACCAGGCGAGCGAAGTACATGCCCGAACCCACCGACTCGCCCCGTTCGTCACGCCCGTCCCAGACCACCGCGTGGTGCCCGGCCTGCTCCACCCCCGACACGAGGGAGCGAACCAGCCGTCCCTGCGGGTCGAAGATCGTAAGGTCGGCGCGTCCCGGGCGGGTCAGGGAGTACTGCAGCGTGGCCGATGCGCTGAACGGATTGGACGAGGAAGAACTCAGCGAGAAGCTCGCCGCGATCTCGGTGTCCACCGAGCTGCTGGACGGGTCGAAGATCTCGATCCGGTAGGTGCCGGGGGAGTCAACATCGTCCTTCGACCAGACGACCAGGCCGTACCAGTCCGACGCCGGGAAGGTATAGGTGACTTCCTCGGAACCGCCGGTGCCCGTGGCATCCGAGCTCACGACCGCTCCGGTGGAATTGGCCCAATAGGCGCCGCCGTTGGAGCGGAAGAGCGCGATGCCGGGGTCGACCTGGCCGTTGGTGTCCGACACCCGGATCACCAGCTGCTGGCCGGCCGGAACGTACAGGTCGTAGATGTCGGCCACGTCGTGCACAGGGAAGTCCCGGTCGGAGACGATCGGCGTGCCCGACCAGGTGAAGGACTCCGTTCCGGATTCCCACTCGATGTCATACCCCTGGCTGCCCGTGGTGCGCTGGACGCGCGGGTAGTAGGCCGCGGCGGAGTTGTGGTTGAAATCGCCCACGAGGAACGGCACCCGGGCGTTCGTCCCGTCGGTCGCGATCACCTGGTTCGTGCTGAACCCGTTGTCGCCGTACAGCGTGATCGTCGCATTGTCGGCAAAGTACGGCCGGCAAGCGAAGATCGTCCAGTAGGAGGTGCCCACGTCCGCTCGAGCGTAGCTCATCGTGTTGGTCGACCGGACCGCCTCGTCCTCGGCCAGGTCGTAGTAGGGGCCCATGTGGACGCTGTAGGCGCCGCCGGAGTCATCGTTGACCACCTGGATGAAGCCGTACCAGTCGGTCAGCGGCGGGGTGTAGTAGAACCACTCCCCCCCGTCGCTCGCCGGCCTGAAGTTGGCGGCCTGGGAGTACTCGTTGCGTCCCTTGTAGCGGTTGCCGTCGTCCGAACCGAAGAGGTAGATGCCCGTGTCCAGGGAGCCGCCGATCGTGTGGTACTCCCGGAAGAAGTAGGGCTGCCCGCCAGTCAGGTTGCAGTCCCAGACCTTGGCCACGTGGGTGGCCACCCAGTTGCCGGCAAACGGAGCCTCCAGGAGATCGTTGTCATGCTCCCACTCGGTGCGGTGGGTGCCGTCCCCGGCCTCCCGGATGACGCGCAGGTAGTCGGTGCTGTAGCTGGGGTTGTAGTCCGCCGCCACGAACTCCAGGCCCGCGTAGTCGTCGGAGAAAGCCAGCTCGTTCAGGTAGCTCTGGTCGCTAAAGAGCCCGATCGAGGCGTTGGTTCCGCTGGCCGGACGGACGCCGGCCACGGACCAGCTGAAGGCGTTGGGGTCGTAGTTGTAGAGCCGCAGGTCGATGCCGGAGTTGAAGGGCGTCTCCTCGGCGAGCGTGTACGGGGTCGGCCCGATCTTGATGTCGAACTCCCCGTCGGCGGCGTTATTGGCGAAGATGATCAACCCGTAGACGTCGTCGGCGGGAACGGTATAGGAGTAGGTTTCCGTGCCGCCGGCCCCGGCAGCGTCCCGGATCCACTGGGCATAGGAGCGGCCGACGTGGTAGACGTCTCCGTAGCTGCGGAAGAGGGCCATGCCGAAGTCGGTCGAGCCCGAAGTCACGTCCAGGGAGAAAGTGACCGTCTCGCCCCCGAAGAGCGGCACGTCCCAGGCGCGAACCACCTGGTAACCTACCCAGGTTCCCGAGCGGACAAGGCCGTCGGGATAGAGAATGCCGGTGCCGCTCTCCCAGTTCAGACGATAGTTGTTGCTCCCGTTGCCCGAGTACAGGCTGACCTGCAGGTGCTCGTTCCCGGGGCGATCGTGGTTGTAGTCGCTGACCACGAAGTCGACCGTCTGTCCGGCGTAGCTGGAGGTGGCGAGCTGGTAGTTGTGGTTGTTGTCGCCGTAGAGCTGCAGGTCGTAGTCCGTGCCGGACGGCGAGCGCAAGCCGGCTACTGACCAGGTGTTCCACTGCTGGGCGATGACATAACCGTCGGTCGTGTTGTTCCACAGGGCGTTGCCGTTGTGGGGGATCAGGTAGATCTCAACGAAGTTGTTGCCGGTGGTGCGGCGCCTGGTCCAATCGAGATACCCGTCGTTGTCTTCGTCGAACCAGCCCCAGTGGTTCAGGGTGTAGTTGCAGATGTTGCTGAACGTGTTGTTGATCATGACGCAGGACACGTCCGACGGGCAGCCGCTGAGCTGGCAGTTGCCGTTGATGATCACGTCGTCCAGGTAGGTGCTCTGGCAGTTGCCGCAGTCGATGCCGCCGTTGCACTCGCCCCCCTCGGTGTATTCGTCGCAGGCGCCGAACAGGTGGCCCCACTCGTGGGCGAAGACGTTGCCGGTATCGTCCGAGTAGAGCGCCGTCTTGGCGTGCCCGTAGGAAGCCCACGCCCGGCCGGTCTGCTTGGGGTGGAAGCAGAGGATGACGTTGTCGAAGCCGCCGTCCCAGTTCATGAGGTAGAGGGACCAGTCGTCGATGATGGAGCCGTCGGCGTCACTGTCGCTGAAGCCGATGGCGTCGGCCACGGTCTCCATCAGGGCGCTGCTCATGCCGCTGTCGGGGATGTTCTGGTTGAGGGTGGTCTCGTAGTAGTAGTAGAAGGTCGATCCCTCGTGGTCGAACCGGAGGTTGGCTCCTGCCGGAGCGTTGTCGGTGTAGAAGTCCTTGGCCGTGCGTCCCCGCGCGGCCATGTCGTTCCGCTGCTGCGAGGTCCACGTCCCCCCGGTGTGGTTGACGAAGATGTGGATGATGGCCGTGGTGCCGCGGGCGTAGTGGCAGGCGTCGTCATCGGTGCTGTTGAGGAGAAGAGGCCGCTCGAAGCTGGCCCGGTCCTCGGCCATCTTCTCGGTGTCCTCCCACGCGTGGGCGCTTCCCTGGGGAAGCTCCTGCAACCCGGCTCGGGCGCGTTCCAGCGCCTCGGCCGTGTACGTGCCCACCATCGGACCCGGCAGGGCGGCCTCGGACCGGCCCGGGGCGAAGAACAACAGGCTCAACCCGGCGCAGAGCGCGAGGGAGCCGCGGAGGGAAGCGATTCGGCTGGTCATGTTACTTCACCTCCTGGGTCGCCTGCGGATCGCGGGGGAGGTCCGCATCCAGGCCGGGCTGCGAGGCGTCCCCGGCGGCCGGCGGCACCGTCGAAGTGGGATCGACGGCAGGACCGATGATCTCCCTTCCCTCGAGCTTGGCGCGTTCCACTTCGTTCAAGGCGTCGGGGCCGTTCTCCTGGACCGGCGTCAAGTTCTCCAGCCCGACCAGGCCCGGATCGGCCGGGGCAGCCGGATCCACCGGCCTCGGCTGGTTCAGCAAGCGCAGCTTGGCGGTGTTGATCTCCTCCTCGCTGAGCGCGGGGCCGAGTTCTTCCGGCAGGACCATGGGCAAGTGGCCGGCGGCGTAAGCCGCCGCCACGGCGGCACGCGCCATGGCCAGCTTGGCCTCTTCACCCGGGGTGAGCTGCGCCGGTCCCCTGCCCCCACCGGCATCGGTGTAGAACGATCCCTTGTCATCGGCGTCCACCACGGGCGCCGCGCGGAGCGGCGTCGGGGCGCCGTCGCCCCCGGAAGCCGGCACGAACTCGATGGCGGGTAGCTGGATGGACTCGGTTCCCTCGCTCGTCGGGACGCTCGGTGGCGGGCTGATCGTCCCCGGCGTAATCTCCGCGCTGGCCGGCCCGATCCAGGCCGCCAGGCAGCACGCGGCTGCCCAGACCCATCGCTGAGTCCTCATCGCTGACATCTCTTGCCTCCTCGTTGGAATCTCCGCCCGGACTGGGCCGGTTCGGGAGCGGATGGACGGAGTTCGATGGCCCGAACATCTGGAAACGACCGCACGCTCCCGAACCGCACAGTCTGTGAAAGGAATTCTGTTGCGAGATGCCGCCGAGGGCTGTCGTGGCCGCGGGTTGCCACGGCGGGGCGATCGTGGGGTTGCTCTAGTCGCAATCAGCTTGAGGGCAACGGGTTATCGCTCTCGCGCAACAGAAACCCTGACACAATCGATGGGTCAGGACCGGGACCCGGGTGGGCGTGGGTCCCACTTGGAGACTCGGCGACTTCCGCGACACCGGCGCTGTCAGGGCGGGCCGGCGCCCCCGTGCCACCCGGAGGGTGGTCGGACCGGGGGTCGCCGGCGAGAACGCTGGCCAGGAGAATCGGGTCGACCGGTTTGACCAGGTGGGTGTTGAATCCAGCTTCCTCTGACCGGCGACGATCCTGCTGTTGCCCCCAGCCGGTCAGGGCGACGATTCGGATGTCTCTTCCCCAGGCCTGTCCTCGGATGGCGCGGCAGACCTCGTACCCGTTGAGCCCGGGCAGGCCGATGTCCAGGAGGATCACGTCCGGCCTGAGCTCGCGCGCCGCTTCCACCGCCTGGAGACCATCGTGCGCGGCGTGGGTCTCGTGACCGCTGAGCCGCAGCAAGGTGGCCAGAGACCCGGCGGAGTCGAGGTTGTCGTCCACCACGAGGACCCGGCGCGGCGTCACCGCCTCCGCATCGTGAAACGATCCCGTCGGCGCCTCGTCCGGGATTCTCCCCGGCTCCCCGAGGCTAGCCTCCTTGTCCACCAACTCAGGCAGGACCACCGTGAACTCGCTCCCCTTCCCCGGCCCCGCGCTCCAGGCCCGGATCGTGCCGCCGTGCATCTCCACGAGGCGCCTTACCAGGGTCAACCCGATGCCGAGCCCGCCTTGTGCGCGTTCGATCGAGTCATGCACCTGGGCAAACATCTCGAACACTCGCTCCAGGCTGTCCGGCCCGATCCCTATCCCGGTATCGGTGACCGTCACGGTCACCTGTCCATCCTGCCGGCTGGCCCCCACCCGGATGTCTCCACCGGGCTCGGTGTACTTGCTGGCGTTGCTCAGGAGGTTGCCGAAGACCTGCGCCAGCCGTACGGGATCGGCGAGGAGGTAGATCGGTTCGGACGGAAGATCCACCTGGAGCTTCTGCCGCCGCTCGTCCATCAAAGGCTCTCCCGCCTCCACTGCTTGCCGGACGATGGAGGCGAGCTCGACCCGGCCCAACCGCAGTTCCAGCCGGTCGCGGGTGATCCGGCTGACGTCGAGGAGGTCATCCACCAGGCGGACCAGATGGCCGAGCTGCCGTTCCAGCATGCCACGAGCGGCCAGCGACAACTCCACCTCGCTCTCCGAACGCTTCATGATCTCCAACGCGTTGCGGATCGGAGCGAGAGGATTGCGCAGTTCGTGGGCCAGGGTCGCCAGGAACTCATCCTTGCGGCGGTCCGCCTCCATCAGCCGCTGTTCCGTCTGTTTGCGTCCGGTGACATCGCGCGCGATCTTGGACGCGCCCTCCACGACACCCACCTCGTTGCGCAAGGGAGAGATTGTCAGGGATACGTCAATCCGGACGCCGTCCTTCCGTTGCCTGACCGATTCATAGTGCTCGACCCGCTCGCCGGCGCGGAGCCGGGTCATGATGCCCGTTTCCTCTTCGCGCCGCTCCGGGGGGATGATGAGCGCGATGTGCCGGCCGATCGCTTCCTCCGCCGTGTACCCGAAGACCCTCTCCGCCGCGGCATTCCAGCTCTGGATGATGCCGTCGAGGTTCTTTGAGACAATCGCGTCTTCGGATGTCTCGACAATGTTGGCGAGCATGGCCTGCTCGCGCTGCACTCGCCGCCGGTCCGTCACGTCCCGGCTGAAGAAACAGGTGTGGCTGACCTTCTCGTCCTCGACAAAGGTGGCGGAGTCGATGACCACGTCGCGGACGGCGCCATCCTTGCGTCGCATCCGGATCGGGTGATCCCGCAACTTCTCGCCCCGGTTCAGCCGCCGCAGGACCTCACGGGCGTCCTCGCCATCCGCGGCAAAGTCGCCGAAGTGGCGCCCCACGTACTCCTCCCGGGCGTAGCCGAGGAGCTTCAGCTCCGCCTGGTTTGCTCGGATGATGGTGCCGTCGGCTCCTACCCATCGCACCGCTATGGGGGCGTTTTCAAAGAAGTCCGTCAGCTCCCACTCGCTGCGGCGCAGGATCCGCTCCGCTTGACGGCGCTTCGTCACATCCCGAAAGACGAGGACGACGCCGGTGAGCCGGCCATCGGCATCTCGAACGGGGGCGGCGCTGTCATCGATGGGCCGTTCGGTCCCGTCCCTGGCGATCAGCAAGGTGTGGTTAGCCAGCCCCGTAACGTGGCCGAGCCGCAGGACGCGGGCGACGGGACTCTCCGGCTGTCGCCGGGTATCTTCGTCCACAATGCGGAAGACGGTGTCCACGGCACGTCCGGAGGCCTCGACGGTTTTCCAGCCGGTAAGTTCCTCAGCCACCGGGTTCAGGAAGATCACCCGCGCCTGGGCATCGGTCGTGATCACCGCATCGCCGATGCTGGACAGCGTGATGCGCAGAGTCTCCGATTGGCGCCGAGCGACCGAGCGAACGACCACGGCAGCCGCCACGATCACACCGCACGTGGCAAGATAGAGCACCAGGCTCACCAGGCGCGCCGGCTCGTCCACGGTCAGGCCCCCTCGTGGCTCCATGAACAACCACGCGCTGGCAAGCCAGCCGCCGACGGTGACAACGACCGCCGGCCCAAAACCCCCGAACCACGCCGCAAAGGCCACAGCCGCAGGAACGCAGAGCAGCACGACGCTTGACTCCAGGACTGGGTCGAGGAGCCATCGGATCAGGATGACCAATGCCAAGGCCACCACCGATGCGAGATACCGGAAGAACAAGCCCGTCATCGAGCGCCCACCATGGAGTTGGAACGACCTGCCGTCCAGCAGCACCATACATCGTCTCAATCTCGCATTGGTAGATCAACTGGCGGGCCACGGAGGTCAACGCGGCACTGGACCGCCCGAAGCAACCGGCGCAGCAGCTGGTCGCCTGGCCAGCCGGCCCAAAGGCGTGGGCCCATCGCGGGCCCCTCCTTGCCGCGAAGGAGCGGATAGCAAAGAGAGAACAGCCATCTCCAATGAGAGACGGCCGGTCCCGACAACCCTGGGATAGTCAGAGGGCCCGTCCCTACGCTGCCGCAGCGCGAGGCTGGGCGTGGAACGAGCCCTCTGGGGTTGCCTTGACCTGATCCGGCCGGTTAGCGAACGAGCGTCAGGCGACCGCTCGCCTGCGCGCCCGCGGAGTCGAGTTGGTAGAGGTAGACGCCGGTGCCGACCGGCCTGCCGGACTCGTCGGTGCCGTCCCAGAGAACCTGGTGCGATCCCGCGTTCATCTCGGCCTTCAGCAGGGTCTTGACCAGACGTCCGGCCGGATCGTGGATGCGGACCGACACCGTTCCGCGGCTCGCCAGATCGAAGCCGATGGCGGTGCTGGCGCTGAAGGGATTCGGACGGCCCGCGTGCAGCGCGATCTGCTGCCCGCTCGACACGCCTCGATCCGCGATTCCCGAGGTGCCCTCGATCCGGAAGTTGACGTTGGAGATGTCGAAGAAGACGTTGCCGATCGCCTCGACCTTGACCCTCGCCTGGGTCGTGTTGGGGCCGGGCACCGTGACCGCCTGCGAGCCGTCGTTGGGTGTCGAGGCGAGCAGCACCGTCGGCCAGGTGTTGCCGCCATCAGTGGAGAGCAGGATGCGAACGTTGGCGCAGTTGACCGGCGCGTTGTTCGAGCCTCCCACATCCCAGGTCACGGTCTCCTGGTTGCCTTCCTGCCAGATGATGTCGGTGTTCGGAGAAGTCACCAGGAACGGCCCGGTCGAGGCGACCGAGAAAGCGATGCCCTCGTGCCTCACGCCGACGCCGCCAGCCTGGGTGTCGCGCACGACCAGTCGGAAGGTCAGGTTGCGGGCATAGGACGGCAGGATCTCCCCGATCGTCTGTGTGTTGTTGAGGAGGTTGGTGAGCTTGGGAAAGGTCCTCGTCGGGCCGGCCACCGGGTCGAAAGAACGGAAGATCGGGGCATTGCCCGAAGGCGAGTTCGGATGTCCCGCCGGTCCAAGGTCCGACTCTTCCCAGCAGTAGGTGGCCGTGCCGGTCGTGGTGGCCGACCCGGTCAGGGCAAAGGGCGTGTTCAAAGGAATCGTGAAGCCGCCGCCGCCGGGGTTGACCGTGGGCTCGACGACACCGGTGTTCACCGTGGTCGGGCAATTGTTGCCGGAGCCGACCGTGGTGTAGGCGACGATCTCGTCGATGCTCTTCCAGAGGAAGTAATCGTCGCTGTGCTGCTGCAGGTTCTGGCCGCCGCAGATGCCAGCGTAGGCCATGATCGTCGAGCCGCTTCCCGGCTCGTAGGCCGTGGAGGCGTTGCGGTTGCCGCCGCTGCAGGAGCCGACGTTGCCGTTGAAGCTGTGGTTGGAGCCGTATTGGTGGCCGATCTCGTGGGCCACGTAGTCGATGTCGAAGTTGTCGCCGCGGGGCACCGGGCTCCCGGTGACGCCGCGCGCTTTCTGGCTCGTCCGGCAGACCACGCCGAGGCCGGCGATGCCGCCGCCGCCGGTCGAGAAGACGTGGCCGATGTCGTAGTTGGCGTTGCCGATGACCGCGTCCAGGTTGGCCTGGTTCTGGCCGAGCATCGTCCCGCCGTTGTTGTTCGTGTAGGGGTCGGTGCCGCCGTTCGTGTAGATGATGTCGTCGTTGTTGGCCACCAGGACCATCCGCACCGCGACCTCTTTCTCGTACACGCCGGTAACCCGATTCATGCTGGTCACGACCGCGGCCAGTCCCAGCGGAACGGTTCCGCCGTGGAAGGTCGTGTACTCGCCGGTCGCCGCGACGGCGGCACGGTAGGTGCGGAGTTGCGTGCCGGAGCGGCCCTGGATGTTCTGGACCAGGCGGGCGATCTCCTCGCCCATGCCATCCTCGTCCACGATGGTGCACGCGCGCGTGTCGCTGGGATGGGGCAGATTGTCGCGCTTGAAGTAGCTCTGGTAGTGGTCGACATCCCCCCGCTGCAGCGGATCGATGTAGATCGTTCCGGCGGCGGAGAAGATGATGGCGTGGAAGCCGTGCGGGGTCAGGTCCACTCGGGTGCGGGCGGACGTGTCATCCAGGCCATGTCCGGAGTACGTACGGATCTCCGGATACCTGGCCTGCAGCTCCGCGGCCATGACCGGCGACTCGACGAGAGCGAACCTCCCGTTGGTGCCGTCGGGAAGCGGCAGAACCAGAACCGCCGGACTCGCGGCCGCGGCCGAGAACTCCATCGGGGCCGTCGCGAGGAGGTCCTTCAGGGACGTCAGATCCACTTCCGTCGTCCGGTAGTACACCGGTTCGATCAGTCGTTCGCCGACCGGCGGGATCACCTCCGGGGCGATGTCGCTCCAGGGATTGAGATCCGCCGCGAGCGCCATGGCCGGCGCCAGGCTCAGGGACAGAAGGAGCAGCAACCGGAGGGAAGCTGGAATCATGGGCCGTGTCATTGGCTGGTCCTCTTGGGTTCAGTTGGGGGGGAAGCCCCCGGCACACGCGTGCGAGCGGCAGGCCGCTCCGGCCCGGGGGATGTATCCTTAAAGGATACGCGATGCTCTTCCATTTCACCACCCCTGGAGGGCGATCCGGGTGATGGGTTCCAAAGCGGTCCGGCGCAGCCGGTTTGTCCCCTGGGTGGGTTCACCGAGAGGGTACTCGGCCGGAGTGTCGTTCCGGGCGGGCCGGATCGGCCTGACATCCAGCAGCAATCTCCGGGCGAATCGCGGCCGGGCGGATCACAAGGAAGACTGCGTTCCTCGGAGCGCCGGGAGAATGCTGTGATCCATCGGCAGCAGATTCTGCGGGTTCCTACCCGGGGCGTCGGCCTCCACGAGATCTCGGACGAGGTCGCCGCGGTGGTCGGCAAGTCCGGGATCCGAACCGGTTCCTGTCATGTCTTCGTGCAGCACACCTCGGCCTCCCTCCTGATCCAGGAGAACGCCGACCCTTCGGCCCGTCGTGACCTGGAGCGATGGTTCGACCGCCAGGTGCCCGAGAACGATCCGGCCTACACCCACACGGCCGAAGGGCCCGACGACATGCCCTCGCACATCCGGGCCGCCTTGACCTCGGTCTCGGAGCTGCTCCCCATCATCGACGGCCGGCTCGGTCTCGGCACCTGGCAGGGGATCTACCTCTTCGAGCATCGACGCCGCCCCCACACGAGATCCGTCGTGGTTCACGCCTGGGGCACCGGGACCAGGGCCGAGTGACGGCCGGGGGCGGTCAGTGCCGCGTGAACGGCACGCGACCGGGGTGATCAGCGCAGTTTGAACGGCACAGGGCCGGTGGAGGCGACCAGCTTGCCGTCGCGCGCGCCGTCCACCTGGTAGAGAAGCGACATTCCCGAGCTCGCGCCCGACACCTCCTCATGACCGATCCGCGTGCCGGTCCGGCTCATGGCCGGCGCCGCAAAGAGGGTGTCGAGCTTGGGGGACAAAACGAGCACATGGAACTCGTCGATGTCGCGAGGCGGACTCCACGAGATGACCATCTGTCCAGGTTCGTCCCGCAGGTTGGCGCCCGGTATGGGTTCCAGGTGATGGTCGGCCCGCGCCGGCCGCCGGGCGGCGGGGACCCGGACGCGAGCGTTCTCCGACACCGCGGTGGTCTCAGCGGCTGGGCGGCGTGAGCCCCACGCCCGGAACAGGAGGACCGCAAAAACAAACGCCGCCAGGGCGAAGGCGAACGCTACCGCGCGGGAGGGTTTCCATCGCAGGGATACGTGCGGGTGGCGGCGGGAGCGGAGGCCGGCCTCATCGGTGCGTTCGTCCGCGAATTGCGCCTGGAGATAACCCTCCAGGGCACGGGACGCTTGCGACCACCCCGATCGCGTCAACGTTTCCTCATCCTGGGGCGGATGGAGATACGGCCCGAACTCTTCCACGAGCTTGCGACAAGCGGGATGCGTTTCGAGATGGCGAGCCTGCTCTTCAGCTCTCGGTCCGGCGCCGGCCGCTCGAGCGCCCGGGCGATCCGGCACGCGGTCGGCCGCGCGATCCGTCTCCTCCTCGACCTCGACCAGGAGTCTCCAGACTTCCGGACACTCGGCGCCCAACCCGGACTCCTCCGCGAGCAGGAGGTAGATCCAGGCCGTCAGGGAGCTTCCCTCGGGAACTTGACCCAGCGTGCGGGCCGCGCGGAGCAGCACCCGCTTCGAGACTTCGATGGACGGAGCCCGGCGGCCGATTCGCGCGTAGCTGTGGAAGTAGACGCGGCGGATCTGGCTCCACAGGAGATCCCGAACCACGCGGCACCGGCGGGGATCGGTCTCCCAACCAACGGCGGCCAGGATACGATCCCGCTCCGAGGCCCGGGACACCGTAGCTTCCCGGGAGATCCCGTCGTTGACCATCCGCGTGCCTTTGCCCCTGGCTTGGGTTCTGCTAGTCTCTTGCCGCCCGGTGAGAAGAACATCCTCTTCCGATCGGCTTGGATTGTAGACCGGGCCTGCAAGCCGGTCACGCATTTCCTGGCCCGGAGTGGGTGAGCGCGGCCTTTGCTGATAGAATCGCAGGTCACCGCAGAACCTTCACTTCAAAGGAGTATCTGGATGGCCGGCAAGTGCGATCTACCTCTTCATGGGCTGACGGTCGTCGTCGACACGGCCGGCCCGCGCATCTACATGGGCCGTTACGATTTCGAGGACGACAACCGCCTGGTCCTCAACCACGCGGAAGTCCGGGATCTGGCCGCGGGCGAAACCAAGGAGGCGATCCTGGAGAAGGCCGCGCGGGTTGGCATCTTCGTCAACCACGATCGCATCCAGATCTCCCGGTCGGAGATCACCTCGATCCGGCGACTCTCGGAGTTCGATTCCGTCGACTGACCTCCGGCGAAACGCCGCCGGCGCCCGCGGGACCGGCGGAAAGGGAGTGGGAGAACGACATCGGCGAGCGACGACACCGAGGCTCGAGCCGTCGCGGGCAAGGGCGATTGCGCCGCAGCCTGGCTGACGCTCGAGGAACCCCCTACGAAGCAGGGAGACCAACATGAACGCTGATCGGCCAGAACCGCTGGAAAAGAAGGACCGACCGCAGGCGGCCCCGGAAGGGCGCCGGCCGGTAGATCAGGACGAGGAGGGTCCTTCCCAGGAGTTCGCGCGGATGCTGGCGGCTTTCGAGAAGACGCGCGGCGCCGGCACACCCGAGGTCGGCAGCAAGGTTCGGGGGAAGATCGTCATCCTCGGCGAGGACACCAGCTTTGTGGACTTCGGGGGGCGCAGTGAGGGCGCCATCGAAACCGCCCTCCTCCGCAACCATGCCGGCGAGATGACCTACCAGACCGGCGACGAGGTGGATCTGTTCGTGGTGGCCAACGAAGACCAGGTGCTCCTCGCCCCATCCATGCGGGCTGAACCGAGCCTCGCCCTCTCCCAGGTGCAGGAGGCGCGGCGCACCGGCATGCCGATCACCGGACAGGTGACCGGCGTGAACAGCGGCGGGCTGGAGGTCGACCTGGCGGGTATACGAGCGTTCTGTCCGGTTTCCCAGATCGAGGCGGGCTTCTGTCCTGATCCGTCGGTCCACCTGAACCGGTCTCTCGAATTCCTCGTGACCGAGATCGGCGAGGGCGGCAAGCGCGTGGTCGTCTCGCGCCGCGCGCTGCTGCGCCGGCAAGAGGAGGACCGTGCCAGGGAACTGCTGGCCGGCCTTCGGGCTGGGCTCGAAATCGACGGCTCGGTCGCGCGGATCGAGCCCTTCGGCGCGTTCGTGGACCTGGGCGGAGTCGACGGCCTGGTCCACGTATCGGAGATCCGCCATGAGCGCACCGAACACCCGGGCGATGTCCTCAAGGTGGGGCAGAGTGTACGTGTCCGCGTCCTGGATGTAGCCCAGAGGGAAGGAGGCCGCCCCCGCATCTCTCTCTCCATCAAGGCCGCGCAACCCGACCCCTGGGCTGAAGTCGCCGAGCAGTTCTGGGAGGGAAAGCGCACGACCGGCACCGTCGCCCGCCTGGCCGATTTCGGCGCGTTCGTCAACCTCGCCCCCGGCATCGACGGCCTGGTCCATGTCAGCGAAATCGACCTCAAGCCGGTCAAGCACCCGCGCGACGCCCTCAGCGTCGGCCAGGTCGTCGAGGTGAAGGTGAACAGCGTGGATCCGGAGAAGCGCCGGATCTCCCTCTCGATCCGCGACGTGCTCTCCGTGGAACAGGCCGCGGGGGACGCCGGAGGTGGCTCCGCCGAAGATGGCGCTCGTCGAGGGACCGGTCTGACGGGCAGTTCGCCCGCGGCTCCGCCCAAGGCGGGCGATATCGCCGATGGCTGGGTGGCGTCGGTGAAGAACTACGGCGTATTCGTGGACCTCCCCGCGTATGGCCACCGCGCGCGCGGCCTCGTACCTCACGAAGAGACCGGTGAACGTTCCGGAACCGACCTGACGCGCCGCTTCCGGGTCGGCGATCCCCTCAAGGTCGAGATCACCGAGGTGGGCAACGACGGCCGGATCCGATGCAGCATCACGCGCGCGCAGTCGCGGGCGCAGGAGGCCGAGTTCCGGAGCTTCCAGGTCGAGAACAGCGCTTCCGCAGGTGGCAACACGGCGATGGCCGAGGCACTGCGCAGAGCGATGGAGAGGAAGAACCGCTAGCCGTCGCGTAGCCCGCGGCGGGTTGTGTTGAATCCAGCGTCTTTCCCGGGGCGGTCATCGCGGAACCCCCAGGGCCCGCCCGTGGCATGGCGCTTGATTGGAACCAGGCAGCCGTGCTGGGGTCGCGGCAACCGACCGCCAGGATTGCCAAGGAGCTTCCGTTGCGAACAACCGTCGCTCACCAATCGAGGAAGCGCGGATGGCCCGGAGCGTCGCCCGCGCTTGTCCGCAGGTCGGCGATCCTCCTCCGACGTCGTGCCCTCCACGGGTCGATGGTCGCGTTGCTTCCCGTCAGGATCTCGCCGATCCGGGCGGTTCGCGACTCCCTGCTCCCCGTCGCCTTCCTGTCGCTGGCGCTTCTATTCCTCGGCCCACTGCACCTCGGCCCGTCGGATCCAGGCCGGTCGCGCCTCGCCTCTCCGCTCGGCGGGGGCACGGCCAACGCCCAGGAATTCGGCCAGAACAAGATCCAGTACGAGCAGTTCGACTTCCAGATCCTGCACACGCCGAACTTCGCGGTGTACTTCTACAACGAGGGAAGAACCGCCGCCCAGCTGGCCGCCCGTATGTCCGAGCGCTGGTATGCGCGTCTCTCGTCGTTCCTGGACAGCCTGGACGGGACCCAACCCCTGATCCTCTATGCCGGCTTCCCGCATTTCGAGCAGACCAACGTCGTCCACGGGATCGGCACCGGAACCGGCGGCGTGACGGAGCGCGCCTTCCGCCGGATCACGCTTCCGCTGGCCGGACCGCTCTCGGAGACAGACCACGTGATCGGCCATGAGCTGGTGCACGCCTTCCAGTACGACATGTCAGGAGGGGCCGGCGCCTGGAAACGTTCCGGGATGGAGAGCCTGCCCTTGTGGTTCATCGAGGGGATGGCCGAGTACTTCGCGATCGGTCCGACCGATCCCAACACGGCCATGTGGATGCGCGACGCCCTGGAACGCGAACTGCCGTCCCTTTCCGACCTGGATGACCCGGAGTACTTTCCCTACCGGTACGGCCACTCCGTCATGTCCTACATCGGCGGGCGATGGGGCGATCGAACCGTCGTCGAGCTCTTCCGCTCCGCCTCCCGCAGCGGGGAACTCAAGGCCGCCATGGACACGGTGCTCGGGGTCTCCTCCGACTCGGTCTCCCGCGCCTGGCACGCCGCGCTGCACAGCCAGTACGGCTCGATCCGTTCGCAGACCGACGGACCCGACCGGTACGGACGGGAGCTGGTTCCCGCCCGGCGCGGGGAGTCCGAGCTCAATGTCTCGCCCGTCCTGAGCCCGGACGGCCGGCGGTTCATCTTCTTCTCCTCGCGCGACCTCTTCTCCATCGATCTCTTCCTGGCCAACGCGGAAACCGGCGAGGTGGAGCGCAACCTCTTCAGCACCGCGCTCGATCCGCATCTCCAGAGCCTGGAGTTCATCCGCTCGGCTGGAAGCTGGAGCCCGGACGGGCGGCAGGTGGTCATCCCGGTGGTCGAGCAGGGCCGGCCGGCCCTGCAAGTCCTCAATGTCGAGAACGGAAGCCGGGCGCGGGAGTTTCCTCTGCCAGAGCTGACCGAGGCGCTCAACCCCGCCTGGTCGCCTGATGGAAGCACGATCATCTTCTCCGCCATCGGGGGCGGGTTCTCCGACCTCTACCAGCTCGACCTCCGGGACGGCGTGGTCCGGCAGCTTACGGACGATCCCTTCTCCGACCTGCATCCCACGTTCACGCCCGACGGGGCGCGCGTGGTGTTCGCTTCGGATCGTTTCACCACCGACCTGGAGCGGCTCGACTACGGGCACCTGGAGATCGTCAGCTACGAACTTTCCACGCGGCGCTTGAGCCGCATTGCCGCGCTGGAAGCCTCGGACAACACCAACCCGCAGTACTCCGCCGCGGGCGATCTCTCCTGGATCAGCAACCATGGGGGCATTCCCAACATCTACCGCTTGGAGCGGGGCACCGGTACCGTCCGCCGCCTGACCAGCTTTTATACCGGGGTAGCCGGCATCACGCCGCTCAGCCCGGCCATCTCCGTGGCAGCGTCCGGAGACCGGCTCGTCTACAGCCACTTCCGGGAAGGGAACTACTCCATCTGGGAACTTCATCCGGACTCCGTCAAGGCCTCTCCGGTTCCCCTCGACCTGGCCGGGGCCGCCACGTTGCCGCCGGGCGAACGGATCAGCCGCACCCTCACCGATCTGCTGGACAATGCGGACTACGGCCTTCCTCCCGCAACGGAAGACTATCCGCTGGCCGACTACCGGCCTTCGTTCCGGCTTCTGGGAGCCGGGCAGACCAGCCTCGGTATCGCGACGAGTTCGATGGGTACGGCCGTCGGAGGGGGGGTGACCCTCTATTGGACCGACATGCTCGGCAATCGCAACCTTCAGACCTCGCTCGGCGTGGAGTCGCGCTCCAACGCCATCGACGTAGCCGCCCTCGTCGGTTACTACAACATCGGCCACCGGCTCTATTGGGGCGGGCAGATCTCGCAAATCCCGTATGTGTACGCCGCCACCGCCGCCGGTTACGGCACCCACGAGGGGCAAGAGGTATATATCGAGGAAGACGAAGTGTACAAGGAGACCGACCGCGAGCTTTCGGGGCGGGTCTCCTACCCGTTCAATCGGGCCACCCGGCTCGACCTGGGAGCCGGGTATCGCAACATCTCCTTCAGTCATGAGATCGAGACGCGCCGGTACTCGCCGCGCACCGGAGAGCTGCTGGACGAGGAGACGAACCGCCTTTCCCATCCCGCGAACATGAACCTCGGTACGGGTTTGCTGGCGTTGGTGCACGATAACGCGGTGCTCGGCGCCACCAGCCCGATTGTGGGGCGGCGGGCCCGCGCAGCCGCCTTTCCCAGTTTCGGCACGCTCACCTGGGTAGATCTTCTGGCGGAGCACCGTGAGTACATCATGCCGTTTCGGCCGGTGACCCTGGCGGGACGGCTCCTCCATTACGGCCGTTACGGCGGGTCCGCCGAGGACGACGCCCTCTCGCCGCTCTTTCTCGGCTCGGCCGGACTGGTGCGCGGTTACGGGTCGAGCCTCTTTGGCAGTGATCCTTACTACTCGGAGGACGACGAGCGCACGCACCCTCTGTACGGCACGCGGCTGCTGGTCGGCAATGTGGAGATCCGATACCCGATCTTCGGCCTCCTGCGAATAGGCCGTGGTTTCTATGGGCCCCTTCCGCTGGAAGCCGCTACCTTCTTCGATACGGGGGTGGCCTGGCGCCGCGGCGATGAGGCCTCGTTCCTGGGCGGCGATAGAGACCTCCTGAGCAGCTTCGGCCAGGCTCTTCGACTCGGGCTCTTCGGCTATGTCGTCTTCGAACTCGACTACGTGCGCGCGCTGAACGGTCCCGAGCGCGGGTGGAAGTGGCAGTTCAACCTGACTCAGGGCTTCTGATCAGGTCCCGTGCGGCTTCCCCGCAGGGTTAGTGGTTAGTGGCCCGACCTCGGTAGGGTTTCGCCGTTCGCTATCGCAATCCATCATCTCCGACAAGAGGATCTCCCTGTCATCTCCCGACAGGAGCAGCTCGCCCTCCTGAAACATGCCCGTGTGTTCGTTGCGGACGACTACGCCCAGGTTCAGTGGCATGAATGATGCACGCACCATCCCACCGGATCCCAAGGGGAGCGCCGGTATGCGGAATCCGGAACAGGCGCCCGCGCACGTGCTCGTGTAGGTTCTCGCGCTCCCGTTCCGGGAAGAGACGTTCATCGACAAAGGAGGCCAAGAGTGATCGGGAGACTGGCTGCTTCGCAATCGGGCGTGCGGAGCCGGTGGTGGTGGATGGCTGTTGCGCTGCTGGTGGCCGCGCCGCTGGGGATTCTGGCCGGTTGTGGAGGCAGGTCCGAAACGACCGACCATGATCGTGTCGGAACCGGTGGCAACACCGGGCAGGTGAGCTCCGCCACGAACGATAGGCATGACCACGATGCTGGCGACGAACACTCGGAACACGAAGTCGACAACACCGGCGTCAACCGGCGCGACTCGACCGACGCCACGCTCACGCCCCTCGACCAGGGAGAGACGGAAGCGGATCGAGCCATCACCCAGGAGGTCCGCCGCCTCGTCACCAGCCACGACACGTTCTCCGTCAACGCCAAGAACGTGAAGATCATCACCCGCGACGGGGTGGTCACGTTGCGGGGGCCGGTTGACTCCAGCTCGGAGAAGGACGCCATCGAGGCGGCCGCGCGCACCGTGGCGGGCGTGAGCTCGGTCACCAACGAGCTGGAAGTCAAAGGAGAGGGGAAACTCTAGCAGGCTGGCTCCGGGGCGGGCCAGCCGGTTCGATCTCGGCGGCATCGCTCCGTCCCGCCTCGCGGGATTCTCGAATCACTTCTGATCGACTGGAAACCATGGAATCACTCGTATATCAACTGGAAACCACGGCGGAATTCCGCCCGAACAGTGGAGGAAGACACGATGGCTAAAGCGGTGTTCTGTCTGGCTGGCTCTTCGACGCAGGCCGAGGCGATCGTCGACGATTTGAAGATGTCCGGCTTCTCCAACAATGACATCTCCGTGCTGTTCCCGGACAAGTGGGGTACGCGGGAGTTCGCCCATGAGCACCACACCAAGGCTCCCGAGGGCGCCGCTGCCGGCGCGGGCACCGGGGGGATCCTGGGAGGCACCTTGGGATGGCTGGTCGGCATCGGCTCCCTGGCGATCCCCGGCCTCGGCCCTTTCATTGCCGCCGGCCCCATCATGGCCGCCCTGAGCGGCGCCGCAGTGGGAGCGACCGTCGGGGGCCTGGCGGGCGCGCTCATCGGGCTGGGAATCCCGGAGTACGAGGCGCGGCTCTTCGAGGGCGAAGTGAAGCAGGGCAAGATCCTCATCTCCGTCCATACCGAGAACGGAGATGACCGGGACCGGGCCAAGGAGATCTTCAAGTCGCTGGGCGCGGAGCACGTCGGCGTCAGCGAAGAGAAGAGCGCCGACTGAAGCGGCGCCACTCGACCGGCGCGGAGGCACGTGGCTCGCGTCCACGGTCCAGGCGAAGCGCCGGGTCGAGGCGGCCGGGCGGTGCGCCGGCGTTCGCTAGAGCGCCGGCGGCTCGTCGACCCGCAGTTCGGGATCGGGTCCGGAGTCGGGGGGACACTGGTCGATCTCGATCCGGACCAGCCTTTGGTGTTCAACCTCCTCTTCGCGGAGTTCCTCGAAGAGGTGCCTCACCTCCGGGTCCTTGATGTGCGGGATCGCCTGATCGAAGTACGCCCAGGCCTTTTGCTCCGACTCCAGAGCGACCTCGAGCGCGCGACGCGGCGTGATGAAGGCGCGGATTCGATCGTAGTTCGGCGCCTCCACCTCCCATAGCATGCCGCGATGCACGCGCGCTGGAGCATCCCCGAAACGCATCTTGCGCCGCTCGGAGAGAGCGGCGCCGTGTTTGGCTTCGTTGGCGGCCATGAACCGGAAGAACTCGCCGGCGTCAGCTGTCTGGAACTCCTCGAGCTGGGTGGCGAACTCGCGGTAGCGCTCCTCCGCCTCTTCCTCCACCAGGATTGCCAGATCCAGGGCATCCTGGAGCTGCAGTCGGGCAAAGTCGATGTCGCTGGCCATGGGATCCTTCCGGTTACGGTCTTCGAGCCTGGCTGCCTCTGAGGTAGCGGCGCGGTCCGCCCGCGGCGGATCCTCTCGGATTCGTCCGTGGGCGGCCTGTGCACTCGCTACTGCTTGGGTCCTTGAAGCTGGCCTGCCTGCGCCGCTGGTCGGCGGGATGGCCGCTTCCGGCATCGCCCGCCGGCGCAGCTTCCTGCTACAGCTTCCCTTCCTGCGCTGCCTGCTTCATCTTCTCGTTGGCAAAGATCGCGATCTCGACGCGGCGGTTCAGACGGCGCCCTTCCTCGGTGTTGTTGTCGGCCACCGGATTGGTCTCGCCGAGGCCGATCGTGGTGATCCTTGACGGAACCACACCGAGCTGCTTCTGGTAGTCGGCCACCGCCTGGGCCCGGCGTTCCGAGAGCTTCTGGTTGTGCTCCTCGCTGCCCGTGGCATCCGTATCCCCTTCCACCAGGACGTTGGTGTCCGGGTACTTGTTGAGCACGCGGGACAATGCCTCGATGTTTGTTTTCGCCGTTGGTTGCAGTTCTGACGAGTCGATCGCGAAGAGGATTCCGGAGTCGAAGGTGATCTTGATGCCCTCACCCACGCGCTCAACCTTGGCGCCCGCCAGGTCCGCCTGCATCTCCTCGGCCTGCTTGTCCATATTGCGGCCGATCAGGGCGCCGGCGGTGCCGCCGACGGCCGCTCCGAGGATGGCGCCCAGAGCCGTGTTTCCGGCGGCATGGCCGATGGCCGCGCCCACCGCTCCTCCCGCAACCGCGCCGGCGGTCCCGCCCTTCATCTTGTTGCTCCAGCTGCAGCCCGTCACCGAGGCAAACAGCAAGGCCACACACGACAAAGCGACGACCCAGGTCTTCATGGTTGTCCCCCTTATCCCGGTTCCAGTTCCCGACTCACAACCAGCCAAGTCCATGCATGACGATGCCCCTCCGCGCCGGGGCGCCGCCGGGTGAAATCATCGGCCGCAGGATAGCCTATCGTGAGCGCGGTGCCAAGTTCACCGAGTCCCCGCGGAGTCCCCGCGCCTACCAGATGCCGAGGTAGGCCTTCGCGTCCTCCGTGGCGTGTTCACGCGGGTCCCAACGGGGGGTCCACACCAGGTTCACCTTCACGTCCTCCACGCCGGGCAGCTGCGCGACCGCCACGTTCGCAGCCGAGACCAACTCCGGACCGTAGGGGCACATCGGGCTGGTCAGGGTCATCTGAACCTGGACTTTGCGCCCCTCCTCCTCGATGTCGACCCCATAGACCAACCCCAGCTCGACCACGTCGAGGCCGATCTCCGGGTCCGTCACCGCCTTCAGGGCCTGCATCACGTCTTGCACTTCAGGCATGATTCCGATCCTCCAGGGCGCCCTCCAGGGTTGTCCACGGCAGCAGGGCGCACTTGATGCGCACGGGAAAGCGGCTCACTCCCTCCAACGCTTCGAGGTCTCCCAGGTCCACGGGGGATTCGCCCGCCCGGCCGTGCATCAGGTCCTTGAAGGCGGCCGTCAGGCGCGCCGCCTCCTCGCGCGTCTTGCCCCGCAGCAGCTCGGCCATCATCGACCCGGACGCGACGCTGATCGAACAGCCGCGCGAGTCCACCTGTACGGCCTCCAGCCGGTCGCCGTCGAGCCGGACCGCCACGTGCACCTGGTCGCCGCAGGTCGGGTTGAAGCCCTCGGTGCTGATGTCGGCACGATCGACCGCCGCCCGCCCGCGCGGCCGGCGGTAATGGTCGAGGACGACCTCCCGGTAGAGATCGTCGAGCTTGGGCATGGACCGGTCCGGCAGGCCCGGAATCTCGTCAGCCAAAGTACTTCCTCGCTTCCAGGATGGCCTCGACCAGGGCGTCGATGTCATCGCGGCCATTGTACAGGTAGAAGCTGGCCCGCGCCGACGCCGGGATCCCGTACCGGCGATGGAGCGGCTGGGCGCAGTGGTGTCCCGCCCGGATGGCCACGCCGCACTGGTCCAGCACCGTGCTCAAATCGTGCGGATGGATCTCCTCGTCGGTGAAAGCCACCGACCCGGAGCGCGCCTGCGGATCACGAGGGCCCAGGATGCGAATGCGCCCGAGCGCGGTCAAGCGTTCCATCGTGTAGGCCAACAGGTCGACGTCGTGGGCGCGCAGGGCATCGAACCCCACCCGTTCCAGATACTCCATGGCGGGACCGAAGCTGACCACGCCGGCGATGTTGGGCGTCCCGGCCTCGAACCGGTGCGGGATGTCCGACCAGGTCGCGCCGTCCAGCCGGACTTCGCGGATCATCTCGCCACCCCCCTGGAACGGCTCCATCCGCTCCAGGATCTCGGGCCGCACCCACAGGATCCCGACCCCGGTCGGCCCCAGCATCTTGTGGGCGGAGAAGGCGAAGGCATCGCATCCCAACTCGGAGACGCGGATCGGCAGATGCGGCGCGCTCTGGGCGCCGTCGACGGCCACCCGGGCGCCCACCGTCCGGGCTGCCTCAACAATGGCCTTCACCGGATTGATCGTGCCCAGCACATTGGAGACATGGGTCAAGGCGACGATCTTCGTGCGCGCGTGGATCAACTCGCCCAGCCGGGATAGATCCAGAAGGCCTTCCTCATCCACCGGAATGTGCCGGACAACCGCACCCCGGCGTTTGGCCGCGAGGAACCACGGCACCAGATTGCTGTGGTGCTCCATCTCGGTGAGGAGGATCTCGTCGCCCTCCCGCAGGTCGTCCCCCCAGGTGTAGGCGAGGAGGTTGATCGCCTCGGTGGTTCCCCGGGTGAAGACGACCGACCGCGGCTCGGGCGCGCCGATGAATCGCGCCGCCTGCTCGCGCACCGCCTCGTAGAGCCAGGTCGCCTCCTCGGCCAGACGGTGGATGCCGCGATGGATGTTGGAGTTGGACTGGCGGTAGAAGTGGGCCTGCCGTTCCAGGACGACGAGCGGCTTGTGCGAGGTGGCCGCGCTGTCGAGATAGACCAGGCGCCGCCCGTGCACCTTGCGGGATAGGATGGGGAAGTCCTTCCGGATGGCCGCGAGGTTGATCGCCTCAACCGCCGGCGCCGCGCCCGCAGTGCCGGCCGCCTCGGGGCGGGAGGGTGCGGGGTCGCCCGGAGCAGCTGGGGACGGAGGTTGGCCGGCCGCCGCGCCAGCGGCTGGGGACGGAGGTTGGCCGGCCACCGCGCGAGCGGCCTTCGTGCCGGCCGATGCGGTCTGGGACGGTTTCAAACCTCGACCTCCACCAGGACCTGGCCGTCTTCCACCTTCAGGGGGAACGTCGCGATCGGCGCCGCCGCCGGCATCCGCCGGACCTCGCCCGATCTCACGTCGAAGCGGGCTCCGTGGCGCGGGCATTCGATCTCGTGCCCGTCCAGGTAACCTTCGCCGAGCGGGCCGTCGTCGTGCGTGCAGAGGTCGGCCACGGCATAGAGCTTCCCGCCGACCTTGCAGATCACCACCCGTTCTTCTCCGGCATCAAAGACGCGGGCCTCACCCTCCGGAATCTCTTCCTCCCGGGCCACCACCAAGAATTGCTTGTTCATGAATGTCCCCTTGCTCAGGTCGGGCGCCACCGCCGAAGGAGCTTCGCGGCACCCCGGCATGAGCGATGCCGCTCACGCTCTGAGGGAGCCGCGCGCTCAGATGGACCGTAGCCGGTCGCGCAACAGCTTTCGAAGTCTCTCCTGCAATGCCTCGGGCAGCCGCAGAAGGGCCGACTCGAAGTGCCCCTCCACGATCATGCTGACCGCTTCAGGCCGGGGGATGGAGCGGCTTTGCAGATAGAAGAGATGAGCCGGGTCGAGCGGCCCGATCGTCGCCCCGTGCTTGCACTGCACCTCCTCGGTCATGATCTCCAGTTCCGGAATGGACTCGGCCCGGCAATGTTCGGAGAGCAGCAGGTTGCGGTTCTCCTGGTATGCCTCGGTGAAACTGGCCGGCGGCTCGATGCGGATCAGTCCGGTGTAGGCCGAACGGGCCCGTCCGGCGAGCACCGTCTTGAAATCCAGGTTGCTGCGTGTCCGCGGTCCGACATGGTGGTGGACCGTGTGATGGTCGAAGCGCTGGCGGCCGGCGCCGGAGACGAAACCGGTGAGTTCGCTCTCCGCTCCGGGTCCTTGCAGGACGGCTCCGGCATCCACCTTGGACAAGCCCCCGCCGAAGGAAACCAGCACCGGACGGTACACGGCGCCACGATCGAGAACGGCTCGCTGGGTGATGTGCGACCGCACCCGCTCCCCGAGGTCCTGGATGAAGGCGTGGTTCACCCTGGCCTCGGCGCCGAGCACCGTCTCGGTCACCCCGTAAAGCGTTCCCCGCCCCCCTTCGAAATCTCCCGAACACTCATCGATCAGGGTCAGCGAAGCGCCCTCCTCCACCAGCACCGCCAGGCGCGCCAGCGCGGCGCCCCGGCCGGGAAGCGGAGCCGAGCCCGCGGGGACGGACCCTCCGGGACCACGGAGCAGATGAACCGGAGTTTCCACCTGGGCATTGCGCGGCACATAGAGGAAGAGCCCGTCCTGAAAGAGCGCCGCGTTGAGAGCCTCGTACCGGCCGAACTCCGGTCCCACCGCGTGTCCCAGGACCCGCCGCAGCAACTCGGGGTGTTCCCGCGCGGCTTCCGCGATGCTGGTCAGGACGAGCCCGGCCGCTCGGGCCGACTCCGGCAGGACATCCGGCAGGACAGGCTGGACGCCCCGCGAGTCCCCTCCGCCTGCCTCCGGCCTCTCCGCCTGCGATCTCCCCGAGGCCGGCCCGGCGGAGGCTGGGCTCCCGGAGGCCGACTTGTCCGTTTCCCTGCCGCCCGGTCCGGAGCCGGCGGAGGTCACCTGCGCCCACAGCTCCGGCGTCGGCTCAAACGTCGCCGGATCGGTGTAGCGCCAGAGGTGGGTCGCCCGATGGGGCAGGGCCGTGGCCTGGAAGGTCTCGAAGGCGCGGCGGCGCCACTGCAGAAGCCACGGGGGTTCCGCCAGCGCGCGTGAAATGAGCTCGACGCTTTGCGTCCCCTGCTGATCGGCCTGTCCGGCTGCGGCCACGATCTCCGTGCTCACCCTACGCTCCCTTCCATCTCCATCGCGATCAGCCGGTTCAGCTCGACCGCGTACTCCATCGGCAGCTCCTTGGTGAACGGCTCGATGAACCCGTTGACGATCAGCAGCCTGGCCTGTTCCGCCGTGATCCCACGGCTCATCAGGTAGAAGAGCTGCTCATCTCCCACCTTGCTGACCCGGGCCTCGTGCTCGACCTGGACGTTCTCCTGATCGATCTCCATCGTCGGATAGGTGTCCGAGCGCGCCTGCTCGCCGATGATGAGGGCGTCGCACTGGACGTTGACCTTGCAGCCCCGCGCGTTGGGATGCGCCTTGACCAGCCCGCGATAGGAGGCGCGGCCGCCGTCCTTGGAGATCGACTTGCTGGTGATCGTCGAGGTCGTGTGGGGGGCCGCGTGGATGACCTTGGCGCCGGCATCCTGGTGCTGTCCGGATCCGGCGAAGGCCACCGAGAGGATCTCTCCCTTGGCTCCTTCGCCCGTGAGGTAGATGCAGGGGAACTTCATGGTCAGCTTGGATCCGATGTTGCCGTCGACCCACTCGACGGTCGCTCCCCGCTGCGCCACGGCCCGCTTGGTCACGAGGTTGAAGATGTTGTTGGCCCAGTTCTGGATCGTGGTGTAGCGGATGTAGGCCTCGTCCATCGCGATCAGCTCCACCACCGCCGAGTGCAGGGAGTTGGTCGAGTAGATCGGCGCCGTGCAACCCTCGATGTAGTGCACGCGTGAGCCCTTGTCGGCGATGATGAGCGTCCGCTCGAACTGGCCCATGTTCTCGGCGTTGATGCGGAAGTAGGCCTGGAGCGGAATCTCGACCTTCACGCCCGGCGGCACATAGATGAACGATCCGCCTGACCAGACCGCCGTGTTCAGCGCGGCGAACTTGTTGTCCGTCGACGGAATCACCGTGCCGAAGTGCCGGCGGACGATCTCCGGGTACTCCCGCAGCCCGGAGTCCATGTCCAGGAAGATGACCCCCAGCTTGGTCAGGTCCTCCCGGATGGAGTGGTAGACCACCTCGGACTCGTACTGGGCGGAGACGCCGCCCAGGAACTTGCGCTCGGCTTCGGGAATCCCCAGGCGGTCGAAGGTCTTCTTGATGTACTCGGGGACATCGTCCCAGCTCGTCCCCCGCTCCTCGACCGGCCGGATGTAGTAGTAAATGTCGTCGAAGTCGATGCTGCCGAGCAGTTCGGTGTTGCCCCACGTCGGCATCGGTTTGGCCAGGAAGACATCCAGCGCCTCGTGCCGGAGGAGCCGCATCCAGTCGGGCTCCTTCTTCATCCTCGATATCATCTCCACGACTTCGTGGTTGATCCCCTTCGCGCCCTTGTGGAAGTACTGCTCCGGGTCGCGGAAGCCCCACTGCGTGGCGTAGTCGTCACGGATGTTCAGGTCGCGCCGGTCCGGCTTCGGCGCCTCGGTTTTCGCGGGGTTGGACATCAGTTCGCTCCTCTCCTCGTGCTCACTTCGTCACCAGCTCGCTCGTTCACCTGGCCAGCTCGCCCTTTCACTTGGCCACCAGCTCGCGCTCGATCCAGTCGTAGCCGCGCTCCTCGAGGGCCAGCGCCAGTTCCGGTCCGCCGCTCTTGACGATCCGGCCTTCCATGAGGACGTGGACCTTGTCCGGCTTGATGTAGTTCAGGAGTCGCTGGTAGTGGGTGACGACCAGCGCGCCGGTGTCGGCGCCGGTCACGCGGTTCACCCCCTCGGCCACCGTCTTCAGGGCGTCAATGTCGAGTCCCGAATCGGTTTCGTCGAGCAGGGCCACCACCGGCTTGAGCATGGCCATCTGCAGGATCTCGACCCGCTTCTTTTCGCCGCCGGAGAACCCGTCGTTGAGATACCGCCCGGCAAAGCTGGAATCGACCTCCAGCCACTTCATCGCGTCCACCAGCTCGAGGCGGAACTCCCGGATCGGCACTTCCTTGCCGCGGCGGGCGTTCACCGCCGACCGGAGAAAGTTGGCCACGGATACCCCGGGGATGGCCACGGGGTATTGGAACGCCAGGAACAGGCCTCGCCGCGCCTTCTCGTCGGGCGGCAGCGCGGTGATGTCCTCGCCCTCCAACAGCACCCGCCCCGAAACGATCTCATACGCGGGATGGCCCATGATGGCATTGGCCAGCGAGCTCTTCCCCGAGCCGTTGGGCCCCATGAGGGCGACCTTCTCCCCTCGCCGGATCGTCAGGGTCACACCCTTGACGATCTCCTTGCCCTCGACCGCCACGCGGAGGTCCTCGCAGGCGAAGAGGACGTCGGTCGCCACCGGTTTGCGACCCGATGAACCCGCCGTACCCGTCCTACCTGCCGTGCCCGTCGAGCCATTCGAGCCCGTCGAGCCTGTCGAATCGGTGTTGCCCATGTCGGTCCTTTCCGGATGTCAGGTCCTCGTGTCCTCGATTCCTGCTTGTCAGCTTTCAAGAGCGGCGAGCGCCGTCCGCCCTGCTTCGGCCTGTGTTCCGTCGTCGACCCGGCCGCGCAGGAGGTCCTCCAGGGTCGTCTTCTCCAGGAAGCGTTCCACCATGTTGTCGAGCGCGCACCAGAGGGTTCGGATGGCGCATACGGAGGAGTGGATGCAGACCCCGGCTGGCCCCGGAAAGCGGTTGCAGCCCGCTTCGTCCCAAGGCTGGAAGCCCATCGCTCGCAGAACCGCGGAGACCGGCAGCCGATCGGCCGGACGGGCCAGGCTATAGCCGCCGGTTCGCCCACGCACGCTCACCACCACTTCTGCCTGGCGGAGCTGGGCGAGGATCTTGGCAACATAGGGAACGGAGAGACCCTCTCTCTCAGCTATCTCAGGGATCGTGAGAGATTCCTCCGGGCCAATGCGCGCCAGCTGGAGAGCGCAACGAAGGCCGTATTCCTCTTGTGCCGATATCTTCATGTGTCGCAAGGCCTCCGAAGGATCGTAGATGGCTGCGCCTTCTCCCCCGCTGCGCCGATGCTTGCCGACCGCTGTCCGGCTGGGGCCGGCTCTCACCGAGATTCGATGCCGCGATCGATGATTCGATAACCAATACAACTTTGTAAAGTATTTTCTCCGGGAAGTCAATACGCCACTGAGCGCCCACCGGGCTCGCCGGGCGGGGGTCAAACGAAGGAACCACGGAAGTCCCATGAGATGTTGTCTCGAATGGACCTCGGGCACACCGTCTGGTAGAATCAATCTCGTCCTGATGCGCAAGTCAGGTCGCTACGCCATTTCCTTTGGAAGGGGTAAGGCATGAAGAAACTGCTCTTGCTTGCTCTGTTCGTGCTCTTCGCCGGCAACGCCTCCGCGGAAGTCCTCTGCGAGGGCTTTGACGATCCGCTCATCGGTTGGCGCGATCGCTGGCTGGCCCAGAACTCGAACATGATGAACGTCTACACTTGTCCGAACGGCGGTGACGAGAACAACCGCGGGAACAATCCCTGCGGTCTGTGGATTTGCGACACCGACGACGACCGCAGCACTTCCAACATCATCTTCGATTCCACTTTCGGCGCCACCGTCAGCCACTTCGAGTTGGAGATCGTCTCCTTCGTGGGTGGCCTCATCCGCTTCTACGACTTGGGCGATGCCCTGGTTTACGAGACCACCGTCGTCAGCAACGGCACCTTCCCTCCGTGCCCTGGTCTGGTCTACGGCACTGACTTTGCCAATGGTCTGGGCCGCTTCTGGATCGGCCCGAGCAGCGTCGAGGGCAACACCTCCATCGACAACGTCTGCGCGACGGTCGATGAGGGTCCGAACCCGACCGAGGAGACGACCTGGGGCCAGCTCAAGAACATGTACAAGTAGTCTGACGACGAGCACGATCCACCACCCCCGCTCCGGCGGAGGACGGGTTCGTGACGGCGTCGCTTGGCGACTTCGTACTTCGCTGGTATGCATCAGCCCCCGAGACGGCGGCCACGCCGGTCTTGGGGGCTTCTTCCTGACCGGTCCGCCACGGCAGAGCGCGAGCCACGGGCGGGCTTGAAAACCTACGAGCGGAGACTGGGCGGGCTGCCGTTCTTCCAGCGCAGGTGCGCTCCCATTCCGCCCATCAGATTCAAACGGCGTGCCGATTCGCCTTCCAGCGGAATGACCTGCGCCCCTTGACCGAGCGCAAGCGTCACCATCCGTTCCACCAGTCGCGGCTCCTCGACGATCCCGTCGCCCGACAACGGACGGCGCAGGTAGATGCGCCCGCTCCGGTCCCGGTAACCGGAGGCATGGAGATCCCCCACCACGTAGAGCCTGTCGACCTTTCCCTCCTGCAGGCTGGCCAGGCACGGCTCTATCCCCACGCTCGCGCGACCGCCGCTATGGGCGGCATCGAGGAGTCTCTCCACCTGCGCCAGTTCTTCCCGCCGCTTCCAGGAGTGGAGTTCCTGCGCGGCCAGTTCGCGGATCTCACTCGCCGGGGAGTTGACCAGGTTGCGGTCCACCGATCCGATCAGGATCCTCCGGCAGGTGTCCGGCAACGTCCCCACCACGAGGTCGCTGGCGGAGGTGGGGCCGACCAGGAGCAGCCGTTCCCAACCGGAGGTGGCACAGAGTTCGCCGGTCCAGGCCGAGACCTGGGTCAGCCACCGCCGCGTTCGATCGGGCGAGCGATTCGCCGGCACGGTGGACCTGTTCTGACCGGCCGTCCCCGCCGTGGACTCCGCCGGCTCTTCCATCTCCCGGAGCGAGCTGGCAGCCGTCTCCTGCCAGACGTCGGTGCGCCAGGTGAAGGCCCGGGCCCGGTCTTGGGAAACCACCACGACTCCCAGACTGGGCGACTCGTCGAGCAAGGCGATCAGGTGCCGAACCTGCGGCGACCGGTCGAAGGCGAAGAAGTCGGGCAGGTCGGCCTGGAGGCTTCGCCAGAATGACCACCCCGGTTCGGTGGCGCGGTAGTAGACCAGACTGCGGTGGCGCGCCTCCAGCGGAAGCTCCGCGATCTCCCGCTGAGCCTCCTCCATCATCTGGACGAGAACTCGGTCGTTGGGCGTGCGAGCCGTCAATTCCTTCAAGCCGCTTCGAACCGTGGAAAGCAACCTCTGCGGATCGTGGCGCTCGGCCGTCGGCAAGCCGACGTGAACGGACAGGAACCCCGTGGCCGATTGACGATCGAGCAGCTCCATCACATCCTGTCTGGTGACTATGTTTCTCTGATTCATGGTTGGCTCCATGCGGTTGGTTCGCCCGTGGGTGTCCAGCGGTCAGTCCGACACTAGCACCGGCTTCTACCCGTGGATACACGCGACCGGCGCCTCGTCTTCATCCAAGGGGGTGCTTCCGCCGCGCCAGGGCTCCAGGCCCGATAGTCGATAACACTTGTCCCAGCTAGAGACCTGCTCCTTCCGCCGCTGTGGGTTGGCGCCGCGGATCAAGCCGGGTTGTGGTCAACGTTCTGGGTCCGCCGGTTCACGGTGGGTTAGACTCGCCCGGAGGAGGATGACCATGCCCTTGCGGTGGACACGGGAACTGCTGGACCTGGAAGGAGAGTGCGAGATCACCGCCTACCGCTCTTCCGGACCCGGTGGGCAGAAGAAGAACAAGACCGAGTCATCCGTCCGCGCGCGCCACCGTTCCAGCGGCATCATACGGATCGCAACGGAGAGCCGGAGCCAATCGGCCAACCGTCTTCTTGCGCTCGACCGGATCCGGCAGGCCCTGGAGGCGAGGGACCGGCGTCCCAAACCTCGGCGGGCGACCCAGCCGACCCTGGCATCGAGGGAACGGCGTCTTGTCGAAAAGTCCCGGCGCTCGGAACAGAAAGCGATGCGACGGGCTCCTCAAGACGGATGACCCGGCCTTCTCGGACTCCCGCGAGCCGGCTCACGCAGGTTCCGCTCTTCGAAGGTCTCAGCGCGTCCCAGCTCGACCGTCTGATCTCCATCTCGCGGAGGCAGGCCTTCGCGAAGGGGGATGTGCTCTTCACAGAGGGGGATCCGGCGCTCGGGCTGTTCATCGTTCTGAGCGGCCGCGTCAAGGTGTACAAGCTCTCGCCCGATGGGCGGGAACAGATCCTCCACGTCTGGCAGAAAGGCGAGCCGGTCGGTGAGGTGGCCGTCTTCGAGGGACGGAGTTACCCGGCCCACGCCGAGGCGCTCGAGGACTGCGTGACCCTGTTCCTCTCCCGCCAGGGCCTGCTGGATCTCATCCGTACCGACCCGGAGTTCGCGCTTCGTTGGCTGGGGGTCCTCTCGCAGAGGCTGCGGCGTCTCGTCGGGCTGATCGAGTCGGTGGCCCTGCGCGAGGTGCCGGCCCGCCTGGCGGAGTGGCTGCTGGAGGTGGACCGGGAGCAAGGGGAGACCGGGATGGTCGCGCTGACCATCCCCAAGGGCCAGCTCGCCCGCCAGCTCGGCACGATCCCCGAAACCCTCTCCCGCACCCTGGCGCGGCTGTCGGCGCAGGGGTGGATCCGGGCGGAAGGCCCCGGCGCGATCCGCCTGCTGGATCGCGGCGCGCTGGTAGAACTGGCCTCCGGTGACCGGCTACTGACCCGTGGCGCCGCGTCCCCACCACCGGGAGCTGGTACCCCCGGATCACCCGCGGCGCGCAAGCCATCCGGTGCGCCGACGTCACCCCGGACGCCCTCGCCTCCTCGAACGCGTACCCAGCGCGGGGCGGAGGCGGCAGGGACCTGACCTTGGCCGAACTCCGTCCTCGTGACATGATCCGGGCCATGACCCGTCGCATCCACCCCGCCCTTGTCACCCTGCTCGCTGCTTTCGTGGCGATCCTCCTGGCGCCCGGGATCGCCTCGCGCGGTCGCGCCCAGGACATCACCATCGATGCGCCGCCCGGCGTCCGGGGTCCCGGCGCGCGCCCGGCCGAGCCGGCTCCACCGCGGCCACTCTCGCCACCGCTCGCGGCTCTGCCGCCGCTGCCCGATTCACTGGCTTTCGAGCCGGGCGTGAAGGACCCCGTTTTCGCGCTCCTCTTGGGACTCGTCTACGGTGGCCACTTCGGCACGATCACCGGGGACCGGCTCCAGGCGGAACTCAGCCGGGCCGGAGCCAAGAGCAAGCTCCCCTATCAAACCGTGCGGAGCCTCACCCGGCGCCCGGTCAGCCGTCACCGGCGCGCCTCGATCGAACTGGAGTTCAACCGGAAGCTCGACCTTCCCATTCCCTACAGCATCCTCGGCTACAATCCCGGCAGCTTCACGGCCACGGAGCAGTGCCTTTTCCGGGAGTGGATGCTCGGTCCGGCCGAGTTCGTCTTCCAGCGGCAGGCTCGCGGCGGCGCCTACCTGGACACCGTGCGGCTGGAGAATGTGCACCTCTTCGGTTTGCGGGAGGGCCAGGTGAATCTCGAGATCGACGGCTGGATCGATCGCCTGCTCGGTGGCGCCATCGACGACACCAGGGTGACCGGCCTCATGCTCTGCCGTCACGAGGGAAACTGGGTCGGCTTCGCGCTCGGCTACAACAAGGACGGAGAGGGACGCTCCGGCGCTTTCAGCTTCGCGGAGGATCGCATCCTCTTTCCCACCCCCGAGAGGCTGAAGGGCATCGCGCGCCTCATGCGGACCCGCATGGAGTTCCTGATGGAGGTCTGGGATCAACGCGACAGGCAAGGATCGCCCGCGTCGCTGTCCCCGTGATGGTCCCGCGAAGAGACGGAAGAACACCGGACTCCTTCAGCCAGGCAGGGTGCCTGCGTCTCGACCGGTCCTAGCCTCAATGCGTCAGAAATCCACGG
>JAKQSZ010000037.1 GCA_029569475.1 Candidatus Eiseniibacteriota bacterium | reverse complement strand
GCGCGCACAGCCCTCACCAAGCGGAGCATAGCCAGTGCGCTATGTGAGCATTGGGGAGGGCGAGCACGTCGCCAGATGTCGTGCTATGGCGCGAGGTTCTACCGCTTTGCGCCGTGGATTTCTGACGCATTGAGGCTAGGCGATCCTACTTCACGAGCCGTCGCTTCATAAGGATCAGGGCGGCCGCGCCGGATGCGAAGGCGGCGGCCACCAGGAAGGCCAGGCTGAGGCCGGCGTGGGGCGGCGTCCAGCCCAGGCATGCTCCCCGGATCAACGACGAGAGATGGGTCAGCGGCAGGAACCAGGCGATGATCCGCGCCCATCCGGGGAGGATGTCGAGTGGGAAGAACGTGCCGCTGAAGAGGAACATCGGGAAGATCACGATGAACATCGGCAGGTTGAAGGAATCGATCTGCGGAACCAGCGCGGTCGTGACCAGGCCGATGGCGGCAAAGAGCAGTCCTCCCAGCACCGCGAGGACAGGCACCAGAAGACCCTGCGGCCACTGCACCAGCCCGAAGAAAGAGATCATGACGAGCATGATCGTGGCCGCCAGAAGCGACTTCGTGGCGCCCCAGAGCAACTCGCCGACGATCACGTCCTCCACCAGCAGAGGTGTGGCCACGATGGCATCGAAGGTTCTCTGGTAGTACATGCGAACGAAAGAGGAGTACGTCGTCTCGAAGTAGGACCAGAACATGATCGCGACACAGATCACGCCGGGGACCATGAAGGGAAGATAGGCGATCTCCCGCCCGTGATAGGGGACGCTCTTGACCAGGCTGCCCAGCCCGAAGCCGAAGGCTACGATGTAGAGGACCGGTTCGAGCATGGGGGGAATGAAGTTCACGAGGATCGTGGCGCGAAAGACGTCGGCGTTGCGCTGCCAGACGCGCCAGGCCCGCGGTGAGACGTTGCGGAAGATCTCGAGATGTCTCAACGGCTCACTCCTTCAGACTCCTCCCGGCCCGATGCAGGAACACATCCTCCAGCCCGGCCGGGCGGACCAGTCGCCCGCGCCGCGGAAACCGCCGGCCGACCTGTTCCGCCAGTTCCCCTCCCGAGCGGTCGTAAACGTACAGGCGGTCCACCGTTTCCTCGAACAGCCAGCCGCCTTCCCGCACGAAGGCGCGGAGCGGCTCGTCGATCTCCTCGAACTCGACAACCTGGCGTCCGATCTCCCGCTCCACCAGGTCGGCCGGAACTCCCTCGAGGAGGATCCGTCCGCCATCCATCAGGATCACCCGGTCGCAGAGCTGGCTAGCCTCCTCCATGTAGTGGGTCGTCAGCAGGACGGTCACCCCGTGGGCTCCGCGCAGTTCGCGGACCTTCTGCCAGATCAGGTGTCGCGCCTGCGGATCCAGGCCGGTGGTCGGCTCATCCAGAACGAGGAGACGGGGTTGATTGAGGAGCGCCCGTGCCAGGATGAGGCGGCGCTTCATGCCTCCCGACAGCTCACGGATCGAAGCGGAGGACTTTTCGTGAAGCTGGGCCATCTCGAGCAGCTCCATGGCCCGCCTCCGCGCCTCATCTTTCCCCATGTCGTAGTAGCGAGCGTAAACCGTGAGGTTGCGCAGGACCGAGAAGTCCGGGTCGAGGTTGTCCTCCTGCGGACAGATGCCCAGGAGGCGCTTCACCTCGCGGGGGCGGGAAGCGACGTCGAGTCCGAACGCGGTCACGGAGCCGGAAGTGATCGGGGTGAAGCAGGTGACCATCCGCACCGTTGTCGTCTTCCCCGCGCCGTTGGGTCCCAGAAAGCCGACGCACTCGCCCTCGGATACCTGGAAGTCGATACCGTCGACGGCGGTCAGTTCGCCATACAGCTTGGTGAGGCGGTGCGCCTGCAGGATGATGTTCTCGGTGGGCATGTGGCGCACCTTAGCAACGAGACGGACACGGAACAAGCCGTCGAAGTCGAAGGGGCCCGCCGACAGGCGAGCACGCCCGCAGGTGAGCTCCGATGAGCGCGCCCGCTTGCGGATGAGCGAGTCCGGCGCCGATGAGCGCGCCCGCTTGCGGATGAGCGAGCCCGGCGCCGATGATCGCGCGCACGTTTGCGGATGAGCGAGCCCGCCTGCCGATGGTCGCGCGCACGTTTGCGGATGAGCGCGCCCGCCTGCCGATACGCGCGCCCGCCCGCTGATGATCGCGCACGCCGGTCGTGAGCGCGCAGCGACCGCGCCGGTCGCGGCCGACCGCGGTCGTCTGGGGAACGGCCACAAAGGCCTGACAGCAGTGACACAGAGGGAGGCGGAGAAGAGCGATGAGCGTCCCCCAACGGATCTATCTCGACAACAACGCGAGCACCCCGCTCGACCGGCGGGTGTTCGAGGCGATGGAACCCTACCTGCGTGGGGGACACGGCAACCCTTCGAGTCTTCACTGGGCCGGGCGTCCGGCCCGCGCCGCCGTCGAGACGGCTCGCGGACAAGTGGCGTCTTTGCTCCGCTGCTCTCCGGAAGAGATCGTGTTCACGGGGGGAGGGAGCGAGGCCTCGAACCTGGCGATCAAGGGGACGCTCTTCCGAGCTCTGCTGGCCGGTCCGCGGGAAGGCGCGGCTCCGGCCGCGGCATTGTCCGCTTCGCCGGCCCCTTCGGGCGTGTCCGGCGATCGTCACGGACAGGGGACGGCTGGAGCGGCCAGGCCCCATGCCGTGACCACGGCGATCGAGCACCCGGCGACAATGCAACCTTTGCGGTTCCTCCAACACTGGGGCCTGGACGTGACGATCGTGCCGGTGGACGGGCAGGGGCGGGTGGATCCGCGGGAGGTCGAAGCAGCCTTGCGCCCCGCGACCGTCCTGGTGACGGTCATGCATGCGAACAACGAGGTCGGGACCATCCAGCCGATCGAGGAGATCTCGGAGATCACGCGGGCCCGCGGCATCCTCCTTCACACCGACGCGGCCCAGTCGGTCGGCAAGATCGCCTGCCAGGTGGACTCGCTCGGCGTTGACCTCCTCACGGTGGCGGCGCACAAGTTCTATGGTCCCAAAGGCGTGGGAGCTCTCTTCGTCCGCGCGGGGGTGGAACTGGAGCCGCTGATCCACGGCGCCGGGCATGAGGGCGGACGCCGGGCCGGCACGGAAAACGTGCCTCTGATCGCCGGCCTGGGTGCGGCCTGCGCGCTTGCCGGCGAACTCGGGGCTCGGTCCTTTCCGGTCGAGGAACGGGACTTCTTCGAGTCCGAGCTGCTCCGCCGCTTCGCCGGACGGGTCACGATCAACGGACGCCAGGCCTCGCGGCTCCCCAACACCGCGAGCGTCAACTTCGTCGGTTGCGTTGGGGCCGAGATCCTGGCGGCGATTCCGGAAGTGGCGGCCTCCACGGGGTCGGCCTGCCACTCAGGTTCGGTGGAGCCTTCGGCCGTGCTGCGCGCCATGGGAGTCCCCCTGCCCGAAGCGATGGGCACCGTGCGCTTCAGCTTCGGCCGCGGCCACCGGCGGGAGGAGACCGAATGGCTGCTCGATCGGCTCGCCGTGGTCCTGGACAAGCCGCGGACGACGCCGTGACCAAGTCGGCCGTCCTGGCAGCCGACATGCCAGGAAAGGGATCCTGAGACCCTGGTTGCATCGCGGAGCGGGAAGCCCCATGATGATCGCAGCGCCGGGTTCGGACTCGCGTGACCCGGCCTGTGAATGGGATGACGACACGGTTCACCCTTCGAAAGCTCGGTAGTTCTCGTCATCGATTCACATCTCAGTTTGGCACACGTCTGGTGTTGGAATTCTCCACGGTGGGGCACGGATGAGTGACGAAAGGCCGGGGCCGGACTCTGGGAGTCCGGCCGAGTCGGTGGACCTGGAGTTGTTCGATCGAACCCGGGCGCTGGAGTACGTCGGTGCCCCGGAGTGCCTCAGGGAAGTCGCACGAATCTTCCTTGCGACGGACAGCTCGGTCCTTGCGCGCCTCCAGGATGGTTTGAGAAGGCGCGATGGCGCGGACCTTGAGAGAGAGGCCCATGGGCTGAAAGGCGCCCTGGGGGTTCTCGGTTCCTCGATGGCGGCGCACCGGGCGGCCGCTCTCGAAGAGGCGGCACGCCGAGGAGAGTGGACGCAATGTGAGGAGTCCATGACGCAACTGACGGCAGCGATCGGGGCACTTCGGCCCGTGTTGATCGAGATCTCCCGACGGCCGAACTCCGGGACTGACGTCGAGCCGCCCGGTCCCCGTTCCGCGTGACCGGCCGCTCGCCCGCGACCCGCCCGGTTGGCAGATTCGAATCTTCGGCTCGCCCGCGGAGCCGGCCGCGAAGAGAACGCGAAACCCTTGATGACTTGGAGGCGCAAGCATGCACTCTCGTATCCTTCCCGCGGTATTGATCTGTCTGGCCTGTTTCGGCGCGGCCGCCCATCCGGTCCTGGCGATCTCGCCGGGACAGGTGGATGACTTTCAGGATGGGACCACCCAGAACTGGTTCGTGGGGGGCCCGCATCCCTTCCCGCCGGAGAACATGCCGGGAGGGCCGGGGGGCGACAGCGATCGTTTCCTGCTTCTCACGGCCATCGGCAACGATGGGCCGGGCAGCCGCCTGGCGGTGGCGAACGGCCTCCAGTGGGCGGGCGACTATTCCGGAGCGGGCGTGGCACGGATTGGCATGTACCTGCGCAACTTCTCGGACGTGGACCTCTACATCCGATTGCTGCTGGCCAACCCCATGGGCGGCCCGTCTACCGACGCGGCGATCACCGACGCGTCCATGGTGCCGGCTGGCTCTGACTGGACCTATGCGGAGTTCTCGGTCGCGGCCGAGGACCTCATCGTCCTACTGGGAGATGTCGACGTCCTGCTGGGCAACGTCACCGAACTCCGGATCTTCCACAACCCGAATCCGCTCTACCCTCCGGACCCGGTGCTCGCGCGGTTGGGCGTCGACCAGATCCAGGCAGCCGGTGGCGCGAACCCGATCGAGGAGTCGAGCTGGGGCCGCGTGAAGGAACTCTGGCGTACGCGTTGATGAGATCACGCCGTTGAGTGGCCAGATACCGGCGCTCCGGCACCGTCGACCGCACCGGCGGAGGCGCTACATCCCGGTGCCGCCCTCTTTCTCCTCGGTGGAGGTGGAGCTTCCGCGGAGTTCGAAGGACTTCTCCGCGATCATCTCGCGGTAGAGAAAGACCTGGAGGGCGTAGAAGCCATTCGCGCGCCGCTGCGGCGAGATCGTGAAGTTGGAGGTGATCGAGGCGAGGCTGTCGCTGGGCGTCCACTCGATCATCTTCTTGAAGACCCGCTTTCTGGCCGGGTTGGTCCAAACCAGATGGAACATCAGGGGCCGGTCGCCGCGCGCGTGGACGTTCTCGAGCTGGATGTTGGCCTGAACCTTCGCCCCTTCCTCGAGGTCGAACGCCCTTCCGACCGGGGAGGTGCGGCTCTTGCGGACGGCGTTGTAGATCTGGTTGAGGCTGTCCTGGCGGGATTCGAGGACACGGCGCCGCCCGATGCTTTCGTGGATCTGCTGGTCCAGCCTGGCGATGGAGGCCTGCAGGACGCGCGGGTCCGCGTTGCCGGACTTGTTCGCCCCGCCGGAACCGGCTGGCTTGCCGGACTTGCCGGGCTTGCTTGACTTGGCCGACTTGCCCGACTTGCCCGATTTGCCGGACTTGCCGGAGTCACCGGACCGGCTCGCCTTGTCGGACTTCTCCGACTTTCCCGATTTGCCCAGCTTGCCTGAACGGCTGGCCTTCTTCTCCCCTCCGCTGGACTTCTTCGGCTGCTCGAGCGCTTTGCGCAGCCGGGACTCGCGCGCGTCCTTCTGCTCGGTGGCCTCTTCCAGCAACGAGGACTCGCGCGCGATGCCTTCCTTGGTCTCCCGGAGCAGAGCCTTCAGGCGGTCGGTCTCCGCCTTGCGCGCCTCGCTCCATTTCTTGCTGTCGCGAAGGGAAAAGGAGATGGTGGCGGCCAGGTCCCCGTCCTTCTTCCCCGGGTACACCAGGGTTGAGTCGGGCGCGAGCACGGGCGAACTGGTGCGGGTCTGGCAGCCGGAGAAGAGCGGCGCCGTTCCGCCGAGCAGAGCAAGAACGGCGACGAGGATCGCGGCGTCTCTCCCTGAGCGATGAAGCTGCCATGTCCGCCGTTCGCGCGTCTCGTCCATCGGATCCCCCCTCTTCACCACCCGGCGCGCTACCGACCAGGCGCCCTGAACCACCCACGGCCCGATGTCGGACCGGCCAGTCCGCGGGACGCATCGTGCCGGCGTCCAGCGCGACCAGACCTCAGCGCAACACCACGAGCTTTTGGGACCGCACGCGCCCCTCGGCTTCGAGGCGGCAGAAGTACAGCCCCGCCGCCAACCCTCCGGGACTCCATTGAATCCGATGGGGTCCGGCCGCCTGGGGTCCGTCCGCCAGGCGGGCGACACAGCGGCCTTGCAGATCATAGACAGCGAGGCGGGCGCGGCCCGCTTCGGTCAGAAGATACTCGATCGTGGTGCCCTTCGAGAAGGGGTTCGGTCGAGGGGCCGCGAGATGGAGCCGGGACGAGGGGGCGATCCGCGAATCGTTCGCTACCCAGGACGGGAACTCCTCGGGGCTTGCGCCCTCCCAGACCAGCCGTGCGCTCGAACCGGGCTGCGTGGCCCGCAGCTGCACGTAGCGGATGTTGCCGGGGAATGGGACATCGGCGGGCCACGGCCCCGCGTTCCAGGGCTCCCACGAGATCAGACGGAGTTCGTCGTACCAGGCGGAGGCGTCGCCACTCGGCGGCTTCTCCATGGATGCGCGCACGTTCAGGAAGAATGCCTCTTCCTCCACCGTGAAGTCGCGCCAGAGGAAGGTCCAGTCGTTCGTGCCGCTCACGGGCGGGCCGGCCTCGAAGGAGCCGAGCAGGCCGCTGCCGCGTCTCGTGTACATCCGAGCGGCGAAGCCGGCCTGGTTCGCGTCCCGGGTGCGGATCCAACCCATCACGGTGAAGTCCGGCCCTCCCATGACCGCGGGATAGCCTTGAAGGTCGGTCGTCACCGGCCCCTGGTTGTCCGAGCTCCGATCCTGACGCAGGGATCGCAGCCCCTGGTGGACGACCGTCTCGTCGTATTGCTCCGACTCGCTGTTGAGGTTCCAGAGGGTCGCTCCTTCCGCCTCGAAGTCCCCGTGCCAGAGCAGCTCCCGGCCGTAGCGAACCTCGACCGCTCCCGGGCCCGCGGCCTCCAGGATTCGCGAGAGGTGCTCGCGGCCGTCGATCGGGATGGGCGGCGAGGTCCACCAGCCATCGCGCTCCTCGAGTGTCGCGAAGGTCTCGTGCGGCGAACGCTGCCATTGCACCGAGGAGGGGTCGAGCAGGATACGGCCCTGCATACCCGCGGAGTCGACCAGCACGGTGGTGTCCATCTCGCGCGAATACTCCGCCATGAGATCGAGGATGGAGCGTCCCAGACGCCCGGTGGCGGGTTGCGGCACCATGTCGTCGATGAAGACCGGACGGAAGGTGAAGTCGTGGAACCCGGCCTTGTCGAAGGTGGCTTTCAGCACGATCGAGGGGAAGGTCTCGGCGAAGGACTGGTCGAAGGCGAAGTTGCCCAGCGAGTGCGCGATCAGCACGCCGTTGTACACCTCAAACCCCTGGAGGACGTGAGGGTGGTGGCAGATCAACAGGTGGGCGCCGGCGTCCACCGTGGCGTAGCGGAGCTGGCGATCGCTCAGGCTGGGCCGGGTCGCAAAGATCGGCTCGGGCATGCCGGCCACCGGCCCCGCGGCATCGTGGGGTGGTTCGACGGCCAGGCCCGCAACGCCGTCAACTCCGTCCTGGCCGTCTCCGGTCCCGGGTCCGGTGGCGTACTCGATGCCGGCGTGGAGTTGGGCGATCACGAGATCGGCCAGCGGGAGAAGCTCGGACACGCTGGCCCGGGTGTTGTAGTCGGTGTGCCAGGCGAAGCCGGGCTTGTTGCAGGCCGCGTCGAGAAACGGCTGGTAGTTGTACTCCCGACCGGTCCGGTTGCATTGCCCGAAGAAACCGAGCGCGACTCCCTGTTCGCTCCAGAACGAGGGCTGCAGGGCGATGTACTCGTTGTCGCCGGCCCCGTACCAGCGGATAGGGGCCGCATCCAGAACCTCCACGGTCTCTTCCATCCCGCGCTGGCCGTAGTCGATGATGTGGTTGTTGGCAAGCGAGACCAGATCGATTCCGGCATAGGTCAGGCCGGCGATGTTCTCCGGGCGGCCGCGGAAGACATAGCTCTTGGTGGGGTGCGGTTCGCCCTCGTCGGTCAGCGGGCACTCCAGGTTGCAGACGTTGATGTCGGCATCTTCCCCGAAGATCGGGCGGGTGGGGGCGAAGACGTACTCCGGGCCGTAGGTGTCGATCAACCCTCCGGGAACGTCGTAACCGCGCGCGAGCATGACGTCGCCGACAAAGTTGATCGTCATCAACCCGCCGGGTCCGCCCGGGTCGACCCGCACCTGGGCGCTGTCGCGGCCCCAGAGGCCGGTCTCGTCCCGGACGCCCAGGGTGACGGTATAGGTGTAGTCGGCCTCCACCAGGAACTCGTGGTACGGGGCCGGCTCCTCGCTCGTCGTGCTGTCGCCGAAGTCCCAGCGGTAGAGGAAGGTGTCGCTGTCGGGATCCTCGACGCGGGACTCGAAGCGGACGCCGACGCGGTACCAGCTCCCGAAGGACTCCACGTCCTGGCGGCCGCGCACGATCTCCACCAGCGGCGCCTCGGGCAGATCGCTCGTCACGTCGATGATATCGTCGAAGAGGACCTGTCCCACCGGGATTCCGTCGCGGTCGTTGACGTAGATCAGCTCCACCACGGCCGGCTCGTAGCCGAAGCGGTTCCACCAGTCGCGTCCGACCGGCAGCAGGTAGGTGTTCCAGAGCGATTCGGGGAAGGCGCCCTGGTAGGCGACCTCCCAGTTCTCGCCGGTCTGAAGCTGCGTTCCCGCGAAGCTGTAGAAGAGCACGTTCTGGCCGTCGCCGAGTCCGAAAGACTGGATCTCGCCGGTCTGGTGGACGAACGCGGACACCGAGAAGACGCTCGCCCGGGTGACCGGGTGCGCTGAGATGGCCTGTGACTTCCAGGTGTTGCCGAAGAGCCTCAGGGAATAGAGGGATCCGCCGTGGGTGTTCTCGCCCGTCACCTCCCAGTCCTCGGGATCCCGGTCCTCCCCTGAGTAGGAGGAGAGCTCCGCCTCACCGGACTCGAAGTCCGCCAGGACGACTCCCCGCCCGCCCTCGCCGGCCATCTCGTGGATCCCGGCGGCGGGGCCGGTCGCCGCGGCTGCGCTGACCATGTCTGTGGCGGCGATCAAGACGAGCAGAAGGAGAGGAGCAAGAGCGGCCCACGCGACGCGGGTGCGGGTGCTGCGGATGGTGCGGGAGCGGATGGTGCGGGTGCTGTGGGTGGTAGGGGACTGGGTGCGGGTGACGCGGGTGGCGCGGGGGGCAAGCGGATGGCGGGGCGGGTGCGGCATCGTTGGTCCTCCGGGATGATCTGGCTGGTTGGCGACCGAGATGATTCTATCATGGCGCACGGTCATCAGCCCGCGAGGGTTGCGAGCCAAGTGCAATGGATGGTATCCTGATATGCTAGAATAGCTCCCTGTTGCGTGCCGCCGGCGGGATGCCTCAAGAGGTCATGTCCGAAACGCCTCGGAGAGGTCACGTGAGACGTCGAGCCCGATTCCTCATGATTCTTCGGAGCCCCCGGTTCACTCGCAACCGGGCGGTGAGGTCCATGCGTGGGATGCTGTCTCCCTCTCCCTCTCCCTCTCGCTCTCGCTCTCGATCTCCATCTCCATCTCCACCTCCATCTCTGTCTTCGCTTCTGTCACTGCCTCTGTCTCTGTCCCTATGCCTGGCCTTTGTGCAGGCGGGGATCGCGCTCCTGGCCGTGGGGTGTCCCCCCATCGCATCCGCGTCCTCCCCGGCGGGGCCGGCTGGACCGCACTTCTTTGAGAGCCGCGCCTACCCCCAGTGGACTCCCGAGGATCCCTCCTTCGACGAGTGCACCATCGCGGCGATCTCGGGAGTGGCCAGCGCCGACGGCCGGCCGATGATCTGGAAGAACCGGGACACCGGCTATCAGGATAATGAGGTGGTCCACTTCACGGACGGCAAGTACGCCTATCTGGCCCTGGTCGGAGCGGGAGAAACCAACAAGGCCTGGCTCGGGGTCAACGAACGCGGCTTCGCGGTCCAGAACGCCCTCTCCTACAACATTGCCGATACCTACAACGGCGGGATCACCAATGGCGCCCTGATGAAGCTGGCCCTGCAGAACTGCGCCGATATCGCCGACTTCGAGGCGCTCCTCCTCCAGACCAACCAGTCCGGGAGGGACAACCCAGCCAACCTGGCGGTGCTTGATGCCCACGGCGCCGTCGCCATGTTCGAGGTGGGCAACTTTGCCTACGTCCGCTTCGACGCCAATGACCCGGACGAGGCGCCCAACGGCATCCTGGTTCGGGCCAACTTCTCTCTGTCCGCTGATACCACGGGCCTGGATACCTGGCGCTACCGGCGCGCTCTCTCCCTGGTGGAGGAGGCGCGCTCCTCGGATGGCGTCACCGCCGCCGGACTCGCGCGGGTGGCTCGCGACTTGATGGCGGCGGACTGCGATCCGTATCCGCTGCCCTACGAGGGGGCGCCGCCGGGCTATCCGAAGTATGTGGGCTATGTCAATACCCGGGAAACGATCAGCCGCTCTTCCACGGTGGCTTCGGGGGTGATCTGTGGGGTCCATCCGGGCGAGGATCCGCGCCTCAGCACCTTCTATGCGTTTCTCGGCCTGCCTCTGATCACTCCGGCCCTGCCGTTGTGGGTGGCCGCGGGTCAGACCCCGCCGGAGGTTGACGGGCCTTATACAGCTCCCTTCTGCGACGCCTCCCGCGAGCGTCGCCGCCGGTGCTATGACGTGATGTACAACCCGTACCTGCTCAATACCTGGCGCATTATCGAACGAGATCCTTCCCACGGCGAGATCCTCTCCGACGTGGAGGTCATCGAGAACCACATGCTCAACTCGGCCGACAAACTGCTCCGGCAGTGGCGGGTCGACGGGGTCGATCCGGCGGCCATGGCCATCGCGGAGCGGCACCTGGTTGAGCGGGCGTACGACCATTACACGAGGACAGGCCAGTTCGCGAGCCGGGACCTTTCGCTCGATCTTCTCGATCCCCGCAATGAAGGCGGCTCCCTTGGGGTCGGGACTTCCGCGCGGAGTCTGGAGATCTTCGACATCGCGGGCCGCCTGGTGGCGTCTGTCCGCCCCGAACCAGGCCAGATTGAAACAGGGATGTCCAGGTTCGCCGGACCGGTCCGGTGGGATGGACGCCGAGCCGACGGGTCGCCGGCGCCCTCCGGCGTGTACTACGGTCGCGCCCCCGGGGAGCGCCACCAGATCGCGAGGTATGTCATCGTCCGCTAGCCCGGGCTATCGATGAGGTCCGCCGCCGCGGGGCCCTCAAGAGCCATCTGCCGCCCCCGGCGCTGCGCCTCGCCAGATCCAGGACCACCTCCGAGAACCCGCCTCCGAAAATCACGGGAGCAGAGTTGAATCCCCTCTGACCGCGTCCGCTTGCGCTTCCCTCACCGAGTCTGCCAGGGCGGAGAGCGATTCGGCCGAGGCCAGGTTGCCGGTACGTCGCCGAAGTTCGGCGCAGGATTCCAGGGACTCGGCGATCCGGGGATGAGTCCGGCGGAGATCGCGCAGGCGCAGGGCGAGCGCCGCGAAGAGCTCCTCCTCGGCCTGGTCAAGGCGGCCGCTGGCGAGATGGACCCGCCCCAGGTTGTGCAGCGGGAGCGCGGTCCGCACGTCATCGGCTCCGTAGACCCTATGGCGTATCTCGTACGCCTCGCGAAACAGGTTCTCCGCATCGCGCAGGAGGTTCCGAGCGGCCCCGGGCCCCGCGGCGGCCGCCGGCGTGCCAGGGCGGGCCTCGGCCGGCGTGCCAGGTGGGCGGTCGGCGGGTCTGGCCGCGGGTGTGCCGGAGGGTCTGTCCGCGGGTCCGCCGGCGGGTCTATCCGCGGGCGTCGCGGGGGCGAGTTCGAGGAGAACTTCGCCCAGGTTGTTGGCCGAGGTCGCGATCGAAGGGTGGGCGGGATCGAGGAGGCTCCTCTTGATGCGCAGGCTGCGCTCGAGCAGGCGGGCGGCCTCGGCGCTCCGGCCCATCTGCTTGTACAGCATGCCGAGGTTGTTGAGGCCGCGCGCCGCCTCGACATGCTCGACGCCGACGGAGTTCTCCAGGATGTCGAGCCCGCGCAACATCTCCCGTTCCGCGTCCTCCAGGAGCCCCGACTCCCTGTAGTACTCCGCCTGATTGAGCACCGCGATCCCCAGATCCGGATGCTCCGGGCCGAGGCTCCGCTCCAGGATCGTCAACTCGCGGCGCGAGAGACTGTCGGCCTCGGGGAATCGGCCTGTTCTCCAGAACACCGACGCGAGGTTGTGCAAGGCCGAGCCGATCTCCGGATGCTCGGCGGGCAAGACCCGCTGCCGGATGGCGAGGGCTTTCACCAGCAGCGACTCGGCCTCGGGGAGCCGGCGTTGCTGATCCAGGACCTGGCCCAGCGTCGTCATGACCGAGGCAAGATCGAGGCTGAGCGAATCGCCCCGCCCCTCCAGGAGGCGCAGCGACTCCCGCAGCAGCGCCTCGGCCTCGGCGAGCTTCGCCTGGTCCAGGCGCACGACGCCGACACTGGCCAGGGCGCTGGCCACGGCAGTGTCGGCTGGGTGGAGGAGGCGCCGGCGGATGTCCAGAGCCTCCTGAAAGACCCTCTCGGCCTCGGCTGTCCGGCCCATCGCCCGATAGACGCGGCCCAGGTCGGACAGGATGTCGGCGCGCTCCAGCGCGAGGGAGGACGGAGAGCCGGCGATCGCCGTCCCCGGCTCGGCGGTGCCCCGCGCCAAGGCGCCCTCCAGCAGGGACGCGGCGCGGTCGTAGATCCCGAGGCCGCGATAGACGATGCCCATCGTGTGCATGAGCCGCCGTTGCACGGCCGGTTCGGGGGAGAGCGAGGCGTCGATGCGGGCGGCGCCGCGATCCAGGATCTCCCGCGCCGTGATCGAACTGCCGCGCGCCTGCCCCGGATGAGAGATCTCGAAGAGGCCGATGAGAAAGTCCGAGACGTAGCCGGATTCCTTTTCGGCCGCCAGCGCCCGGCGCAGGTTGGCGCGCTCTCGTGCCTCGACGATGCTCAGCCAGACCCCCCCGGTCAGCGCCAGCACGAGGAGCGAGGCCAGGAGCGCGGTCGCTGCCCGGTTGCGGGCGATGAGCTTTTTGAGCTGGTAGAGCGTGCTGGGCGGCCGGGCGAGGATCGGCCGCCCCGCGATGAATCGCTCGATGTCCTCGGCCAGCGCCGCGGCGCTCGGATAGCGCTGTTCCGGTTCTTTGGACAGCGCCTTGCGGGCAATGATCTCCAGGTCGGGGTCGAGGCGAACGCCGTGCGGCAGCACCTCCGCGAAGGGCCTCGGCGGAAGGTCCTGGATGAGGCGCACCCAGGCAAGCAGGGAGGTCTCCTCATCCGGGTACGGCGACGCGCCGGTCACAAGCTCGTAGAACAGCACCCCGAGGGCGTAGACATCGGAGCGGACATCGACCTCCGCCCAGGCGCCCCGCGCCTGTTCCGGGCTCATGCTGCGCAAGGAGCCCAGGACCATGCCGTCGGAGGTGAGCCCGAGGCGTTGCTCGCCCTCGCCCAGGGCCTTGGCGATGCCGAAGTCGATGACCTTCGGCGCCGGCCGCCCGTCCTGCAGCGTCACCAGGACGTTGGATGGTTTGAGGTCCCGGTGGATGACTCCCTTCTGGTGCGCGTGCTGCACAGCGCGGCAGACGCCCAGCATGAGATCGATCCGTTCCGCCAGGGGAAGTTCGTGGCGCTCGCAGAAGTCGGTCAGGGGAAGCCCCCGCACCAGTTCCATCACGAAGTACGGGCGCCCCTCGCTGTCGGCGCCGGCGTCAAAGACGCGGGCAATCCCCGGGTGCTCCAGACGGGCCAGGACCTGGCGTTCGGCCTCGAAGCGCGTGACCACCGGCCCGGAGTGCGGTCCCCCCTGCATCACCTTCAAGGCCACCTCGCGGCGGATCGGCTCGGTCTGTTCCGCCTGGTAGACGATGCCCATCCCGCCCGCGCCCAGAATCCCCGTGATCCGGTAGGGACCGATCGATCGCGGCAGGCGCTCGCTGGGCCGACGGGCAGCGTGGAGATCGGCCACGCCAAGGTCTCGGTGCAGGGGGCGGTCCGAGGCCTCGGGATGGGTCAGGTCGAGGCCGTGGCGCGGGAGGCTGTCCGAGCCCTCGCGTCCGGCGATGTCGAGGCCGCGGCGCAGGAGGCTGTCCGAGGCCCCGGCCGGCCAGACGGTCTGCCCGGCTTCCCCATCGTGCGCCAGCAGGGAGGCCGCTTCGCGAAGCACCTCTTGATCGCCGGCGCACGCCGCTTCCAGGTATGCCGCCCGTTCGGCCGGGGGCAGGTCGGAGGCCGCCAGCACGATCTCCTTGACCCGCGCGTAGACCTCCGGAGTCATGGCCCCGGCGACTCCGACAACGCGCGCTTCAGCCAGAGGCGCGCCAGCTTCCAGTCCGTGTCGACCGTCCGCTCCGAGACGGCCAGGACCTGCGCGGCCTCGGCATTGGTCAGGCCGGCGAAGAACTTCAGCTCGACGACGCGGGCGGCTCGCTCGTCGTGGGTGTTCAGCTTCGTGATGGCGTCATCGACCGCCAGCAGGTCGAGATCGCGCAGCCCCTCTCCGGCCAGGTTCTCGTCCAGGGTCACGCGATCCCAGTGCCCGCCTCTCTTGCCGGCCGAGCGCCGGCGGGCGTGGTCCACGAGGATCTGCCGCATGGCGCGGGCGGCGATTCCGTAGAAGTGGGCTCGTCCCTCCACGCTCGAGAGGGTCTGATCGACCAGCCGAAGGTAGGCCTCGTGGACCAGCGCGGTGGCCGAGAGGGTGTGATTGCCCCGCTCGCGCCGCATCAGCCCCGATGCCAGCCGGTGCAGCTCGGAATAGGCGGCCGAAAAGACCTGCTGGGCGGCCGGAGGATCCGCCTCGCCGCGGGCCAGCAGACCCAGCGCCCGGGTCAGCTCGAGCGAGGACCCGGCTCGATCAGCGAACGACAATGAGCTTCTCCGACTTCGGCCCGTCCGAGGTCCGCAGGCGCACGAAGTACACTCCCGGCGCGACCGGCCGGCCTGACGCGCCTTTGCCGTCCCAGTCGAGTTCGTGTACCCCCGCGCGATCGGAGTCCGCCGTCAGTGTGGCCACGGTGCGGCCTGCCGCATCGGTGATCAGCAGACGGACCGGTCCGGGACCCGGCATGCTGAAGCGGAGCCGGGTCGGCCCCGTGGAAGGGTTCGGCGCCGCGGCCAGCCGCGGCGTTCCGGCGCCGGTGAGGAGCGGTGGAGGTTCCGGCGACGGGCCCTCCGCTTCCGTTCGTCCGTCCACCGCGGAGGTCCCGACTCCCAGGTAGATGAGGCCGGCCGCCGAAGCGCCCGCGCAATCGGTCGCGACGTAGCCGAGGAGGTCGCCGCCGGCGTACCCGGCATCAGGGACGTATGTGACGGTCGTCTGGTCGTCGTTGATCCAGGCGACCCCATGTTCCGGGACCGTCACCGAGACCAGCCGCAGGGGCGCGCCTTCGGGATCGGTGTCGTTCTCCAGCGGCGTGAGGACGGCGGGGATCCCCGGGGTCACGGTCTGCTGATCGGTGACGGCGAGAGGAGGCTGATTGTCGGGCGCCGTGCCGGTGGCCACCAGAAGGACGCCGTCCGGACCGACGACCGGAAGAAGGAAGGGCCCGCCCTCGATCTGGATTCCCGAGAAACAGCCGAAGGCCCCGGGCGACGGGGCGGGCGGCGAGACCGTCACCACCCGAAAGCTGTCCCCGACCTGCGGCGTGAAGCCCCCGAGCAACTCGACGTAAAGAGCTCCGCTCGTGGAGAACCCGCCCTGGATCGCCACCTGGTCGTATCCGGAGCCGGGCGCGGCGCCCCCGATCTCGAGGTCAAGACGTCCGGAAGGTCCGATCGCCACGTCGCCTTGCACATTCAGCCGCCCGGGGGAGGATCCCGGGGAGATCGTGCCGGTGGTCGCCAGGGTCGAGGAAGTATAGGTTCCAGCGCCTTCGAGGAGGCCGTGGAATCCGTTGTCCAGCAGGGCAGCCGATAGGACGGTCCCATCCCGGGTGACGATCCGGCCGGAGTTGTACAAGGGCCCGGTGGCCAGCGTTCCGGAAAGCACATCGATCAAGCCTGCCCGGCCCGAAGCGGGATCGAAATCATTGTACACGGGCGATGAGATGCTCGCGGCGCCGGCGCCCTGACGCCGGATGATGCCCAGATTGTACAACTGGCCCATGCCCTCGAGATCCGCGGATACCTCGAGGGTGGCGCCGGCCTCGTTTTGGATGACGCCGTCGTTGCCGGTCGTCGAGCCGGGTTGCAGGCGGATCCTTCCGGTGTTCCGCAGTTCCGCCCCGGCCTCGACGAAAGCCTCGCCCCCGTTGGTCAGTCCACCCCGCAGGTCGAAAACGCCACCGGCGATGCGAAGGCCGGGCCCGCCGGCACGGCCGCCGCCCCGGGCTCTGGAACCGTCTGCCGCCAGACTGCGATTCTCCCGGTTCCCGAGGGGGTGGTTGGGAGGGGAGCCTCCCCCGCGGTTGTTGATCTCCACGTAGGGGCCGACACCGCTGGAGCCATCGCTCTCGAACTCCCCGTCGACGGTGAACAGGCCGTACCCGCTCAGCGAGCCGCCGTTCAGGCGGAGCCTGCCCGCATAGCGGATGATCCACTCCAGGCGGTGGTCCAGGTTTCCGGCCGAGCTGGCGTCCCCGCCGTTCTCGACCCCGGTGTTGCCCGAAATCGTGGTCGATTCTTGAACCTTGGTTCCGGGACGTGGTCCGTCGGGGCTTCCGCCGACCTGGAGGCTTCCCCCCGAGACAAGAAAGGTGTCCATTCCCGCCTCGGGCACCTGCGTCAGCAGCGCGATGGCCGCCTCCGAAGAGAGAACGACGTTGCCACGCGTCAACTGCACGTGGTCATCCGGACCGGGGAGGGCCTGGCCGGCCCAGTTGAATGGGTTCTCCCAGGCGGTCGTGCCTGCCGCCCCGGTCCAGACCGCGATATCGCCGCAGTCCGCTCCTGCCGCGCCGATGCGTACTCCGCAGGGGTTGTTGCCGGGAAGGCAGGGGGAGTTCGCCCCCAAGGTATAGTCGCCGTCGGTCCACGGCTGCTCGAAGTTGTACGAAGGAAGGCAGAAGTGCGGTTCGACCTGGCTGATGTGCGGACCGGGCTCGAATCCACCCGGCCCCTGGAGGCCGGACACGTCCACCACGGAGCACTCGGCCTGGAGCGTGGAAGTGCCGTCGATGAAGGCGTCGTCTCCGTTGGACGCGCGGTTGCCCCAGAGGATCGAGGCCTGCAAGGAAGCGGTCGAGCCGCCCGTGAGGATGATCCCGCCCCCATTGAACCCAGCGTCGGACTGGTCGGCCTGATTGGCGGTGACGGTGCAGCGGGAGAGGGAGAGGTTGGCGCCATTATTGACCCAGAACCCACCGCCCCGGCCCTCGGTCCGGTTGCCCACCACGAAGCAGTCGATGAAGACAGGAGCGCCGCCTTCGATGTAAACCCCTCCGCCATGGGCCGAACTGGAGTTCTGGACGATAGCGCAGCGCACGAAAGCCGGCGCCGACGCGATGATGGCGACGCCACCGCCCGGACCGCTGGTCACGTGGTTGTCCTCGATGACGCAGTCGCGGATGGTAGGGCGCGAACCGGCGGCAATCCGAACCGGCGATCCGGTGGGGGCGCGTGTGATACGGAACCCCCCCACGATCGCCGAGGGGGGCTCGCCGCTGTGAAAGTGGAATGCGCGTCCGCTGCCCTGTCCGTCGATGACAGTCAGGTCGGCCCCCCCGATGGCCAGCAGCGCGATGCCCCGTCCGCCGAAGTCGAGATTCTTGTTCTGGTTCCCGGTATACACCCCCGGGACCACCAGAACGGAGTCGCCGTTGCCGGCGGCCGCCAACGCCGGCGCAATAGCGAGGAAGTCTCCGGCTCCCGAAGGATCGACCACCCAGGTCGCTCCCCGGGTCAGGGATGAGAAGATCAACAGAGTCAGCAGCGCGCCGGTGCCTCGCCAGATGATCGAGACCAATCCTCTCTGGGTCCTGACCGGCGTCCCGCCCTTGGGTAGATCGATCCTGCCTTTACTGCTCATGCGAGCTCCTGATTGGATGCCTTGCGGGGATCGAACAACTGGCCAGCAGGTCAGGATCGCATCCGCGCCGGCGGGGGGTAGGATGTCGCTTGCGTGGATCCTATCGCATGAAGCTGCCGATTCGGCCAGCATCTTTCGCCTCACCGCAGACGGCTCCCCACGTTACGTGCATGCCGGAAGGTCGACTCGGACGCTGTTCCACAGGCCTCGGCCGGACCATGCCGGACCTCCCTGAACCCATGCGGGAAAAACGTACGAAGTCCGCGAAGGGAATCGGTCGCGAAGTGGCCTGGCTGTACAAGCACGCGTTTCACGCGAGTCCCGGTGTCATGAGGTGAAGAAACGTTCAGACATGCGGCTTGACGCTCATCGTCGCACTGATCTTGAATACTCCCGTCCATGCCTTTGCGATGCAGGCGCCATTCGGACGTTGGATCCGTGCGGCTGAAGTTACTGGCGCCGGAACATGGAATACCGCAAACACCGCGGTGAGACACCGCGACACGCCGCCGTTGACCGGCCCGACAACGCGCGATAGGATCGGAGCGTCTCTATGAAACCTCAGAACGGAAGCGCAGCTTCGCCGGAGTGGGCCGACTGCTGGGTGGACGCGAGTCGTGACTTCTCGCACGCCCGATGTCTGTTGTCTGGCGGGTTTGCCGAGTGGGCGGCGTTCTCGGCGTGCCGCGGGGCCGAACGCGCGTTGACTTCGGTCCTCCTGGGCCTGGGCCTGGAAGTGGACTGCCGGGGGCCGGTCGCCCTGATGCACAAGCTCCGTTCAGAAATCGAGGTACCGGAGGAGTTGCCGCCGGCCGCGGTCGAACTGGCGCGCTACCGGATGACCACGTCATGCATCGGAGAGGAGGCGGACGAGACGCCCACGGATCCACCGCCCGACGCGATGGCGCTGCTCCGGACCGACGCGGAGGTCGCGGTTGCCCTGGCCGGTCGGATCGAGGAGTTCTGCCGGGAGCACTTGCCTCGCTGAGACGATCTCGGACAGCAGCCGTGAACGTTCGCTCGCATCGCTGAGACGACATAAATCAGCGCAAAGGGCCCCGCCTTTTCTGCTCGCCTGTCGCCAGTTCACGCCGGCCGTCACCCGCTCGTTGTGCAAGCCTCGTTTGCCTCTTGGTGGACGAGCGCCCTGGGATTAGATTGATCGGTCAAGCGCACGGGGGACAGGGGCATGCATCGCTGGCCGGGAAATGGCGTGGTTGATCATCTCGAGGGGCCCGACCGCGTGATCGCGACCGGCTCGACTCGCGTTCTTCTCGCGGGCAACCCCAACAGCGGCAAGACGTCGCTGTTCAACCGCCTGACTGGTGCGCGACACAAGGTGGCGAACTATCCTGGCGTGACCGTGGAGAAGCGAGAGGGCGCCTATGTCCTCGATGGGGTTCGCTATGAAGTGCTCGATCTGCCGGGCACCTACAGCCTCACCTCGTACTCCCCCGAAGAGCGGATCGCCACCGAGCAGTTGAAGAACGCCGAGGGCGCGGTAACGGTGGTCGTGGTGGAGTCGACCACGATGGCGCGCGGGCTTCATCTCCTCGGCCAGGTGATGCAGATCCACGCCAATCCGATTCTCTGCCTGAACATGTGGGATGAGTTCGAGCGCAGCGGCGCCCGGCTGGACCTGGAAAAGCTGAGCGAACTGCTCGGGGTGCCGATCGTCACCACGGTCGGACATGTCGGACTCGGGGTCGACCGATTGAAGCAAGCCATCGCAAGGGCGGCGCAGCAGCAGGCGGGGAGCAGCGGTCGTCTCGTCCTGGGCGAGCGCTTGGAGCGCGCCCTCGCGGCCATCGCGGAGTTGATCCCACCGAGCGCCGGCCCCGAACAGACCCGCCCGTGGCTGGCCGAGAAGCTCCTGGTCGGCGATGAGAAGATCGTGGGGCTGCTCGCCCGGAACGGCGAGGGCGGGCAAGCCGCGGTGGCCGAGGCGGCCACCCAGCGTGCCCGGCTCGAGTCCGAGACCGGGATGGACATGGCGCTCTATGTCACCGAGCGGTATCACGGCTTCATCGATGGGCTGCTGCGGGAGGTCCTCCACCGCCCACCGCGGTACAACGCGCGCGCGGTGTCGGACAGGATCGACGAGATCGTCGTCCATCCCGTGCTGGGCCTGCCGATCTTCCTGTTGCTGATGTACGCGCTCTTCTGGATGGCCTTCCGGCTGGGCGAGATCCCGATGAACTGGATCGATGGGCTCTTCCAATGGCTCGGAGCGGCCGTGTCGTCTCTCTGGCCGGCGGGAAGTGGCTCGGCCCTGCGATCGCTGCTGGTGGACGGCATCATCGGCGGCGTCGGGGGGGTCATGGTCTTTCTCCCCAATATCGTCTTCCTCTTCCTTGGGCTCGCGATCTTCGAGGATACCGGCTACATGGCCCGCGCGGCGTTCATCATGGACCGCTTCCTCTACCGCTTCGGCCTGCATGGCCAGAGTTTCATTCCTCTCATGACGGGGTTCGGGTGCTCGATCCCCGGCATCATGGCCACGCGTACCCTGCGGGACGAGCGCGATCGCCTGACCACGATCCTGGTGCTTCCGCTCATGTCCTGCGGCGCCCGCCTGCCGATCTGGATGCTCCTGGTGCCGGCGTTCTTCGCGCCGCGGCACCGCGCACCGGCGCTGTGGAGCATTTACGTCGTGGGGGTCGTCCTGGCGCTGGCCGCCGCGTGGCTACTGCGCCGGACCTGGCTGCGGGGAAAGACCTCGCCGTTTGTGCTCGAACTGCCCCCGTATCGCATCCCCACCTTGCGCGCCCTGGTTCTGCATCTGGCCGACCGGGCCTGGGTCTACATCCGCCGGGCGGGCACGCTCATCCTGGCGGTCTCGATCCTGCTCTGGGCGCTGGCTTCCTTCCCCAAGCCGTCGAGCTACGCCGTCGACCGGGAGATCGCGAGCGGCCGCCTGGTGGTCGTTTCGGCCGAACAGACCGAGCCCGCGGCCGGCCCGGCTTCGACCCCGGCCGGCCCGGCTTCGAGCCCGGCCGGCCCTGGGGCTTCGGCCAAAGGTGCCCCGCCGGCGGCTACGCGCGTTACGGAGGAACAACTGGCAGCGATGCGGGCATCGGAGGATCTCCGGAGTTCTGTGGCCGGGCGCCTGGGCTCCTTCCTGGAGCCGGCGCTCAGGCCGATGGGCCTGGACTGGCAGATCGGTGTCGGCCTCATCGGCGCCTTCGCGGCCAAGGAAGTGTTCGTCGCGCAGATGGGGGTGATCTTCTCCCTGGAAGGCGCAGACGAGAACTCCGGCGATCTCCAGGAAGTGCTGCGCAGTCACTACACGACGCTGGCCGGCGCCTCCCTGATGCTCTTTTTGCTGATCGCGACCCCCTGTATGGCTACCGTGGCGGTGACGCGCCGCGAGACGGGAGGCTGGAAGTGGGCCATGGCGCAGTTCTGGGGCCTGACCCTTCTCGGCTACGTCCTGGCGGTGGCGGTCTACCAGATTGGCCAGGCGCTATGAATCCGCGTTCGTCCAAGAGGTCGTCTTCATGATCGAGACTATCATCGTGATCCTCCTGGTGGCCGTGGCTGGCGTGTTCACGGTCCGGCGAATCATCCCGCGCGCAGCTCCCCCCAAGTCCGGCAACACCGGCTGCGGCGCGTGCTCCGGCTGCTCGTCGGCCGGCAAGGAGAATTCGCCCCGCTTCGCTCCGTCGCCGGAGCGGTCTCAGTCGCCCGGCAGCGACACCGGCCAGGGCTGACACGCCAGCCCCGGCTCTCAAGTCGGCCATGCCGCGACGTTCGCTTCGCCGGCTCGGGTGAGGGACTCCACCCCACAGAGATTGGATCAGGCGGCATCCACTGCCTGGCGCCGTCCTAAAGCAAAGGCGGAACCGCGCCGATTGAGAGATGGAATCGGGCCGCGGTCTGCCGGCGGCCCTCCATCGAGTGAGGCCGCTCGGACTCCCGGGCTTCGATCGGGGCTATGGCATGCAGCTGAGCACAAAGGCGACCCTTGCCCTGGGTAGTTCCGCCCTGTTGTGCTTCGGCGGGCTCGCCGTGGCCACGACCCTCCTCACCTTGTCGCTCGCTCGCGAGGTCGAAGGCAATCAGCTCCAAGGCGCCGCCGCCGCCATCCGATCGAGGCTGCAGGAGGACGCCCGCGTCCTCGACGAGGCCGCCGCGGATCTGGCTTCGCTGCCCCACGCCCCCCACGAACTCGATGCCTGTTACGATGAGTTCCTGCGCGCTCACCCCGCGGACTTCATCGCCTACGGCGGAGCCCACGGCGCCCTTCAGTTCTGGGTCTTTCGAGAGGCTTTGGATCCCGGAGGGGACTCGCTGGGCCTCTTCGTGGAGGAGCCGGCGCTGGCGTTCGTCACGCGCGCCATCGCGCCCGGGGGGCAGGTGGAGATTTCCCAAGGTCTCTTCGGGGACGAGAGGGGGATGGCCATCTTTGCCGCACGCCCCTTGGGGGCCGGCGGCGCCCGCATCGCGGAGTCCCGCGACCCGGGAGGCTCGTCGTTCTTCGTTGTGGTGGGCCGGGCGGTCCGCCCCTCGGACCTCGCCGAGCGCGCCCGGTTGACGGCACTTCGCGTGGCTCTTGAGCGCATGGACCAGGCGGGCGGCCCTGCCGCGATCGAGGGTTCGCGCGAGGACAGCCTGGGGAGCTTCTGGGTCACATCTCTCACGCCGCCGGATCCGCCTGGGCGCGTCCCTGACGAACTGCTGCTTGGCGGGGCGGGCTCGCGCACCATCGAGATGGTGATTCCATTGCGCGATCCGTCAGGACCGGCGCAGGCCGGTCTGCGCATGACCCTGGCGCGACCCATCCTCGACGCATCTCTCGGCCGGATCCGGACCCTGCTCCTTGCCTTCGCGGGTGCGGCCTTTGGCCTCTGCCTCGGGGCGCTCCTGTTTCTTGAACTAGGGGTGTTCTCGCGGCTCAGGCGGATCGCCGCCCTGGCCGCCACGGCATCTGCAGCCAGGGGCACGGAGTCGGACCAGGATGGCGTTGCCCGCCAGATTCGTGACCTTCTGGAGGGAAACCTGTCTGTTCCATCCCGCGCGCGGCGGCGAACCGCGCGGCGGGGCCGGAGCGCGAGGAAGGCGCCGGGCGCGGGCAGATCGGCGAGCGCGGACAGGGTGCCGGGCGCGGGCAGATCGGCGAGCGCGGACAGAGCGCCGAGTGCGGGGAGAGCACCAGGCGGGGAGAGACCAGCCGGCGTGGAGAAGGCGCCGAGTGCGGAGACAGTGTCGAGCGCGAGGAAGACAGCGGGGGCAGACAAGGCGTCGCGTGCGAAAACAGGGCCGAGCTCGAAGAGATCCGGCGCGAAGAACGCCGCGAGCGTCAAGAACGTGCTGCGCGCCTGGGGGGCGATTGCCGGCCTGGTGCGCGGCTGGATGGTGCGTCCGACGAAGGAACAGGAGAGGCTCCGGCCGGCGGAGTCCGGTTCTTCCGGCGGATCTCTCCCCGAGACCATCGTCACCACTTCGGCGAGCGGCCAGGATCGGGAACTGACCGGCGATCCACCCGAACTTCCGGCGACGGAAGCCGGCGGGGATGAACACGAGGCAGGGGACGTGGCCGGTTCCGCGAATGACCGGGTGCTGGTCATCGCGGACACCGAGCCGGACCAGGCAGAGGAGCCGTTATCTGCCGGGGTCGAGAGCGGGGAGGACACAGAGCCGGCGCCGGCGAGCCTGGAGGAGAACACCCGCGCGGCGGAGGCCGGGGATGTTCCGCAGGAGGCGACCACGGATCCGGTGACCGCGTCGTCCGATGCCGCTGAGGCGGACCCACCCGGCCCCAAGGAGACCGGTACCGGAGCGGGACGAGCGCCGGTCAAGGAGAGGGTGATTCCGCGGGCCCTCCTGGTCGACCGGAGCGAAGCTCGACTGGAGCCCCTCGCCCGCGCGTTTGTCCGAGCAGGGTGGGTCATCGAGAAGGCGCACGATCCCGAGGACCTGACGGGGCGCTCCCTGGAACGGCTGGACATGGCCGTGATCGACCTCGATCCCCCCAATCGCCGGGGCTCCGAGGTCATCGCGGCGATTCGGGAAGGGGAGAAGAGAGGAGGCAGATACGTTCCGCTGGTAGCGTTGCTCGATCAGGTCAGCCAGGAAGCGCGCGAGACCTGGCTTCGGGCCGGTATTGACGACCTGGTGCCCAGGTCGCCGGGTCTCGATCATGTGAAGGTGCTCGCCCGCCGCTGGGCGCCCGAGGCCCGGGCCAGGCTGCTGCTCCCGTGCCCCTTCGACCTGGAGTGGTTGGAGGAGATCTCCGACCATGACCCGGCCTTTGCCGCAGCGACGATCTCCTCATTCCTGCCGCGCGCGCGAACGCTGTTGGCGGAGATCGAGGAGCAGATCCGCGGCGGAGACCACGCTGGCGCCAAGACAAAGGTGGCCGCCCTGCGATCGGACGCGGCCTCGATGGGCGCCTGGCGCCTGGGTGACGCTTGCAGCGTGCTGGAGGCGGCGCTCGGCAGCGGTTCGGCGCAATGGGACCCGCTCGTGGCGAGCATCCGCAACTGCCTGGAGGCCGCCGCACGATTCACCGAGAGGTATCACCGCCAGGACAGCGAGACGGACGGCGGCCCCGGCTCCAGTGGCGCGGGGGACACGTTGCCTGAAGCCGCTTGAGCGCCCCGCCCGACCCGTCCCTCCCATACAGAGATTTTGTCGCACATCGCGCCCCTTGCTCGCGCTGAGCCGGCCGCGGGCATCGTGGCCGCCGTCGCAGGAGCGGTCCGCACCTGTCTGGCAACGCCGCCTCCCAGTTGGCCAACGCGGCTTCCTGCCGGGGATGGCGGGAATCGCCAGCGACCGGGTCATGAACATGCGGCCGGGCTTTGCCGCTTCCCTCGAAAGCGTTATCATCGTTCTGGTGCTTCGGTCGATCACGGACGTATCCCGTACCCGTTCGCGCGGGTAGCACGGTTGCGCTGGCCGGGCTGCGGGAGGCAGTGTGGCGATTCTGCTTTTTCTTCTGGCGGTGGTCTCAGTGCATTGGGGGCTCGAAGCCCTCAAGCACCGGCGCGCGCTGGCCGCCATCCCGATTCGCATCCATATCAACGGCAGCCGGGGCAAATCATCGGTCACCCGGCTGATGGCAGCCGCCATCCGGGAGTCGGGCATCCGCACGGTCGCCAAGGTGACCGGATCCAAGGCGCGTCTGATCCTGCCCGACGGCAGCGAGGAGCCTGTCGTCCGGCTGGGCTCGCCGAACATCTGCGAACAGATCAACATCCTGGATCGGGCCCGGCGCGAAGGAGCCCAGGTGATCGTCATGGAGTGCATGGCGGTGCGCCCCGATCTGCAGAAGATCGCGGAGCACCACATCATGCGCTCGACCATCGGGGTCTGCACCAACGTGCGCCCCGATCATCTGGACGTGATGGGCCCGACGATGGACGACGTCGCGGTGGCTCTCTCCTCGACCGTGCCCCGCCGCGCTCGCGCCGTGCTGGGGGATCAACGGTACGCGGGGCTCTTCGGCAAGGTGGCGCGGTCGCGCGGCTCGGTCTTGAAGGTGGCGCGGGCCGACGAGGTGCCGGCTTCGGCCATGGCGGGCTTCAGCTACCTGGAGCACGAGGAGAACGTGGCCACGGTGCTGGAGGTGACGCGCCTGCTCGAGATCTCCGACGACGTCGCGCTGCGCGGCATGTACAAGGCGAAACCCGACGTGGGGGTCTGCTCCCGCTGGAGCTTCCAATGGGAGGGACGTCCCGTCGAGTTTCACAATATCTTCGCCGCGAACGACCTCGAGTCCACGGTCACGGTCTGGCAGAAGCTGGGCATGGAGGCGGGTTCCCCCGACGCGACGACGGTGGCTCTCCTCAATCTGCGGGCCGACCGGATCGATCGCAGCCTCCAATTCGCCGGGGCGGTGGAGCGGAGTCTGCGGGCCGACCTCTACGTGCTGATTGGGGGCATCACCGGCAGCGTGCTGCGTCAGTTCGAGAGCCAGGTTCCGAGAGACCGGCTCTGGCCGATCGGCGTGGCTCCCCCGGAAGAGATCTTCCAGCAGATCGCGGGCTTCGGGAAGGGATCGGTGAGAGTCGGGGGCGTCGGCAACATCGGCGGGATCGGGCACGCGGTGCTGGGCTTCGTCGCCCAGCGTAACCACGAGACAGCGGGGGAAGTCGCCATGATGGCACCCGGAGGCATTCATGCTGATCGCTGAAGCCATCGGCATCGGACTGGTCATGAGCTTGTTGTTCACCGAGGCGGTCGGCTTCGCCGCGGGCGGCTTCGTGGTTCCCGGGTACATCGCGCTCTACCTCGACAAGCCCATGCAGGTGGGCGCCACGATCGCTGCGGCGCTGGTGACCTACCTGGCCGTCAAGCTGGCCGGGAAGCTCTTTCTCCTCTATGGGCGCCGGACGCTCGTGCTGGCGGTGCTCGTGGGGTTCCTCTTCGGTGGACTGGCCTCCCGGATCCCGCTTCTCGGGTTGTCGGCCCTCTCCGGCGGAGTCGCCGCCATTGGCTACATCATCCCCGGACTCCTGGCCTACTGGATGACGCGCCAGGGAATCCTCCAGACCCTGGCCGCCATGGGGGTAGCCGCCGTGGTGGTTCGCCTCACCTTGATCGCCCTGCACGGAGGTGCGCTCCTTGAAACGATCTCACTCTGAGCCGGACCTGAAGCCGGCCCGGGCCGAGTGGATGCGGCGGGCCGACCTGCTCCTCATCGCCCTGGCTGTCCTTGGCCTGGCGCTGCACTCCGCGGCGGAGTCCACCCGCCAGTGGAAGCCCCAGGCGCACCTCCAGGAAAAGCTGGCGGCGGCGACCCGCACGTTGCGCTGCTTCGAGACCGTGCGTGACGCGCGCCTCGGCGCGATGGCGGTGGATCCCGAGAACGACCCGGAGGGCACGGGCCTGATCGGACAGGAGCACACCCTCACCACGACCGACCGGGGCGTGCTCGAGGCGAAGCTCACCAGCGTGAACCCGAACTTCGCCGCGGTCTTCGTCGACTACTACCACCAGGCCGGGCTCGAGCCGGGCGATGCCGTCGCGCTGGCCCTGACCGGTTCGTTTCCGGCGTTGAACATCGCCGCCTTGGCCGCCGCGGAGGAGATGAAGCTCAAGCCGGTGGCGATCACCTCGGTGGGCGCGAGCATGTGGGGCGCCAACGACCCGTCCTTCGGCTGGCTGGACATGGAGAGGCTGCTGCGCGAACGCCGGCTCCTGAATGTCCGCAGCGTGGCGGCGTCGCTGGGCGGATCGAATGACCGCGGCCGCGGCCTGAGCCCGAAGGGACGGTCGCTCCTGCGGGAGGCCATCGTCCGCAACGAGGTCGAGTTGATCTCCGAGCCCACCTTGGAGCAGTCGATCTCCCGGCGCCTGGAGATCTACCGCAAGGAGGCGGGGCCCGGCGGGATCCGCGCGTTCGTCAACGTCGGTGGAGGATCGGCCAGCGTAGGCAACCAGCAAGGTGGCGACCTCATCGCCCCCGGGGTGTCTCGCAAGATCCCCGTCTACAACTGGGCGCAGCGCGGTGTGCTGCATCATCTGTCGCGTTCCGGGGTCCCCATCGTGCACATCCTGAAAATCGAACAGATCGCCCGCGAACACGGGCTTCCCTACGCGCCGGAACGGATCCCGCCGGTGGGCGAGGGCGACATCTTCTATCGCGAGGCCTATGATCTGCGCATCGTCATCCCTTCCCTGGTGATCTACCTCGCTCTCTGCTTCGGCGTGCTTCGGGCGCGCCAGAAGGCCGCCAAGTCCGCGCGAGAGGTGCCGGATCCGGTACTGGCGGTCGACCCGGTGTTGCGCGCGTCCGAGAGGCCCGTCGGAGAGAGGAGCGGGGGTTAATGAGGATGAAGTCCGCGGGCCTGTTGGCCCTTCTGTCTATCGCCGTGCTCGCGGGATTGGCCCTCGATGCGACCGTCGCCTCCGGCGCGCGCAGCCGCCCCCGGCCGTCGAAACATGACGGCACCGTGCGGATCATCGACGGGGGCAAAGGCTACACCTTCTATCGGGCAGAAGCTGACTCGCCTGTTTTCTATACCCTGCGGGGGCCTGCGACCTATCGGATCAGCGCCCGCAACCTCGAGCCTGGGCGCGGAGTCCAGCGCATGGCAGTCGAGATCGATGGGCAGACGACTCGTATCATGACCTTGAGCGGCCGCAGCTCCAAGACCGCCACGCAACCGTCGGGCGAGGTCGGCAGGTTGGCGCGTGCCACCATCAAGCTGCCGGCCGGCCGCCACAAGGTGGCGCTGGTTCCGCAGAGCCCCGAGGGGGCGGTGGCCGCCAGAATCGTGGAAGGCCAGACCGCCCGCAAGGTCCAGTGGATCGCCTTTGCGCCGGATGGCTACGAGCGTGCGCTCCGCTGCCTGAGCGGCGATGCCGAGACGACCTGGTACCGCACGACGCCGGCCAAGCCCGTCGTCACCACGGTGCGGGGGCCGCTGCGTATGAAGGTGACCAGCCGGTTGGACTTCGGCGCCTCCAATGGCTACACCCAGTCCTACGTCATCCGGGTCGCGCTGGACGGCCGGCCCTGGAAGAGCTACTCCTTGAAAAGCCGTTCCAGCCACACCTGTTCCTACCCCGAGTTGCCGGAGTTGACGCCCGGCGGAGCGCGGGACATCATGATCGAGATACCGGCTGGGCTGCACAAGGTGGAGATGATCCTCGACGGGACGACATCCACGGGGGCGGCATTGCAGATACGGGTGCCGAAGCAGGAAGTCGGACGCCCGCGCAGCTAGTCCGCGCCTGCCATTGGACCGCGGCCCCCGCCGGCAGCTGTCGGTGGGTCCCACACACGGTCCTGTACCGACAGCCGCCAGCCGCACGAGAACGCCCCATGGGGCAGAAAACAAGGAGCGCTCCAAATGAAACCACGTGTCCGCCTCGGGCAGACCGTTCCGGACTTCGAGATCGAATACTACGACCCCGAAAAGCAGGACTTCGGGAGCACCCGTCTCGCCGACCTCATGTCGCAGGGAAAGTGGACGATCCTCTTCTTCTATCCCGCCGACTTCACCTTCGTCTGAGCGACCGAATTCGCTGCTCTGGCAGAGCAGCAGGAGCGGTTCCGCAAGATGAACGCGGCCCTGATCACGGTCAGCCGGGACACCAAGTTCGTCCATCTGGCGTGGAGACGGCACGAGAAGGCGCTGGCCAACGTCAAGTACTGGATGGGGTCCGATCCCACCGCCAGGCTGGCGCGGCTCTTCGGGGTGCGTGACCCCGAGACCGGCCTGGCCCTGCGCGGGACCTTCATCATCAGCCCGCAGGGCGTGTTGTTGAACAGCGAGGTGAACTTCTACAACGTCGGCCGCAACGTGGATGAGCTTTTGCGGAAGTTCAAGGCGAACCTCTACCTCGCGCGCAAGACCACCGAGGCCTGCCCCGCGGGTTGGTCTGAGGAGGGAGACCGCACGCTGACTCCCTCGGCCAATCTCGTCGGACGCGTCGGGGAGGCTCTGGAGAGCGCGTGAGGCGCCTCCTCCGGCGGCGCAAGTCCCCACGCCCGGCCCGGAAACCTGAGGGCATCGGGAACGAGCCGTCTCCTGGCGGGTAGAGAGCCGCGTGGGCTCCGCGCCCGTGAAGGCGGAAGTCGCGGTGCGCCGAGAGGCGGACGCCGGCCGGAACGTTTCCGGCCGGTGGCCACGCGAAGTCGAGCCTGCTCGCCAGGAGGATTCATGTCGTTGTCCCTGAGTCCGCGCGCCGTTGTGGCAGAAGGCGGAGGTGACGTGCCGCCCGTTGGCCGCGCGTTCTCGTTCGTGTGCGCGCGCCGGTTCCCGCCCTTGATCTCCTTTCTGATCCTGGGCGCCTGCTTGTTGGGTGGGGTCGGAGTCGCCCTGGGGCAGTCCCACGCGCGCGGGCCCTCGGTGGGATCACAGGCGCCGGACTTCACCCTTCCGTACGCGACCGCCGACACCATCGTCTTTGAGGGGGAGCCTCTGCGGGAGGCGGTCCGGCGGGGGCCAGTCGTTCTCTTCTTCTATCCGGCCGACTGGAGCCCGGGATGCACGCGCGAGGTCTGCACCCTGCGGGATGCCTTCGGCGACCTGGCGCGGCTCGGCACGCAGGTCTGGGGAATCTCCGGTGACTATGTCTTCTCCCACCGCACCTGGGCCGAGCATCACCAGCTTCCCTTCCGTCTTCTCTCCGACCATCGCCATGAGGTTGCGTTGGCCTATGGCTCCTACGACTCGGAGCGTGGGTTCAACCGGCGGACGGTCTTTGTCGTGGGGCGCGATGGACGGATCGCCTATGCGGACGACAACTACTCGGTGGCCGACGAAGCTGATTTTGCGGCGCTGCGCGCCTGGCTCGCCGCTTCCGCGCGAGAAGACGGGAAGTGAGGTCGACCGGACCCTCAGCCGCGGCCGCACGCAGCCGCTGCCGCAACGCAGCCGCTGCCGGACCGCGGCCGCACTCAGCCGCTGCCAGACTCAGCCGTAGCCAGACCGTCAGTTGCTGACGGACCCTCAGCCGAAGACCTTCAGCCGCAAGGCCAGGCGCCAGAGGGGGCCGCTGTAGTCCATCTTCATCTCGGAGCGGTCGTTGTTGTACACCGTGAAGCCGTTGATGGTGAACGGCTCGATTGTGGCATAGCGGTATGACACCCACGTGATCGTTTCCAGGCGACGGTGCAGCGACAGGGCGCCGCTCAAGCGAGCCTCCATGACGAAGGCGCGGCCGCTGAAAGCAAAGTCGCGGTTTCCATGTTCCGGGATGGAAAGATCGACTCCCCCTTTGGCCACGAGGACTCCCATGAGCCCCCCCACGCCCACTCGCAGGGAGCTGTTGAACGGATGGGAGTGCTCGTAGCCGAACAGGTAGACATCGGCAGACAGGTCGTACTCCAGCGGGCCATACCTGGAACTCTGTTCGCTCCCGGTGGCCAGGCGCTCGTACGAGAAGATGTAACGGTCGTCGGGGCTGAAGGCCAGATCGGCCTGGATTCCCAGGGAGGTGCCGCCTCCGATGTGATCCATCTCCACGCCGGTAACCTCGCGGAGCCCGTCAATGTCCCGGTTGATGTCCGCCATGGCATGCCAGGACACTCCGCCGAATGGGACAATCCAGAAGGCGGGCTCGGCCTCGGCGGGCGGTCCCGGGAAGAGCAATGCCAGGGCCACGAGCGCGCCTCGCCGGAGACTCACCGCGAAGCGCCGGGCGGCGCCGGGCCGTGACATTCCCTCGGAAACGCGCATACCCTCGGAAACGCACATACCCTCGGAAACGCGCATACCCCCAGAAACGCGCATGCGCTCAGAAACGCGCATAGTTTTCCCTGAGCTGGTAGGCGATGCGCAGAATCACGCTGCGCTCACCCCCGTCGCCCTGATGGTCAAGAACCTGGACCTTGGCGTAATGGAACAAGCTGTCGGCCGCCGGCGTGCGGATCGCCAGGACCTCGCCGTCGGTCGAGTCGGCCCCGAGATCGAACCGGTCGGACCACACGGCCTGCGGGTTGAAGGTGTTGAGGTTCCAGCCCGCGTCGAGGAGGCCCAGGGAGAGGATCTCCGTCTGGCGGGCGCCCCAGTCCGGGGCCAGGTGGCCGTCAGAACTGACCAGGTGCGGGCTCTTGATTGACAGGTTGTGCAAGGTGGTATCCCGGGTACCGTAGTTCCAGACTGCGTCCCGGGCGGCCACCGTGCCCAGGTAGAGATCGATGGAATCCGCGCACGCGCCCGTGGCCAGGCTGAGGCTGTCCATGAAGAAGGCGCGGCCATCGCGCAAGCGGATCCCGCAGGGACGGGAACCGAGCCCGATCTCGAAGAGGGTGTCGCCGATCGCTTCCGGGCGTGCCGCGGTCTCGATTTCCAGCCCGCTGCTGAACTCGTTGAAGGTCCCGCCCTTGACGCCGATCAGCCGGTAGAAATAGCGGACACCGTTGACTGCAGTGGGATCCGTGTAGGTGGTGACCGTGCCGACCGTGGTCGGCGGCGCTGGATTCAGCCGCTTCCCGCCCATGTCGATGGGCGCGAGCCCTTCCATCGAGGTGGTGTCGCGGTAGACGCTGTAACCCTGAAAATCGTCCATGGCCTGGTCGGGGCTTGCCTTCCAGGAGAGCGTCACCCGGCCGTCGCCGTTGATGAAGTTCAGCAGCGTGGGCGGCTGCAACACCCTCCGCGGGCTCGCCGGCGGAGGGTCGGCGCAAGAGGCGAGGACCAGCGAAAGAAACAGGAAAGGAACGAGCGAAGGAACCAGGAGCGGAGCCGGGGAAAGGACCCGGAAACGAGCCAGGAAAAGGACGCGGAAACGAGCCAGGGATGGGCGGGAGAAAGGGAGAAGGTCGAGCGCCGAAATGGCGCCCCGGGTTGATCGAGCTGTCTTTGCGGCATCCGCCAAGAGGCGATCCTCCGAGTACGCGTTGCTCTTTGCGGTGCCCGTCGTCGCCCTTGAACCGAGCCCCGTCCCCTCCACGCCGTTTCGGCAACGGCGAATCCACCTGATTCTGGCGCCGGCCGGTCGCCGGGGGCAAGAAGGCATTTGGCGCCGCACCGTTCGGTCCATCCGCCGGGCGCCGTGCGGTGCGCCGCTCGGGGGCCAGAAGGTGTTTGGCTTGCCCGCGTGCTGCTCCTATCATGCTGCCGGCGTTCATGGAGTGGCTGGGCGAGCGAAATCCCGGCTGGCCCGCCCGGCCCGCCATCGCGCGCCATGGTCGGGGGCGAACGCGGATTGGAGGCTTGATGGACCAGCTCTTCCTGTCACGTCTGCAGTTTGCGCTGACCATCGGCTTCCACTACATCTTTCCTCCGATGAGCATCGGCCTGGCCGTGATCCTCGTCATTACGGAGGCGATGTGGATCCGGACCGGCCGGCCCCTCTTGAAGTCCGTTACCCGCTTCTGGGTGAACATCTTCTCGTTGACTTTCGCCATGGGCGTGGCCACGGGCATCGTGATGGAGTTCCAGTTCGGCACGAACTGGTCGGCCTATTCCCGCTTCGTCGGAGATGTTTTCGGAAGCGCCCTGGCGGCCGAAGGGATTTTCGCGTTCTTCCTCGAGTCGGGGTTCCTGGCGATCCTCCTTTTCGGTTGGGACCGGGTCAGCCGCCCGGTGCACTTCCTCGCGACCTGCCTGGTGGCCTTCGGGTCCGTCTTCAGCGCGGTCTGGATCGTCGTGGCCAACTCCTGGCAGCAGACCCCCGCCGGCCACCATCTGGTCGAGCGTGGCGGCGGCCTGCGGGCCGAGACGGTGGACTTTTGGGGAGTGGTCTTCAATCCCTCCTCCATGGAACGGTTGGGCCACGTCCTGACGGGTTGTCTGCAGGCCGGAGCCGGCCTTGTGTTGAGCGTGAGCGCGTTCTATCTTCTGCGGCGCCGGCACCTGGAGTTCGCTCGCGTCTCCATGAAGGTCGGGCTCGTGGTGGCCACGTTTGCCTCTCTCCTGCAGCTCGTCTCCGGGCATGAGAGCGCAGTGGGCGTCAGCCGGCACCAGCCGGCCAAGCTGGCCGCCATGGAGGGGCACTACCCGGACCAGACCCCCGCCGACCTCTCCCTCTTCGGTTGGGTGGATACGCGGACCGGCCAGGTCCAGGGGCTCTCGATCCCGGGGTTCCTCAGCTTCCTGGTGCACGGAGATCCCGGTGCGCCGCTCACCGGCCTCAACGCGTTTCCGCCGGAGGACCGGCCGCCCGTCCAGATCGTCTTCCAGGCCTACCATGCGATGGTAGCGGTGGGAATGGGGCTGATCGCCCTCAACCTGCTCGGCCTGTTTTGCTGGTGGCGCGGGAAGCTGTTTGATACGCGGTGGCTGCTCTGGATCTTTGTGCTGTCGGTCCTGGGTCCTCACCTGGCCAACCAACTCGGGTGGATCGTGGCCGAGGTGGGCCGCCAGCCCTGGATCGTCTACGGCATGCTGCGGACGTCCGATGCGCTTTCTCCGACGGTCCAGGCCGACATGGTGCTCACGTCGGTGGTCATGTTCTCGCTGATCTATCTGCTGCTCTTCGCGCTCTTCATCTTCCTGCTCGATCGGAAGATCCGTCACGGCCCCGCCCAGGCCGAACCGGAGTCGCTGGCCGCCGCCCAGAGGGCCCGGCAGGCGGCGGAAAGGAGGGCGGCGCCATGAGCCTGGACCTCAACGTCCTCTGGTACTGCCTGGTGGGTGTGCTTTTCATCGGCTATGCCATCCTCGACGGGTTCGACCTGGGGGTGGGGTGTCTCCACCTGATCAACCGCGCGGATGAGGAACGACGGATCCAACTCAACTCGATCGGGCCCGTCTGGGACGGCAACGAAGTCTGGCTGGTCACCGGAGGCGGCGCTCTCTTCGCGGCCTTCCCCGAGGTCTATGCCACCGTCTTCTCAGCCTTCTATCTGCCATTCATGCTTCTGCTCTTCGCCCTGATCTTCCGCGCGATCGGCATCGAGTTCCGCAGCAAGCTTCCGATGGCGTGGTGGCGCCGGATGTGGGATGCGGGATTCTTCGCCGGGAGCCTTCTGGTGGCGCTGCTGGCGGGTGTGGCCATCGGGAACCTGGCCCTGGGAATCCCCCTGGATTCCAGGCACGAGTACGCCGGGTCGCTGGCCGGCCTGCTCCGTCCCTACCCGCTTCTGACGGGGATCACGACGGTGTCGCTCTTCATCATGCACGGGGCGATCTATCTGGTGATGAAGACGGAGGGGGAGCTTCAGCAAAAGGTCAAGGGATGGGTGCGTCCCGCGGTGGTCTTCTTCGTCATCTGCTACATCACGACCACGATGGCGACGCTGCTCTACGTTCCGCAGATGACCGAGGTCTTCCGGCGGGAGCCGGCGTACTTCGCGGTGGCGCTGACCGGCATGCTGGCCGTGGCCAACATCCCCCGTGAGATGTACCACGGAAGGGAGTTCCGCGCGTTTCTCTCCTCCTGCGCCGCCATCGCGACACTCCTCGTCCTCTTTGGCCTGGGCATATTCCCGCATCTCGTGTATTCCTGGCCGGCGCCGGAAAACAGCCTGACCTTGTATAACGCGGCCTCGTCGGAGAAGACCCTGGGCACCATGGCGGTGATCGCCGCGATCGGGGTGCCGCTGGTCATCGCCTACACCGCCAGCATCTACTGGATCTTCCGCGGCAAGGTGAGGCTCGACTCCGCGAGCTATTGAAAGAAGCCCCACCCTCGTGGGATCGTCCTCGAAACCGGCGGCCCCTCGCCTGGCGGCGGGAGTCCGATGCCAGGCCGCCCGGTTCAGGAGGGAACGCCCACGGGAGAGTGCGATGGACGAGAACAGGAAGAACCCCGTAGCGAAAACCCGGCAGGTGCGCGACACGATGGGCGTGCTGGAAGTGCCGGCCGACGCCTATTACGGGGCGCAGACCGCGCGCGCCGTCCGCAACTTTCCGCTGACCGGCCTGCGGGCGCATCCGGAGTTCGTCCGGGCCATGGCCGCGATCAAGATCGCCGCGGCGCGTTCCAACGCGGCGTTGGGGCTGCTGCCTCCCGAGACAGCCGGCGCCATCGAGAAAGCCGCCCTGGAGATCTTCCATGGCGCGCTCGCCGGCCAGTTTCCGGTGGACGCCTTCAGCGCCGGCGCCGGCACCTCGTTGCACATGAACGTGAACGAGGTGATCGCAGCCCGCGCCGCGGAACTGCTCTCGGGCGACCGTGGCCGGACGGACCTGGCGCATGCCAACGATCATGTGAACCTGGGTCAATCCACCAACGACGTCGTGCCGGCCGCCATGCGGATCGCCGCCGGCGTGCTCAGCCGGCGCCTTCGCGTGGAAACCGAGAAGACGGCCGGCGTGCTGCGGGAAAAGGCCGCGGAGTTCGACGACGTGATCAAGGCGGGGCGCACGCACCTGCAGGATGCCGTGCCGGTCCGCCTGGGCCAGGAGTTCGGTGGGTATGCCACCTCCATGGCCCGCTGGTCCGACCGCCTGCTGCGCAACGAGGACGATCTGGCCGAACTGGGGATCGGCGGCAGCGCGGCGGGGACTGGACTCAACACGCTGCCCCCCTTCCGGGGTGAGGTAGTCGAGCAACTCGGGGCGCTGTATAACCACACCTTCCGGCCGGCTGAGGATCTCTTCGAGGCGATGCAGTCGCAGGCCGCCATCGTCGATGTGGTCGCGACCGCTCGAGGTCTTGCCGTGGATCTCTTGCGGATCACCAACGACCTCCGGCTGCTCAGCTCCGGTCCGCGCACCGGACTGGCCGAGATCGCGCTGCCCGCGGTGCAGCCCGGCTCCTCCATCATGCCCGGAAAGGTCAATCCGGTGATCGCCGAGTCGACCGCGATGATCTGCTATCAGGTGATCGGCTGCGACGCGGCGGTGGCGGCGGCCGCCCAGGCGGGGCAGCTTGAACTCAACGTCATGATGCCCGCGATCTGCTGGAACTCGCTCTTCGCCCTCGAAGTCCTGGGCAACGCCCTGGCGAACCTCCGTGAACGATGCCTTCGAGGGATCCGGGCTGACGCGTCAAGGTGTCTGACCTACGCCGAGAGTTCCGTCTCCCTGGCCACGATCCTCAACCCGATCCTCGGGTACGAGCGGGCCGCAGCCCTCGTGAAGCGCGCTGTCGAGTCGGGCGAGTCGCTCCGGGCGGTGCTGGAACGGGAACCGTCAGTGAAGCCGGCCGACCTGGAGCAGATCTTCGACCTGCGACGATGGACAGAGCCCGGGCTGTTGCGGCGCGAAGCTCCCGAGGCCCCACCTTCGAGCTGACCGCCACCTTCGAGCTGGCGCTTCCGTGGGCAGGTTGCAGGCCGGGCTTCAATTCATGACTGCAGCTGTCCTCCGTGATGAACGCCCGCTCGGCGGTAGCAGCTCATCCGTAGTGCACGTCCGTTCGGCGGTGCCTGCTCATCCGTAGTGCACGTCCGCTCGGCCGTGGCTGCTCATCCGTAGTGCACGTCCGCTCGGCTGTGGCTGCTCCTTCGGGTGCGAGGGTACGCGGGTGCTCCTCCGAGTGTGCGCGCCTGGTTCTCGCCCACCGGCTCGAGGGTAGATTTGCCTCCTCGTCGCCGGCAGGCCGAGAAAACGCGCGGGCGTGAGCCGGTCAGACAGGCCGGCGGCCTTGGATGAGTCGCACGAGGAACGCAACGATGGCAAGCACCAGAAGGATGTGGATGAATCCACCCATTGTATAGGAGCTGACCATTCCCAAGAGCCAGAGCACAAGCAATACGACAGTGATTGTCCAGAGCATCGTGAACCTCCTGTGTTCGGCATGTCTCACCGTTGTCCGGTTCTGACGCTGACCCTCCAGGGCCGAGGTGCCGGTTGTGCCGGGCTGGCCTGGCAGAGGCACGTCTTCTAACGCTCGCCGCCTGCTGCGGGCGGGCGAGAGTGCTGAGCTTCCCTCCCTGGCGGCCTCATCGGTCCGGCTTTGGTCCCGCAATAGCGGTGCCACGACCAAGCGACCTGGAAGGTCGATGCGTGTAACGTCGGGGGTGTCGAAACGTCCCTGCCTCGCCCGGGACGCGGCAAAGGGGTAGCCGCCCTCCGATGATGGCACGCTCCGTGATCACACAGCGTGGCTAGGGTTCGCCACAGGCCGGACACCGTGCGTGCGGTGATCAGGTCCTATGAAACCGGCGGAGGCACCCTACGGCGGCGCGGAATCCGACTGTTGATAACTGTGGAAAGGCGGCCATATGAACGAGCGTTCAGTATCCTGGAACGGCACTTCGGGCCCACTTGCGCGTTGCAGGTCATCAAGTTGGACGAACGGAAGTTCGTCCTGGCCAGCTTGCGGAGCCCGCCGGAAGGCCGGGCGGGGCCTGTCGATCTTCGCGCCTCTTGGCATCCTGGCGGCCCTCGCCCTGGCCGGCCTGACACAGCCGGTATCGGCCCAGGTGCCCATGCCAAGGGGGGGCTACGGGGTGCATGCGGGCCTCTCCCGGGCCGCCGATGCCGAGGAGGGGGACTACACCTACGGAGGGCACGCGGATCTCAATCCGGTGGACTTTTTCGGCCTCCATGCCTCAGTGGATTATCGATCTCAGGCCGCCTTCGGCGACGCCGAGGACCTGGTCAAGGCCAAGAGCGTCCCGATCACCCTGAGTGGCCGGTTCTACCTTCCCGGACCCACCGGCCGTCTGCGCCCCTTCGCCCTAGCGGGCGCCTCCTGGTACAACGTGATCTACGATTTCTCCGAAGCCCTGGAGTCGCGCCTGGGAGTCGAGGATCGGACGGTTCGGACGTTCGGCTGGCATCTGGGGGCGGGCGCCGCGCTCCACCTCGCTGAGCGATTTGGCGTCTATGGCGAAGCCCGCTATGCATTCATCGATCCCGACAAGGAACTCGACGACGAACTCGCGGACGAGATTCGCAATCTGGACTACGACTCCGCGACTTTCGAACTGGGGTTGAGCATCTTGTTCTAGTTCGGCCGTCTTCATGATGCAGCGTTGCAGGGCGATCTTTGGACCTGGGCGAGCCATAGGGAACCTGAGACATGGTACGGAATATGTAGTAGGAGACCCCTCTGAGCGGTCGTCACCGAAAGGTTGCGACAGGGAGGAGGAATACAAGGAGGTCAGCCACCATGTCGAGCCAAGCCGAACCGAAAGCGGCGCGCGCCTTGCCCCGGCGGAGAGAGTCCGCCAAAACGAGCACCAAGCGTGGTCCGCTCGGCAAATCCGGTGGTCCCCTCGCGCACCCGGCCGTGAGCCGGTCGGCGTTGTCGCGCCGGGAGACCGACGAGGTGGCGGGGGTGACATTGACGAACCCGGACCGTCTCCTCTACTCGGAGCAAGGGCTGACAAAAAGGGATCTGGCGAACTACTACGCCGCCGTGGCGGACTGGATCCTGCCGCATATCTCCGGCCGGCCGCTTTCGCTGGTACGTTGTCCGGAAGGGCGGGAGAAAGGGTGCTTCTATCAGAAGCATGTCGGCGAGTCCGTCCACCCGAGTGTCGGGAAAGTCCTGATCGAGGAGGAAAGCGGCGAGTCGCGACTCTATCCCATGGTGGACAGCCTGACGGGCTTGATCTCGCTCGTGCAGATGGGGGTTTTGGAGATCCATCCCTGGGGATCAAAGGCAGATCACCTGGAGTACCCCGATCGGATCGTGTTCGATCTCGATCCGGGTGAGGGCGTCTCCTTCGATCGGGTGGTGGACGCCGCTCACTTTGTGCGGCGCCGCTTGCGTCAACTCCAACTGGAGTGCTGGCCGAAAACCAGCGGCGGCAAGGGCCTTCATCTGGTCGTTCCGGTGAAACCCCAGCATGGCTGGAACGAAGTCCATGAGTTCGCCCGCGGCGTGGCTCGTCTGTGCACCGAGGAATCGCCCGAGGTCTTCACCGAGAACTCCCGCAAGGCGGCCCGCAAGGAACGGATCTTCATCGACTATCTGCGGAACGCGCGTGGGGCTACAACGGTCGCTCCTTATTCCACGCGCGCCCGCGCCGGGGCTCCGGTCTCGGTCCCGCTGCGGTGGGACGAAGTGGATCCCGATCTGCGCCCCGAGTCTCTCCATGTGGGAACGGTCGCGCGACGCCTGGCGCGGTCACGACAGGACCCATGGAACGAGATGGACGAGGTTGAGCAGGTTCTTCCTGCCAGCATCCGCGAGGTCAAGGCGCCGATTCCGCGATCCATGTGGGAACGCTGATATCCCAACCCAGGTGGGGCCTCCAACCCAGGTGGTATCCACCCAGGTGGGATCCACCCAGGTGGGATCGAACCCAACCGGTGTCGAACGCAGTTGGGTATCGAACCCAGTTGGGCGCCCGGAGCCGGTTATTCGTCCCGTAGCGCCACAATGGCGTCCAGCCGCGCCGCCCGATGGGCTGGGTAGATGCCGAAGAACAGCCCGACCAGAGAGCAGAAGAAGAGCCCGACGAAGATCGACCAGACCGGCACCGCGGCGTCAAGCGCGGGGACCAGCCGGGCCAGAAGGTAGGCCAGGCCCACGCCCACGGCCACCCCGATGAGGCCGCCCACCTCCGAGAGAAGCACCGCCTCGGTGACGAACTGGTGCATGATGTCGCGCCGGCGCGCCCCGAGCGCCTTGCGCACCCCGATCTCCCGCGTACGCTCCCGAACGGCCACCAGCATGATGTTCATGATGCCGATGCCCGCGACCAGAAGCGCCATGGCGCAGACGCCCACGGCCACGACCTTGATGTTGCGCGTCATGTTGTTGAAGAAATCGATCGACATCTGGGTCGAGAAGAACTCGAAATCGTTGTCCTGATTCGGCCGCAAGCCACGCTCCTGCCGGACCACCTCTTCCACCTGGCGCATCGCCTCGTCCACGAGGTCCGGCGAGATGGCTTGCACGGTGATGTTGCAGGACCGGTACGAGCCGTATAACTCCTCAAAGGTTGTCAGGGGGATGGCCACCCGGTTGTCCTCGTTGCGCCCCGCGAACTTCGCCCCGATCTCCTCGATCACCCCGACCACCGTGAATCGATAGGTGGAGGATCCGCCTGTTTCTCCCAGCGGCGGCCCGGCGAGGTCGCCTTCGAAATCGTCCCCGCCCTGGCGGAGCGTCACCCGGATCTCACGGCCGAGCGGATCGGCGAAGGGGAAGAGCTCCTCCGCCACCTGGGCTCCGATCACGGCCACCCGGGCCCGGTTGTCAAGATCCGTGTAGGTCAGGGCTCGCCCTTCTCCCAGGAAGTACCCGTTGTTGGGAAAGAACTCCGGCGATCCGCCCGCCAGGACCATCCAGGGCTCGGTGGAGCGCCCGTCGGCGGAGACGGCGATGCCGAACTGCCAGACCTCCGGTCCCACCAGGCTGACCGCGGTACAGCGCTCGCGGATGGCCTCCGCGTATTCCGGGAGGATGTTGCGGCGGTAGCCCCGCTCGTGGCGGCCCCCGTCGACCTGGATCATTGGCCACTTCTGGATCTGAAAGACGCTCGACTGCAGGACCGTCATCTCCTTCTCCGTGCGGTTCTGGATGCCCTGGATGATGGCCATCATGCCGATCACCGAGGAGACGCCGATGATGACGCCGAGCAGCGTCAGGAGGGAACGGAGCTTGTGCACGCGCAGCGACTGCAGCGCCATGCGGAAATTGGCGAGGAGGATGTTTCGGGCACGCCGGCTCGGGATGGTCGTGACGAAGCTTGACGGGGCGGGGGACCTCCGGTGGCCTTCACCTTCTGGCCGAGACCTGTCCGCGGCCGTCGTCATCACTCGGCCCGCAACGCTTCGATCGGGTTGACGCGTGCCGCACGCCAGGCCGGCAGGAAGCCAAAGGAGAGCCCGATCAGGCCGGCGAACCCCAGGGCGAAGGCGACGACCCACCAGGGCATGCTCATTGGCAACGGCGTCAGGTGTCCGATGGCGGTGGAGATCCCGCCGGCCAGGGCTGTCCCGATCGCCCCGCCCATGACACAGAGCACGACCGCCTCGACGAGGAACTGCCCGAGGATGCTGGAGCGACGAGCGCCGATCGCCTTGCGCACCCCGATCTCCCGGGTCCGCTCCGCGACTGACACCATCATGATGTTCATGATCCCGATGCCGCCGACCAGGAGCGCGATCCCGGCGATGCCGATGCCGCCGGCGAAGACTCCGGCGGTGATCCGGCGGAACATCTGCGTGATGGCGGCTTGCTGGTTGACCGCGAAGTTGTCCTCCTGCCCGGGGCGAAGACCGCGCGCCAGCCGCATCGCGCCGATCACCTCCTCGCGGACCTCGTCGAGGTCGGGGACCTGAGGGGCGGCAGGTCCGGCGCCGTCCCGGGAGTTCGTGGATTCCCCGCCCAGGGCCCATTCCCCACCATGATCGGCGCTCTCCGGCGCGATGACCTTGACGCCGATGTCCAGGGATCGATGGCGGCCGAAACACCGCAGAAGGGTGCCGAGCGGGACGAACGCCTGGTTGTCCATGCTCTCGCCGAACATGCTGCCGCGCTTCTCCAGAACCCCGATCACGCGGAACGGCTGTCCTCCGATGCGGACTCGCTGGCCGACCGGCGAGGCGTCGGGAAACAGCCGCTCCGCCACCTCGGCCCCCAGGACGCAGGCGGCCCGGCGATAGCGGACATCGCTGCCCGTGAGGAAACGCCCTTCGACCGGCTCCAGGTCAGCAATCCGCGGGTGCTGCTCGGTCGTCCCGACGATGACGACGCGCCGGGCCTCCCGTTCGCCGCGGCGGATCGGCCGCGCGGTGATCACGTGGGGGACGACCGCCTCCACGCCGGGCACCAGGGCGAGAGCCTCCGCCTCGCGCATGGTCAGATCGGGGCGGCCGCGATACTGGAAGAAGTTGTGCTCCATCGACCAGGGGAACTTCTGCACATAGAGCGTGTGCGAGCCGAGACCCGACACCTCGCGGAGGAACGCGCGTTGCAGCCCCTGGATGAGCGTGATCATCAGCACCACGGTCACGATCCCGATGATGATGCCGAGAGTGGTCAGGCCGGCGCGCAGCCGGTTGGCCCGCAGCGAGCCGAGGGCGATCGCCGCCTCTTCGCGAGCCAGGCGGAGGCGAGCGCCGAGAGAGGCGTACCTGTTCATCGCGTCTCCGAACCGGCCTGGTCGTTCGCCTCGCCTGATCCCGGGTTGCCGCCGCGACCGCCCCGTCGCAGCGTGCTGTTGTCGACTCGGACGCGATGGCCGTCGGTCAGATCCCGTGCGAGAGCCCGGTAGCTGCCCGACACAATCTCGTCCCCTTCAGCCACCGATCCTCCGGTGAGCTCGATTGCGGTAGGGCTGGAGATGCCGGTCTCGACCGGGATCTCATGGGCGATTCCATCCCGGATCAGGAAGACCACCTCACGCAGGTTGCCGGGTCCGCTGCGGGAAGCGGCGCTGGACACCTCCGTCGCTTCCCGCGCCTCCGGCGTGTCCGCGCGCGCTTCACGTGGTCCAGGCCGCCGTGCTGGGAGCCGGCGCGCCTCCGGATCCTCCGTCCGCGAGCGCAACGTCACGCACTGGATGGGCACATGCAGCGCCCCCAGGCGTTTCTCGGTCGCGACATCGAGCGTTGCCGTCATCCCGGGGCGCAGGCCCGACACGTCCCCCAGGAGCGCCACCTTGACCTCGAAGTGGGTCGCCTCCTCGGCCGTTCCGCGCCCCCGGGTGGTGGCGGAGTTGGCGATCTCGGAGACGATGCCGGAGAAGACTCGCTGCTCCATGGCGTCGAGCTCGATGTCGGCGGAGTCCCCGAGCGAGACCTTGACGACCTCGCTCTCATCGATCTCGGCCAGGACCTCCATGCGGTTCAGGTCGGCGATCGTCATGAGGATGGTCCCCGCGTTCTGCGCGGTGCCGAGAACGACCTCGCCGACCTCGACGTTCAGCCGGGTGACGATGCCCCCCTTGGGGGCTGTGATCGTGGTCTTCGACAGATCGTCCCGGGTCTGGGTCAGATAGGCCTCCGCCCGATGGACCGCCTCGTCGGCCGCCTCGCGCCGGGCGTCGGCCACCTCCAGATCGGTCTCGGCGCTTTCCAGATCGCCCGCGGACGTCAGCCCCTCCTGATGCAGGCTGCGCAGGCGATCGCAGTCTCGCCGGGCCTGCTCCAGGCTCGCCGCCGCCAGACGGGCTTCAGCTTTCGAGGAGCGCAGGCCGGCTTCCGCTTCGAGGACGAGGGCGCGGTAGCGGGTGGGATCGATCTCCACCAGGAGCTGTCCGACCTCGACCTCCTGGCCTTCGATGACGCCGACGTTCTCGACGCGCCCGCTGACATTTGCGCTGATCTTGACTTCAGTCTGAGGTTGGACACGCCCGGTGGCGGCGACCAGTTCCACGACATCGCCGCGCGAGACCTTCTCCGTCTGGACGTTCACGCGGTCGCCACCGTTGCGCCGGGAGAGAAGTCCCGTGAGGGCTCCCAGTACCGCCAGCAGCAACACGATACCGAGCACGACACGGCGCTTGCGCCGGTTGGAACGTTGGGACATCGATGCATCCTCCTCCCGGTCGGCCACGACGCCGCCTCCGGATCCCCGTCTACGCGGTGTCCTCGTCTACGTGGCGAGGCCGCGCCGGGTTGCACGACGCGCATGCGGGCCATCGGCTCGTCGCCCGTGACCGCGCATCTCGGATCTCGCGCACGGGATCTCCACGCTGATGGGACATCCTTTGCCGGGGAATGTCGGACAGACCGTGGTTGAGGCTAGTCGCGCCTGGACAACCAAAGGTCGGCATCGCGCCGCAACTGCCGCGCGAGGAAGATGCCTCCAAGGATCACAGCCAGCCACACCGCCGACGTGCGAACGAACGCGGTGTACAAGACGATCTTTTCGGGCCCGGCCACCCAGCCCATCAGGTAGCTGTTGCTGATCTCCGCGATGAAGGAAGCGCCCGGGGTGGGGGCGAAGTAGCAGATGAAGATCAGCAGGATCTGCGCTCCCATGACGCTCCAGAAAGGCGCGTGCATCCCCATCGCGACGGCGATCACGTAGCCCATGAGGCACTTGTTGAAGTAGAGCACCAGGGTGAGGAGGACGGCCTGCCACAAAGTCTCGGGATGGTCGCGGCTGCAACCGCGCACGGCGCCGCCCCAAGCCTGTCCGGCCTGACGGAGCTTCACTCCGAGGCGCTTCGCGGTCCGGCTCCTCGCCGCCGTAGGTTCCGCGCCGTTCTCTGCCGCCCTCCGCTGTGAGGTGAGGTGGGGGCCTGTCCTGGAGTCCTCCGGCCGGGTCAGGGCGTCGCCGGCTCCACCGCCGGAGTCAGGCCTGCCGCCGGCGTCGGCCCCGGTGAAGAAGCGCGACGGAAGGAGGAGAAGCGCGATCAGGAGGGCAATCACGATCCCGCAGACGGCCAGGGCGACGCGCAAGCTTTCCTGCAGGGCCCGGGGGAACTCGTGGGGCGACCAGATCACGACCGCGGCGGCGGCGCCGAAGAGAACGAGGAGCGTCGCCACGAAGTTGATCACGCTCAGTGCCGTCCCGCCGGCGATCGGCAATCCGGCTCGCCACAAAATGTAGATATGGGCCGGACCGCCGCCGCTCTGGGTGGGAGTGATCGCGCCCAGGAAGATGTTGGCCAGGTTGGCGCGGAACGTGGCGAAGAAGGAGAAGCCCGGTCGCAGCGCCCGGGCAAAGATCCACAGGCGAAGCGCCCCGACCACCCAGTCCAGCGCTATCAGCGCGGCCAGCGCGACGAGCGGGGCGAGGCGCATGGCCCGAAGCGTCGGCCAGATACGAACGCCGCCCTTGAACAGGGTGCTCATGGCCAGGCCGGCCGCCGTCGCCGCGATGAAGACGGCGATCCCGATGACCAGGTAGCGCCGGCGGAAGAGCCTGTGCCATGCGGCGGGCGCCTGCGCGGACTCCGCCTGGGGATCACGGGAATCGGCGGCGTCCGGCGGTGGGCAGGGAGGAGCGGGCTCCGGGGCAGGGTGCGAGAGCCCGACGCTCTCCGAAGCGGGAATCATCCGACGCCGCCCGGGTGCTGGGCCCGTTGGCGGTGGTCCGCGCCGCCGGGGCTCCCGGCTTCGTCCGGTCCTTCGCGCGTGTCGCCGGCGGCCGGCGTGGGGGCTGGCGTCGGAGCGGGCAAGGAATCCGGAACCACACGCAGCTGGCCGGACCGGATGCGCAGGTGCGGGAACCGCAGGCGGATGTGCGGCAACCGATGCTGCCGGAGCAATCCGGCATGCACGCGGGGACCGAGGGCCGCGATCGCCAGCCCCCAGCCCAGGCCGGCCACCGCATCGATCGCGTAGTGGAAGCCTCCGTAGACCGTCGCGATGGAGATGCTGGCCGCCAGCCCGATCATGAACCAGGAGAGCCGGCGGGAGAACCAGCGGGCCATTGCCGCGACCACGACCGCGCCCGCCACGTGGGACGATGGAAAGGCTGTCCCGCGGGCCGATCCCCGCGTCAGGTACTGGTCCACGATGCCGGAGAAGAACCCCTGGGTCGCGTCGGAAGTCCCGTACCAGGGCCCCTGCACCGGGAAGAAGATGAAGACCAGGTACGCGCCATACATGCAGAGACCGACCGTTGTGGCGAAAACGCGAAACGCCTCCGGCCTGCCTTGGAAGTACAGGGTGAGGCCCAGGATCGGCGTGAGCAGCGCGTAGATCAGATACGAGGCGTGCAGGACCTCGCTGACGGCCGGGATCGGAATCCACTGGCTGAGCAGGAGGTGCGGGTGAAGCCCGAAGATCGCCCGGTCCCACGCGAGGACGACATCGTCGTAGTACCGCGAGGCGGCGAGGCGGTTGAGCATGTCCAACTCGGAGTAGGCCAGGGGGAGCATCCAGAGCGGATACGATTCCCGCAGGAACTGTAGCGGGAAACGGCCGAGGTGGGGGATCAGCCGCAAGAGGGCGACGCCGGCGGTCAGGGCGAGGTGGATGGCCAGGTAGTACCAGGGGAGACGCCCCGGATGCGCCAGCAACAGGAGGCTCGTGATCCCGAGGTAGATGAGGGCGACGATGTCGACGGGATTGTAACCGCGCAGCGGAGGCAGCGATGCGCCCGGCCTGGGGATCCGGCGGGTGGCTGGTTTGACTAGAGCCACTGATTCAGACGGTACCACGTGAGCGTCTCTTCCAATCCTCGCTCAAGGTCGTACCCGGCGGTGAACCCCCACTCCCGTTGCGCCTTGGCCGGTGAACAGACCCAGTGAGGCTGCCAGATTTCGCGCACCTTGCCGCGGTGGAGCACCGGCGCGCGGCCGGTGATCAGGCCCCAGGTTTCAGCGATGGCCGCCGCGGCCACCGCGGAGGCGTAGGGCACCCGCAAGACGCGGACGGCGACGTCCATGATCTCAGCGGCCTTGGCCCCAATCTCGCGCCAATTGTACACGACCCCGTCGGAAATGTAATAGGTGCCGCGAACCCCGGACTCCGCCGAGCGGAGGATGCCGTCCACGAGGTCGTGGACGCAGATCAGGCTCAAGCGGCTCATCGACGCCGAGGGAATCGGAAAGATCCCCTGTTTGAGACACCGGAAGAGCAGGAGCGTGGCCTCGTCGCGCGGCCCATAGACCGCCGGCGGACGAAGGATGACGTGGCGGAACCGCCCGTGCGCGTCGGCCACCTCGCGCAGGGCGACCTCGCCTTCCAGCTTGCTCCGGCCGTACGCGGTCACCGGCGCCGGCGGATCGGACTCGAGGCGGCAGGGCTCGGGATCGCGCTCCAGGGCGATAGCCGGCCCGCCCGCGGCCAGGCTGCTGACGTAAAGGAAGACGCCCCCGGGAATCCCGCGTTCGGCCAGCGCCTCGGCCAGATTGCGTGTCCCGGCGCCGTTGACCTGAAGGAACTCGCCGGCCGTGCGGGCCCGGGTCAGCCCTCCCAGGTGGAAGACACTGCGGACTCCGCTACAGGCGCCCGCCAGAGACGCCTTGTCGCGGACATCTCCGTAGGCGTACTCGACCGGGGTGCCCTCCAGCCAACGCAAGCTGCTGGACCGGCGTATCAACAGACGCACCCGATAGCCTCGCCGGATCAGCTTGTCGACCAGGTGGGAACCGACAAACCCTGTTCCCCCGGTGACGAGGACGTGGTGTGGTCGCGAGAAAAGACTCGACGGTTCAGCGCGGCCGGTCATGGCGGAGGCGATCAGAGCGGCCGGTCATAGAGACGGTAGGTCTTGTACACGGAAGCGTCCATGTTCTCCAGCGCGGTCCGCATGGCCAGGTTGTCCTCCAGCACCCAGGAGAACTCCGCCTCCTGGCAGCCGCGAGCATAGCCGTTGCGGAAGAGGGCGAGATAGAGCAGGACCTCGATCCCTTGGCGGCGGTAGCCGGGCAGGACGCCCAATGTGAGAACCCGGATGCGGGTGATCCGCCGCGCCTCGATCAGCATCCGGAAGAGGCCGAGGGGAAAGAGGCGGCCGTTGGCCCGGCGGAGCGCCTGGTTGAGGTCGGGAAGCGCCAAGGCGAACCCGATTGTTTCATCACCGGCCTCGGCGAAGAGCACCAGGTTCGGATCGACCACCGGCTTGAGTTCCTTCGCCATGTGGTCGATCTCGGCCTCGGTCATGGGCACGAACCCCCAGTTCTTCTCCCACGCGGCGTTGTACACGCGGCGCACGCGGTTGACGTCTTCCACGAAGCGCTTCTTATCCAGCGGACGGATGTGGAAACGGCCACGATGAGCGAACCGCGCGCCCGCGGCCGAGAGGCGGGGCGGGATCTCCTGGCCGACATGGCGGTAGGCCACCAGGTCCTTGGCCTTGCTGAAGCCGGCGTCCTCGAGGTAGCGCGCATAGGCCGGGGGGTTGTACGTCATCATGACCATGGGCGATGAGTCGAAGCCGTCGATCAGGAGGCCCCACTCCTCGTTGCCCGAGAAGTTCGCCGGTCCGCGCACCCGCTCCATGCCCCGCGCCTTGAGCCAGGAGCCGGCCGCCTCGAGCAGATAGGGCGGGATCCTGGGATCCGGAAGCGTTTCGAAGAAGCCGAAGAACCCCGTCTTCTCCTGGTGGAACTCGTTGTGGGCGTGGTTGATGAAGGCCGCTACCCTTCCGGCCACCTCGCCGGAGCGCCGCGCCAGGAAGTACTCGACCTCGGCATGTTGGTGAAACGGGTGTTTGTCCCGGTCGAGGAGTTTGTGCACGTCGCCGATCAGCGGCGGTACCCAGTACCGGTCACCCTGGTACACCTTCCACGGGAAACGGACGAATGCCTTCATGTCGGCCCGCGTGCGGGCTGGGACGACCTGGATGTCGGGGAGCGGCATCGGCGCTCTAGATGAGGCCGACCTGGCGGCCCGCCCGGCCGATGATGTCCAGGGCCTCCTCGAGCAACGCCTCGGTATGGGTCGCCATCAGGCTGGTTCGGATGCGGGAGCTGTTCTCCGGCACGGCCGGCGCGATCACGGGGTTGGTGAAGACCCCGGTGTCGAAGAGGATCTTCCAGAAGAGGAATGTCCGCTCGGTGTTGCCGACGATGATCGGGATGATGGGAGTGACCGTCGTGCCGAGGTCGAATCCCAGCGACTCGAGGCCGCGGCGAAGGTATTCCGCATTGTGCCAGAGGCGCTGCCGCCGTTCCGGTTCCGTGCGCAGGATGCGAAGGCACTCGCGCACGGTGGCCACCGCGTAGGGGGGCATCGACGCGCTGAAGATCATCGTCCGGGCGAAGTGCTTCACATAGTGGATCACGTTCTCGTCCCCCGCCAGCACCCCTCCGATGCTGGCGAAGGACTTGCTGAAGGTTCCCATGAGGAGATCGGTCTGCTTCACCAGCCCGAAATGCTCGGCCACTCCGGCTCCCGTCGGTCCCATCACGCCCAGGCTGTGGGCTTCATCGATGAGGACCCGCGCGCCGAAACGGTCGGCCAGTTTGATGATGGCGGGAAGATCCGCGAGGTCTCCCTCCATGCTGAAGACGCCGTCGGCCACGATGAGGATGCTGCTCTGCGGGTGCTGGCGGCAGGCGCGCGCCAGGACACGCTCGAGGTGAGCCATGTCGTTGTGGTTGTAGCGGTACACGTGGCCCATCGAGAGGACCGCGCCGTCCACGATGCAGGCGTGATCCAGCTTGTCGATCACAACGATGTCGTCGCGCCCCACCAGGGAGGAGATTGCGCCCAGATTGGTCTGGAAGCCCGTGGAGAAGACCAGGGCCGCTTCCTTGCCGGTGAACTCGGCGAGTTCCGCCTCGAGTTTCTCGTGCAGATCCAGCGTGCCGTTGAGGAACCGGCTACCCGTGCAGCCGCTGCCGTACTGGCGGGCCACCGTCTCGGCGGCCTCGATCACGCGCGGATCATGGGTGAGGCCGAGGTAGTTGTTCGAGCCCAGCATGATCTTGCGCTGGCCGTTGATCCGGACCTCGGTCCCCTCTGAGTCGCTGATCGGGACAAAGTAGGGGTAGAGCCCGGCCGCCTGGGCATCGCGCGCGCGGGTGAAACGACGGCACTTCTCGAACAGGTCGGTTCCCGCTCGGGCCGCGGTCTCCCCCGGCTGAGGTATCTGCGTGGTTCCCATGGGCTCCCCTCGGTTGGATGGTCCCGGTCATGCTAGGTGGCGAGCCGAGGTGAGTCAAGTTGTCCCAGGCCGCTCCCCGGCTCGGACTCCCGGTGGGGTGAGCCCCGCGGGGCGGTCGCGCGTGGCGACGCAACCGGCCGCGTCCACGACCACCTGGCCGCCTTCAACGGGCGCCCTCAGGCGGCCGGAACGGACACCGGCTTCGGTCGACGGATGACGTTCCACCAGGCCGTCGCCGCGATGACCAGCATCAAGGGTTCGATGGCTGCGCGAAAGCGCATGGACACGATGAAAATGAGCCCGGTGACCAGCGTGGCGCCGATCGCCACGAGGAGGACATGGCTGGGTTCCCCGCGGCATCGCGAGAGAGCGAGCGCGAAGGCAAAGGGAAGGAGGATGACCGCGTAGCTCCCGATCATGAGCCATGCCTGCCAGGGCGGATAGGCTTGGAAGAGATACGGTCGAAAGGCCACGAAGTCGATGAGCTTTCGCCCGACCGCCCCCCAAGCCCGGGCCGGATCCTCCCGCCAGAACCGGGCGCCCTGGCCGTACAGCCAGCGATCCCGCTCGATCTCGCTCGCCTCCCGCAGACTCTGCCGGGTCTCTTCCGGGAAGCGATTGAAGACCCAGGGCAGTGGCGGGATGCCCCCGCCCGTCTGGGCGTTGTTGCCGAGGTAGAAGTTGAACCCTCCGTTGGTTGCGATCGGAACGGGACGCCCGTGAACCTCGAGATTCCGCAGCGTCCAGGGAAGAAGGATGAGTGCGGCCACGAGGGAGTTGAACAGCACATAGCGAAGGCGCGCCCCCGGCAAGCCGGACCAGGCGAGTCGCCGGGACCTCCTTGCGGACGCCGAATCGCCGGACGGGATTCCTTGCCACCGCAGCGGCCAGAGCACGAGGACGCTCCATCCGGCCCAGGCCAAAGCTGCCGGCGGTCGGGCGAGCAGCAATAGCCCCAGCGCAATCCCAGGCAGGAGAAACGCCCGTGGCGCGTTGGTCCCCTTCCCTATCGTCTGCCGCTCGATCTGGCGCCGGCCACCAGTTTGGCCGTCGGTATCGCCCCCCTGGGAGCCTCGCCGGAGGCGCTCTCGGGCGGGCGAGCCATCCAGGCTCCGGCCGGGGAGATACCGGAGGAACACCAGGCACGACAGCGAAGTGAGGCAAGTCTCCAGGACTTGCGTCTGAGGCTGCGCAGTGTGTCCGAGAGCCGGGGGATAGACCGCCCACACCAAAGCCGCGAGCGAGGAGGGGGCCCGCTCCGCCAGAGAATCGGGCAGCGTCCCCGAAGCCGTCCTGGACTCGCCGTTGGGCGGATCGTGGATGGAATCGCCGGACGGACGCCACAACGCGGCCAACCGAGCCACCAAAACGACCGTCGCAACCCCCAGCAGGACATTGACAGCCTGCGCGATCAGGATCGCCGCCGTGGTATCTCGACCTGCCAGCAGAAGGCAGCCGGCCAGCACCCAGGCATACAGCGGAGGCAGGAAGGAGCCGGGCCTGGAGACCTGGTCCAGCCCGTACCAATCGAAGGCGAAGCCCCTCCCGTCAACAAGGTTGCGCGCAAGTTGCCAGTGCTCGCTGTTGGCCAGGGGGAGCACGAGCAGGTCCTGAGCGATCACGGCCGCGACCCGTGCCATAAGCGCCACGAAGAGGATGCGGCCGAGTCCGAGGCGGGCCGCGATGAACCCGAGGTTCAGCATCGGTGCCAGGGTATCGGAGAGAGGCCCGAGGCGGCAACGTCGTGGTCTGCGCCGCCTGGGCATCACACCCGACGGACCGGCTTCCCCGGGGATGACGCCCGGCGGTCCGCGCTCGTCCGGGGATCACACCCGGCGGTCCACCTTAGCCCGGGGATCACATTCGACGGTCCAGATCCCCCGCGAGGTCCTGCTTGCCCATGCGGCTCCAAGCCGCGTCGGAGTGCCCGGTGGCCGTGGTTGACCATTCCTTCAGGCGGGCGGACAATTCAGTGTCATGGCGGACCTCGAGGCGATTCTCAGCCAGCCCCATCTGGAGGAGGACGACATCGTCTTTCTCCTCGGCCTCCGTGATCCCGATCAGATCGAGCGCTTGCGGCTGCGCGCCGTTTCCGTCCTGGAGACGCACGTCGGGGCATCGGTGTACTACCGCGGCTTGATCGAGCTCTCCAACGTCTGTGCCTGCAACTGCTACTACTGCGGCATCCGCTCGGGCAACGCCGGGCTGAAGAGGTTCACTCTCTCCGAGAGCGAGGTGATGGAGGCGGCGGCCTGGTGCGCCCGCGCCGGCTACGGATCGCTCGTGCTGCAGGCGGGGGAGCGCCGCGACGCCAGGTTCGCGTCCTATGTCGAACACCTCATACGCCGCATCCGCGCCGAGTCGGTCCTGGAAGAACTGCCGCAGGGTCTGGGCATCACGCTCTCGTTGGGAGAGCAGAGCCTGGAAACCTACCGGCGATGGCGGGAGGCGGGCGCCCATCGCTACCTGCTTCGTGTCGAGACGACGGACCCGGACCTCTTTGCCGGCATCCATCCCCCGGCACAGACGCTGGAGCGTCGATTGCGGGCCTTGGAACACCTGGCGGCCGCTGGGTTCCAGGTGGGCACGGGGGTCATGATCGGGATCCCGGGGCAGAGCCTGATCATGCTGGCGCGCGACATCCTGTTCTTCCGCGACCACCCCATCGACATGATCGGGATGGGCCCATGGCTGCCCCATCCCGACGTGCCCATGGGCGACTGGGAGCAGCCGCTCTCGCAACAGGAGCGCCTCCAACTCGCCCTCAATATGATCGCCGTCACCCGTCTGGTTTGCCGGGACATCAACATCGCCTCGACAACGGCTCTGGAAGCGATCGTTTCCGACGGGCGCGAACGCGGCCTCCTTTATGGTGCCAACGTCGCCATGCCCAACCTCACCCCCGGGTACGCCAGCGAGCGCTACCGCCTCTACGAGGGCAAGCCCGGCCTCGAGGCGGGGGCAGAGCAGTGCCGTGGTCGCCTTTTCGGGCTCGCGTCAGCGGCCGGACGCGCGGTAGCGCTGAACCAGTGGGGCGACGCGCCGCACTTCGCCCGGCGACAAAAGTCCAAGGAGCGGCCACGGGCTGCCGGGCCGGAGCCTGGCGGCGACTCCGGTTCCTAGCGCGGTCCCGACCGTTTTCCGACCGCGGTCGCGTCCCCGGCTCTGGTCTCGGTACGGGTTCCGGTCCCGACACCGGCGTTTCGCCGACACCCGAATCCACTGGCGAAGACCGCGGCATACCCGGCGTCGAGTTCGACGACCCGGCTGCCCCCGGCAGGGCGTCAGATAGCCGGGCGAGCGTGGCGGTTCGGGGTCTGTCGACGCGACGACGAACTGTCCCGGTGTTCGGCCGGCCTGTGTCACGTCCTCCCAGGCGCGCGGCCTCCACAGTCGTAAGTTAACGGAAGACAACGGCTTGCTGAAGGATCGGACAGGCGCCATCCGGGGCACGAAGATTGTCTGGGAGGCTGGGACATCGTGGCGGCGCTCTCCGGTGGCTCGCTTCCGATGCGCAGCGAGGAGTCCAGAGCCGGCCGCGACCGGCCGATACCATGATAGCCGTGAATCTCGTCGATGGTTGGAGGGGGGCCTGATGCTGGTTCTCCGTCGATTCTCATCTGTGGCGCGGTCCCACCGTGACGCGGCCTTCTCCATCAAGACTCTGGCCGTAGCGCTCTTCATCAGCTCTCTCGGAAGCCCGATCATCGAGTGCGCCTGGGCGGCTCCAGAGGTCATTGAAGGCTCGATGGGATGCCTGAAATACTGCTGCCTCGACTGCGATTGCTGCCCGAACTGCCTGGTACATTGCGCCGGCAAGGGAGGGGCAGCCTACGGCGCGCCCCCTTCGCCTTCGTTGGACCGGCCGGATCCGCTCTGGCCGCCCGACCATGCCGCACAGATGTATGGGTCACTCGGAGGCGGGCTCACGTGGCTCTACGGCACCAGGCCGGATGGCTCGCTGTTCGGCTCGTCTGCCCTGCCCGACGGTTCCCGGCACGCCGTGCTCGTCACGGGCCGCCAGATCATCGACCTGAACCGTCTGTATGAATCCTGGCTGAGCGGCCAGGGCTGGATCATCTCGGAAGCTCTGCTATCGACCGACACGGGCGCCCTGGCCGGATTCGGTTTGCACCACGGCGTCTTCCAGGAGTATATCTGGATCGCTGAAAACGGCCGCTTGGCCCCGTAACGGGCCAGGTGGTCGCTTGCTGGGAGGGAAGATCTTGTTGAGGATCGCGGCAGTCATCCTTTGCGGAGCCTGTCTCGCTTTCGGCGCCGCCCCGGCCGAGGCTCAGCAGCCGTTCGATGACATCGATCAGGTGCGTGTCTGGATTGATGGCACCCCCGTGCCCCCTGATACCGCAGACACTCCCTACACCTTCGAGGTAGTGGCCGACACCATCCTGACGATCAACGGGTACGTCATCGAGCGCCGCCGCCTTCAGCCCCTGCAGGTGAGCTACGAGGCAACGCCCTTCGAGCAGTTCCGCCGGGCGGTCTCCGATTCCATGATCGCCTCCCTGCGCGCGGGAAGGCCGCGCCTCGAGGTCGCTCGAACCGGGTTGCGGGTCCTTCGGAGTTACCCCGAGATCGTTCGCCATGCCACGGCCGATTCCTTCGGCGCATGTCTTCACATCGAGTACACCGATGGGCGTCGCGGGACCTGGAACACTCCTCCCTCCTCCGTTCTGCAGCCTCGTCCGCCCGTGACGGAAGTGCTTCGAAGGTTGGCCACCCAGTACCAGAGTCTGTTGCGGAGGGGAACCACCTTCATGTTTCGCAAGGGCGCCACGCTGACCGTCCCCGAGACTCGCCGGGCGAACCTGCTCCAGGATGTACAGAGGGCCGCGCAGACGCCGGACTTTCAACCCTCTCGCTGGCGTTCGGACGTCCTGGACGCGACCTTCGCCGAGTCCGTCCACAATCGGCAACCGCTCATTCGCGTCAAGGACCAATGACCATCGTTTGTCGGGCATCGCTGCTCGGCGTCGCCCTCTGCAGCCTCGTATCCACTCAGGTGCTGTCCTACAATCGTGACCCCGTGTACAAGAGCGTGGTTTTCTTTGCACCCTACCAGTTCCACACCAACTATACCCATGACTGTTTTCTCGAGGTCATGAGCAATCAAGGCCGCAGCGTCGTATCCTACTATAACGGCCTCTTCCGGCTTTGGGGTGGCCGGATTTGCTGACTGATTCGTAGGGGTGATACGGTCCCGCCGGGCGAGGGCGCCCGAGGGGGGACCGCTCATGGACGACAAGACGCTGTACGCCACGCTGCTGGGCCTGACTGCGCCG
>JAKQSZ010000036.1 GCA_029569475.1 Candidatus Eiseniibacteriota bacterium | reverse complement strand
CTCCGAGACGCCGGCGCCGGCCGGCGCGCCATGCCGCCGCGTTAGAGGAATCGAATGCGAAGTCCGACGCTCGGAGTGGAAGCACCCGGGCTGCGAGCGCGGTTCGATGCGAGACTCCATGGACGCCGGGGCGGAACTTGGCTGTAGAACCGAGCGGCCTCCCCGGCGCGGGCAGCGCGTTCACGCTTTCGTCAGTAACGTCGGGAGCGCCCGTCCATCCGGAGCATCCGTTTGGAGTTGAGCCGCCTCCGGCCGCCCGTCGATCAGCCGCCGTACTCCTCCTCGTAGCGTTTCTTCAAGCCCTCCACCCCGTCGGGATCTGCCAGCGTCGTCGTGTCGCCCATCGCCTTGCCCTGGGCGATGTCGCGAAGGAGCCGCCGCATGATCTTCCCCGAGCGCGTCTTCGGCAGGTCGGCGGCGAAGAGGATCTGCTCGGGGCGCGCCAGGGCGCCGATTTTGTTGGCGACGTGCTCCTTCAGCTCGGAGGCCAACTCGAGGCCCTGGCGGGCGCCCTCCTTCAGGGTGACGAAGGCGACGATAGCGGTGCCCTTGATCTCGTGGGGGACGCCGACCACGGCGGACTCGGCCACGGCCTGGTGATCGACCAAAGCGGACTCGACCTCCATGGTGCCGATCCGGTGCCCAGCCACGTTGACCACATCGTCAACGCGACCGAGGATCCAGAAGTAACCGTCGTCGTCGCGCTTGGCGCCGTCCCCCGGGAAGTAGGTCTCGCGGTCCCACTTGCTCCAGTAGGTCTGAACGAAGCGCTGCGGGTCCTTCCAGATCCCCTGCGTCATGGCGGGCCAGGGGCGGCGTAGCGCCAGGTAGCCGCCGCCGGAGCGGACCGGGGCGCCGGTCTCATCCAGGATCTCGGCGGCGATGCCGGGCAACGGGCGGGTGGCGGAACCGGGCTTGGTCGAGGTCAGCCCCGGCAGGGGAGAGATGAGGATCTGGCCGGTCTCGGTCTGCCACCAGGTGTCGACGATGGGACAGCGCCCGCCCCCCACGTTTTCGTGGTACCACATCCAGGCCTCGGGGTTGATCGGCTCGCCCACCGTGCCCAGCAGGCGCAGCCGGGAGAGATCGTGGGCGCGCGGGATCCGCTCGCCCCACTTCATGAAAGCGCGGATGGCGGTCGGCGCGGTGTAGAAGACACTGACCCCGTGGTGCTCGCAGATCTGCCAGATTCGGTCGCGGTCGGGCCAGTCAGGGGCGCCTTCATACAACACGACGGTGGCGCCGGCGGCCAGCGGGCCGTAAACCACGTAGGAGTGGCCGGTGACCCAGCCGATGTCGGCGGTGCACCAGTAGACGTCCTCGTCCCGGAGATCGAAAACCATGCGGGTCGTGCTGTGCACGCCGGTCATGTAGCCCCCGGTTCCGTGGACGATCCCCTTCGGCTGGCCGGTCGTGCCGGAGGTGTACAAGATATACAGAGGATCGTTGGATTCCATCGGCTCGGGCTCGCACCACGGCGAAGCGTCCTGCATGAGGCGGTGGTACCAGTGGTCACGTCCCTCGCGGACCCGCAAGGGAAAGTCCCCCCGCTGCACGATGATGACGTGCTTGACCGAAGGGGCCTCGCGCAGGGCGTAGTCGGCGTCGTGTTTGAGGGGGAGAAGGCTGCCGCGCCGGTAACCGCCGTCGGCCGTGATCAGCACCTTGGCCTCGGCGTCGTTGATCCGGTCGCGCAGGGCGTCGGAGGAGAAACCGCCGAAGACCACGCTGTGCACGGCGCCGATGCGGGCGCAGGCCAGCAGCGCCACCACGGCCTCGGGCATGAGCGGCATATAGATCGCCACCCGGTCGCCCTTGACGACGCCAAGCGACTTGAGCACGTTGGCGAACTTGTTCACCTGCCGGAAGAGGTCGAAGTACGTCCAGGTCTTGCGATCGCCGTAGGGCTCGCCTTCCCAGATGAGCGCGGCCTTGTTTCGCCGCGGTCCATCGACGTGGCGGTCGAGGCAGTTGGCGCTGGCGTTGAGACGTCCGCCGACGAACCAGCGCGCGGTGGGGGGATCCCAGTCCAGCACCCGCTCCCAGGGTTGCATCCAGGCGAGCTCGCGGGCCTGTCCCGCCCAGAAGGCCTCGGGGTCCTGCTCCGCCTCGCGGAAGATCGCCTCGTCCCGCACCCGGGCCGCCTCACGGAATGTCGCCGGCGGCGGGAAGAGCCGGTTCTCGATCAATAGCGCGTCCAGCTGGCCTTCTCCGCTGCGCGGGTCGGGGTTCATCGGATCCTCCTTGTTCCTGGGAGTGCGTGCCGCGCCTGGCTGGGCCGTCATCAGCCTCTCGCACGAGCGCGAGACGACGGCGGCGACCGGATGGATGACGGTCAAAGGGAAACAGGCCACGGTAGGGAGCCCGGGAAACGAAGTCAAGCGACATCAAGTCCCGCTCCCGCGTGCCGCCACCAAACGGGGTGTCGCGCGCCGGGAAGCCGCCTCGACTGCCTTTACGGAAGTCCTCCGGGCAGCGGGCATGCGCGCCAGACCCGCGGCGACCCGGCTCGACGCATGGCCCTGACCGGTTGGTTTGCCTCAGGCGCGCCTGTCCGCCTCCCCAAACACGAGACGACGAGCCGATCCTCAGCGAGTTCTTAGGAAACGGAAGGATCCATTTAGGAAGCGCCTCCCACCCGTCCCGCGTAGTTTCGGGTCAGCAAAGGAGGTCAACGATGGAACGACACGATCTGTACAAGTCGGTGCACAAGGGGCTTCGCCTTTCGCTCTTCGATGCCATGTGGCGGCTGGAGCGTACCGACTTCAGCGACAGGGCGGCGGCGCTGCGGACGGCGGAGGAGGTGCGCCAGGTCTTCTCGCTTCTGGCCGAGCACGGCGCGCATGAGGACAGGGTGATCCTTCCGGAGATCGCGCGGGTCAATCCGGCGGTCTTCTCCGAGCTGCGGGCCGACCACAGCCGGGTCGACGGCCTGCAGCACGAGCTGAACGGCCTGCTGGATCGTCTGGCCGATGCCACCGACGCCGAGCGGCGGTCCTTCGGCGAGAAGATCCGTCTGAAGTTCGGGCGCTTCCTGGCGGAGCACATGCTGCACATGGAGCGGGAGGAGACGTCGGGCAACCGCGTGCTTTGGGCCCACCACTCGGATGAGTCCCTGCGGGCCATGCATGGGCAGATCCTCGGCGCGATCGCGCCCGATCGGATGATGGAGTGGGCGGCCATCATGATTCCCGCGCTGGATCCCCGCGAGTCCGAGGCCCTGCTGACGGCGCTCGAAGCGAAGATGCCGCCCGCGATGGCGGGACGCCTCGGCGAGTTCCGTCTTCAGGCCGGGTCGGGAACGGCGTCGGTCGTGGAGGTCCTTCATGGTCGGGCCTAGAACAGCATGACCCAATCCCACGAGGACCGGAGATGGCGCGAGAGATGGCACGGCACCCGGAGACCGAGCCGAACCCACAGATCGGGCGGCAGGAGCCCCAGATGAGGCGGCACAACCCACGATGCGCTCCCGCGACCGAGGGGAAGTCGGCGAGATCCGCCGGCTCTTTCCGAGTGTTGCTTCTGGGCGTCATCGCGGGCGCATGGACCGTGGCGGCGCTGCTGCCGGTCTCCCCGAGCGAGGGCTCGAGCGATCAGGCCGCTCCGCCGAGGCTGGCCGACACCGGGCTGTACGCGGATTTCGCCGTGGGACAGATCGACCTGGCCAACCGGCCTTACGAGCCTCAGTACCCGCTCTGGAGCGACGGCGCGGCCAAGAGGCGTTGGTTCTATCTTCCGCCCGGAACGACGATCGACGCCTCGGATCCCGATGACTGGGCCTTTCCCGTGGGCACGAAGTTCTGGAAGGAGTTCTCGTTCGGGGCGCGGGCCGAGACCCGCTACATGGAGCTGCGTCCGGGCGGTGTCTGGGTGTACGCCACCTATGCCTGGAACGAGGATGGGACCGACGCGGTTCTGGCGCCCGAGCGCGGCATCGCGCGCTTTCGGGAGATCCCGGGAGGGGCCGGCGCCCGGCACGACATTCCGGGCCTGTATGACTGCAAGGCCTGCCACGAGGGGCGGCCCAATCGCGTGCTCGGGTTCGGCGCCCTGCAGCTCTCGCCCGATCGTGATCCGCTCGCGCCCCATGCGGTAGAGCCCGGTCCCGATGCCGTCGACCTGGCGGTACTGGCCCGCGACGGACTCCTCGAGGGGCTGCCCGCGAGGTATCTGACCCACGCGCCGCGGATCGCCGCGGTCTCGCCGCGGGAGCGCGCCGCGCTCGGATACCTGCACGCCAACTGCGGCGGATGCCACAACCAGGTCGGGCCGCTGGCCTCGGTCGGGCTCTCGCTCGACGTGGCGCTGGAAGATCCCGACGGCGACCCGCGGGCGATCCGCACCGCCGTGGATCAGGACAGCCGGTACCGGGGACAGGCCCCGGGCAGCGCTGCGGCGCCGCGCATCGCTCGCGGGCGGCCGCAGGAGAGCGTCCTCGTGGCTCGGATGTCCACGAGGGAGCCGACCAGCCAGATGCCGCCGTTGGGGACGCATCTGGCCGATGAGCAGGCGGTCGCTCTGGTGACGGGTTGGATCCGCGAAGATCTACTTGCGCGGGAATCCCGGGTCCTCACACCCGCGAGTCCCCCCAGCGCTTCCGTCCCGGCCTCCGCCTCCGTCCCGGCCCCGGCCTCCGCCCCGGCCATCGTCTCCACCGCGCGACGATGAAGGAGTTCAGTGCCGGGCAGGTCGTGGAAGCCCAAGGAGTCTCATGCTTCATGACGCCTTCATCACGGACTGCAGCACCAGCAACAGCAACGACACCAACATCAGCGACACCAGCGACACCGGTGGCACCAACACCGCCAACACCGCCGACACCGCCGACACCGCCAACATCACCAACACCACTAACACCGCCAACACCACCAATATCACCAGCACCAGCAAACGGCAGCAAAGCAATGTCGGGTGTCCTCACCCTCGAGCTCACCCACAAGAAGGACAAGGAGGAGACAATGCACCGTTGCACGTATGAGACGCTCCGCCGGTTCGCCGGCGCGCTTGCCCTGGGAAGTCTGGCGCTCTTCTCAGCCGCCTCTTCCGGCCAGGGAGCGAATCAAGGAACGGCAGACGCGGTCAGCCGGGGCGAATACCTGGTGAAGGCCATGGGCTGCAATGACTGTCATACCCCATGGAAGATGGGTCCCAACGGCCCCGAGATGGACATGGCCAGGATGTTGTCGGGGCATCCTGAAGGGCTGAACCTGAAGCCTCCGCAGAGCGCGGCGCCTCCCTGGGCCACCTCGGTCGACATGACCTTCACCGCGTGGGCCGGGCCTTGGGGCGTGAGCTATACCGCCAACCTGACCCCTGATCCGGAGACGGGGCTGGGCAAGTGGACCGAGGAGGACTTCCGGGCCGCGATGAAGTCGGGGCGACATCAGGGCCGCGGCCGGCAGATCCTGCCGCCGATGCCCTGGTTCAACCTGGCCGGCCTCACCGATGGAGATCTGAGCGCCGTCTACCAGTACCTGCAGAGCATCCCGCCGATTGCGAACAAGGTGCCCGACCCGCTCCCGCCGGCCGGCGGAGCCGCCTCCCCATCCGGCGGAAAGTGACGATCGCCTCATCTGAGGCTTGGACGGGGTCGGCGTATGCTCATTGCCGTGGGTGACGCGGCGGGGACCCGGGCGAGCCGCTGCGTCACCAAACTTGACCAGGCGAGCGCCGCTCGCGGGGCGTTATTCCCGCGGCGGCGCAGGAATGCCTACCGCTTGCAGAGCGCCGTCCGAATATCGTAGCCTCGCCAGTTCGTGATCTTGTCTCCGCCTCAGACCTCCGCGTAACAAGTCGCCGTGACCGGCATCCGTGAAGCGCCGCGCGCGGGGCCGTTGAGGCCGGAGGTGATCGCCGGCCAACAGGTCGCTTCGGTTTCGGAACGGGGAGATGATACCTCCAGAGCTGTTCGAGTACATTGAGTCCGGGATTTCCATTCTCGTCGGATCGCGCAGCGACCGCCTGCTAGCGGAGTACTGCCGCGGCCTCGGCGCCCGGGTCGAGGCAGCGGGGCGGGAACTGAGCGTCTTCCTCGCCGAGGCCACCGCCGCCGAGACGTTGGAGAACTTCCGCAATAACGGCCGCGTAGCCGTCTGCTTCTCCCGGGCCGCGGACCACCGCTCTCTCCAGATCAAAGGCTCAGTGATCTCCCTCCGTCCGGCCGACGAAGAGGAGCGGCGCCTGATCCTCCGCTATCGGGGCGGGCTGGCGGAGACCTGGGGCCAGATCGGCATCCCGCCGCGGATCACCCTGCGGATCGCCCACTGGCCCGCCATCGCGGTGCGCCTCTCGGTCGAGACCGTCTTCGACCAGACGCCGGGGCCCGGCGCGGGCGGGGTCCTGGGAGCCGTGGCGTGACGGCCGCGGTGAAGCTCAGCGCCCTGTCGTCCTGCTTCCAGGGCATCTTCCCCTCGGTCATCGCGACCTGCGGCCGGGACGGCGAGCCCAACGTGACCTATCTTTCGCAGGTCTACTATGTGAACGAAGCCCAGGTCGCGCTCTCCCGGCAGTTCTTCAACAAAACGCAGCGCAACGTCGAGGAGAACCCCTTTGCCACCGTCGTGCTGCACGACCCGGTGACCTTCGAGGCCTGGCGCCTGCGCCTGCGATACGTCCGTTCCGAAATCAAGGGGCCGCTCTTCGACACGATGGCCATGCGGATCCAGGTGATCGCCTCGCATACCGGCATGGCCGGGGTCTTCCGTCTCATCTCGGCTGACATCTACCAGGTGCTGGCGGTGGATCGGGTCGAGGGCTTCCTGCTTCCGCCCGATCCGGTCCTGGATGCGGCGGCCGCGGAACTGCCCTCGGGTCCCATGACCGAGATCCGGGGCGTCTCCGTGGTGTCCGAACGGATCGCGCGGGCGGCGGATCTGGACTCCCTGCTCTCCGGCACCCTGGCGGCGCTGGATGAGTGCCTCGGGTTCTCGCACAGCATGATCTTCGTCCACGAGGAGGCCTGCGGTCGGCTGGTGGTGGTGGCCACGAGGGGCTATGGCACGGAGGGAATCGGAGGCGAGGTCCGGATGGGAGACGGGCTCGTCGGGACGGTGGCAGCCCAACGGAGGATGGGCCGCGTCGCGGGCGTCGGGGGAGAACTCCGTTACGGCCGCGCGATCCGCCGGCGGGTGGCCGGGACAGACGAGGCCGTCCGGCTGGAACCCGAGATCCCCTTGCCCGGCCTGCCGGATGCGCAGGCGCAGCTCTGCCTGCCGCTGCTCGCCGGCGATCGCCTGCTGGGGGTGCTGGCGCTGGAGAGCCGGGACCCTCTCTGCTTCGACGAGTGGGACGAGGCCTTTCTCCAGATCCTCGCCAACCAGATCGCGATGGGCATGGATCGCATGAGCGAGGAGGCCGACGCGGTCGATCCCGTGGCGGAGCCGGCGGCGGGGGAGAGTCGCCGTTCGGGGCGGGCGCCGGAGGTCGTGCCGGAGGTCGTGGTCGAGGCCAGGCCGGAGGCCGTGGCCGAGGCCGTGCCGGAGGGGACCACAGTGGCGGGCGGACCGCGCCGGCGGAGCGAGGCTCCGGCGGCGGCGATCGCGATCGACAGCGCGCCGGGCCGCCCGTCGGGGGCGGCCGTCCTCTTCGAGTACTTCCGGCGTGACGAGAGCATCTCCGCCGGCGGGGAGTACCTGATTCGCGGGCTGCCGGCCCGCATCTTGTGGAAGATCCTCCGCGCCTACGAGGGCCAGCAGAGGACGCGGTTCTCCAACCGGGAGCTTCGCTTGGATCCGGAACTCGAATTGCCTCCGTACAAGGACAACCTCGAGAGCAGGCTGATCCTGCTGAGGAAGCGATTGGAGGAGAAGTGCCCGGGAGTGCGGATCGTCCCGGTCCAGAGAGGGGTCTTCGAGCTGGACGTTTCCTGCGACCTGGCGATGATCGAGCGCTCCTGATTCGGATCCCGGATCCCGGTTGGGTCCGAGCCAATCGGAATTCCAGGGCTCGCCAACTCGTCCATGAGGACGGCGACGGCTCTCGACCTGTGCGCGGCTGACCGTTGGCCTAACTCCTAACCGGCCGCCTGGCCGGACCGGGAGGGGCGTACCTGGGCGGCGTGGCAGCGGCTTCCTTCGCCGCGCTCGTCGCACCGGCGTGGGGCCTCGTTTGACGGCCCGCCGGCGAGGCCGTACCCGGAAGGATCCCACGATCCATCGCGCCACCGTTTACCGGACGTTGAACATCCTGAAGCAGCAAGGCCTCATTGACGAGCTCGACCTCATGCACGTGGATGGGGAGCGCCACTACTACGAGGTCCGGCCGGGCGCCCTTCACGTTCACCTCATCTGCACACGCTGCAAGATCGTGGAAGAGCCGAGCGGTCCGGCCTGGGAACATCTGAAGAGACGGGTACTCCAGAAGAATGGTTTCGACGCCCAGGTCGTCCGGATCGAGATGGCCGGCGTGTGCGCCTCGTGCCGGAAGCGGACCAGGCGTGCCGGCTCTTGAGGTGGCGCCGCCTACCTGATTCGTGAACTGCCCCGCTGGTCTCACGCGTGAAGCAGCACCGGCCGTCCCGCCCATGGCGTGATGGAACACCAGCCACCTTGAGCGTTGTTGCGCGCCGGTGAGCCTCATCCGGACAGGTCCGTGCAGCTACTTTGCTCCCTTGCCGGTGACGTCACCGCATTCGGGCATCTCGGGACGCGGGTTGGTGCCGAACTCGCCCCCTCTGGGCCGGTCCGCGGAAAACGCGTACGATGGCCCGGTGGTCGCTTCCCGGGGCGCAGCCTCGGAGGCCTGCAGGTGGCGGGCACGCGCCGAACGGGCTTGTGACGATCGATCGCCTGATTCGCGGTTGACCCGTGGGAGACCCGTGCGTAGACTCCCACGGTTCAGCTTGAGAATTATTTCTCATACCTGGGATTCACGGAGCCGCGCCGGTGCGGGCGTCAGGGAGGACAGGGTGGGAGAGTCCTATCAGCCCATACTCTTCGTGCTGCTGTTGGCGGCCCTCATTCCGGCCGCCTTCATGCTGCTCTCCGCCCGTCTGGGTCCGAAGAGGCCTCTCCCGGCCAAGCTGACGCCGTACGAGTCGGGGATCAAACCGCTGAGCCCCCCGGATCAACGGTTGCAGGTCAAGTTCTACCTTGTGGCGGTGCTTTTTCTTATCTTTGACGTTGAGGCGGTCTTTCTCTTTCCGTGGGCCGTGCGGTTCCGCGAGTTGGGTATGTTCGGGTTGGTGGAGATGTTCGTGTTTCTGCTCATCCTCGTGATCGGCCTGCTCTATGCGTGGCGGAAAGGAGCGCTGGAATGGCGGTGAAAGACTCTCGATCCTCGAGCGGGCCGCAGACTGCGGGGAGCCCCGGCCCGAGCCGCCTGGCCCACTCGGGCCCCAGCGCCCGGGTCAGCTTGACGCCGGCCGGGCAGGAGACTTCGACCGGGCTGACCGACGCCGTCATCCTGACGAAGCTGGATGAGGTGGTGAACTGGGGCCGGAAGAACTCCCTCTGGCCGCTCCCTTTCGGGACGGCCTGCTGCGCCATCGAGTTCATGGGCGTCATTTCGAGCGTCTTCGACCTGTCGCGCTTCGGCGCCGAGCTGGTGCGCTTTTCGCCTCGCCAGGCCGACCTGATGATCGTGGCCGGAACGGTCACCTACAAACAGGCTCCCATCCTGAAGCGCATCTACGACCAGATGTGCGATCCGAAGTGGGTCATCGCCATGGGCGTCTGCGCCTCCTCGGGCGGTTTCTATGACAACTACTGCACCCTGCAAGGGATCGACAAGATCATCCCGGTCGACTACTACATCGCGGGCTGTCCGCCCCGTCCCGAGGCCGTCCTCCAGGCCGTCGTCGATCTGCAAGGTCGCATGAGCAGCCGAAAGGCGGACCTCTAGATGAGCCAAGCCGTCCAGCACGCGTGGGCCGACCTGGCCTCGCTGCGCCAGCACCTCGGCGCCGGTTTCGTGGCCGAGGAGACGATGGGGTCCTTGCCGGTCGCGCGGGTCCGACGCGAGGCGCTGCGGGAATGCCTCCGCTTCGTCAAGGAAGACCCCGCCTGGCGCCTGCACCAGCTCAGCGACGTCACCGTGCTCGACGCGATGCAGCTGCGGGACAACGAGCGCTTCGACGTCCTGTACTTTCTGCACAACCTCGTCACCAACCGGCGCCTGGTGGTGCGGGCGGCCGTGCCCGAAGAGGACCCCAAGGTCGAGACGGCCGTCCCGCTCTGGCCGGCCGCCAACTGGGGCGAGCGCGAGGCCTATGACCAGTACGGCATCGTCTTTCGAGGGCATCCGAACCTCAAGCGCATCCTCAACCACCGTGAGTTCGTCGGCCATCCCCTCCGCCGCGACTACGACATCTACAAGGGGCAGTGGCTCAGCGAGGCCGACGACCTGACCGACGAACTGGAGCGGCGCCACCGCGAGAACCCCGAGCGGCTGGCGGACCTGGAGGAAGGGGAGACCATGCTCCTCAACCTCGGCCCGTCGCACCCGGCCTCGCACGGCACCCTGCGCAACCTGGTCGAACTGGCGGGGGAGACGGTCCTCTTCGCCATCCCCGAGATCGGTTACCTGCACCGGGGCTTCGAGAAGTCGGCCGAGACTCACGAGTACAACCAGGTCATCCCTTATACGGACCGGCTGAACTACTGCTCGGCGATCAGCAACAACGTCGGCTACGCCAAGGCCGTGGAGGCGCTCTGCGGCATCAGCGTCCCCGAGCGCTGCCAGTACATACGGGTCATCCTGGCGGAGCTCTCGCGCATCATGGACCACCTGGTCTGCAACTCCGCCAACCTCGTCGACCTGGGGGCGCTGACCAACTACTGGTATCTGTTCAACCTGCGGGAGAAGATCTACAACCTCATCGAGAGCGTGACGGGCGCGCGCCTGACCAATTCCTACACGCGGATCGGCGGGCTCTGGAGCGACCTGACGGAAGACTTCGTCCCGCATTGTCGCGCCCTGCTCAAGGAGGTCGAGCCGCACGTCAAGGACACGCTCAAGCTGGTGGCCCGCAACCGCATCTTCCTCGACCGGACGGTGGGCGTGGGAGCGATCAGCGTGGACGATGCCATTGCCTGGGGCTATACCGGCCCCTGCCTGCGCGCCGCCGGCCTGGAGCATGACCTGCGCAAGAACGATCCGTACTACTTCTACGATCGCTTCAACTTCGACATCCCGAGCGGACACCAGGGGGACACCTACGACCGGATCATGGTCCGGTTCGAGGAGATCCGCCAGAGCGTGCGCATCGTGGAACAGGCCCTGGATCAGCTGCCCGGAGGGCCGGTCAAGGCCGACTACCCTCTTTCGGTCATGCCGGACAAGACGCAGACCTACGGCAACATCGAGGGGATGGTCAACCACTTCAAGGTCGTGATGCACGGCATCACTCCGCCACGGGGCGAGGTCTACGACTGGACCGAGGCGCCCAACGGGGAGCTGGGCTTCTACATCGTCTCCGACGGCACCATGCGCCCGTACAAGTGCAAGGTGCGGCCCCCTTGCTTCTACGTTTATTCGTCGTTCCCGAAGCTGGCGGAGGGGGGCATGGTGGCCGACGGCATCGCCATCCTCGGAAGCCTCAATATCGTGGCCGGCGAACTGGACCGGTAGCAGATGATCCAAGCTGGACGAGCCCGCGGGGATTGCACCCCGCCGGAGACGGCCGCCGGGCCGCACGGAGTCTGATCGCAAGATGCAACCCTTCGCATCCCTGAACGAGGATCCGAGCCGCCGCGAGGCGTGTCGCATCCAGAGCAGCGGCCGCCCGGCGGAGTTTTCCGCCGCGACCATGGCCGAGTTCGAGGAGACCGCGCGGCGCTACCCGAACAAGCAGGCGGCGATCCTGCCGGCTCTCTGGATGGCGCAGCGGGACTTCGGTTGGATCTCGCAGGAGGTCATCGACATGGTGGCCCGCCTCTGCGAGGCGCCGCCCTCGCACGTCTACGCGGTGGTCTCCTTCTATACGATGTACCATCGCGTTCCCAAGGGTAAGCACGTGCTGCAGCTCTGCACCAACCTCAGCTGTCAGATGAAGGGGGCCGAGCACATGCTGGAGTGCCTCAAGGCGAAGCTCGGGATCGGACTGGGCGAGACCACCCCGGACGGGATGTTCACCCTCGAGGAGGTGGAATGCCTGGCGGCCTGCGAGATGGCCCCGGTGATCCAGATCGATGACGCCTACATCGGCCCGCTGACGGCGGAATCCACCAACGAGCTGATCGATCGTCTGGCGCGCGGGGAGAAGCCGTGATGGAAGTCAAGCTCCTCACGCGCAACTTCGAACGGCCGCAGAGCTGGACGCTGCAGGCGTACCGGGCGGCGGGAGGCTACCGCAGCTCGCGGCAGGCCTTCGGCATGGAGCCCGACGCGGTCACGCAGCTGATCAAGGACTCGGGGCTGCGCGGGCGCGGCGGCGCCGGGTTCCCGACGGGCTTGAAGTGGAGCTTCGTGCCGAAGAACGCCACGAAGCCGAAGTACCTCTGCGTCAACGCGGATGAGAGCGAGCCGGGGACGTTCAAGGACCGCTACCTGCTGGAGCTCGATCCCCACTCCCTGATCGAGGGGATCATCATCACCTGCTGGGCGGTGGGCATCCACCAGGCCTACATCTACATCCGCGGCGAGTTCGGCCTGCCCTTCCACCGGCTGCGCGACGCGGTGCGCGAGGCCTATGCCGGCGGCCTGCTCGGGCGCGACCTCGACGGCAAGGGCTTCGACCTCGACGTCACCGTACATCGCGGCGCGGGCGCCTACATCTGCGGCGAGGAGACCGGCCTGATCGAGTCCCTCGAGGGGAAGAAGGGGCAGCCCCGCATCAAGCCGCCCTTTCCGGCGGTGGTGGGCGTTTTCGGCGGCCCGACCGTCGTCAACAACGTCGAGACGATCTGCGCCGTGCCCTGGATCGTGGAGCACGGGGCCGCGGCCTACCGGAAGTACGGGACCGAGAAGAGCCCGGGCACGAAGCTCTTCAGCGTGAGCGGCCATGTCAACCGGCCGGGGGTCTACGAGATTCCGCTGGGGTTGCCGCTCAAGACCCTGGTCTACGACCTCTGCGGCGGAATCCCCCATGGAAAGAAGATGAAGGCCAACATCCCGGGCGGCTCCTCGGTACCGGTGCTGACCGGGGAAGAGGCCGAGCGGGTGAACCTCGACTACGAGAGCCTGGCCGAGGCGGGCACGATGCTGGGCTCCGGCGGGATGATCGTCTGCGACGAGGACACGTGCATGGTCTGGGCGCTGGCGGTCCTGGAGAAGTTCTACGCCCACGAGTCGTGCGGCCAGTGCACCCCGTGCCGCGAGGGCACCGGCTGGTTGCGGGATCTGTGCTTCCGGCTGGAGGCGGGGCACGGCCAGGCGGGAGACCTGGACAAGATCCTTTCCATCACCCGCAACATGATCGGCACGACCATCTGCGTGCTCTCCGACGCCGCCGCCATGCCGGCGGCCAGCTTCATCACGAAGTTCCGGGGGGAGTTCGAGGCCCACGTCGGGGCCGGGCGTTGTCCCATCCGCCAGCGCACGGCCTATTTCCTCGAAACAAGGCATTGAGGGGTTCCGAGCCTATGGCCACAGTCACCCTGAAGATCGACGGGCGCGAGATCGAAGTCGATGCCTCGCTCAACCTCATCGAGGCCGCCCGCCAGCTCGGGATCCACATCCCCCACTTCTGCTATCACCCCGGCCTGGGCGTGGACGGCAACTGCCGCATGTGCCTGGTGGAGGTCGAGGGGAGCCCGAAGCCGGTCATCGCCTGCAACACCTTCGGCAAGGACCTGCAGGGCAAGGACGGGCCGCGGGCGGTCCAGACGGCATCGCCCAAGGTCAAGGAGTGGCAACGGGGGGTCCTGGAGTTCCTCTTCCTGAACCACCCGCTGGACTGCCCGATCTGCGACCAGTCGGGGGAGTGCTTCCTGCAGGACTACTACATGTCGCACGGGCAGTACGAGAGTCGCCTCGACATTCCCAAGGTGCACAAGCGCAAGGTGGTCGAGGTGGGCCCGAGGGTGATGCTCGACGCCGAGCGCTGCGTCCTCTGCACCCGCTGCGTGCGGTTCTGCGATCAGATCACCGGCACCTGCGAGCTGCGGATCGTCAACCGCGGTCACCGGGCCGAGATCACGACCTTTCCGGACCGGGACCTCGACAACGACTACTCCCTCAATACGGTGGACATCTGTCCGGTGGGCGCGCTGACCAGCAGGCCCTTCCGTTTCAAGAAGCGGGTCTGGCTGATGAACTCCGTCCACTCTCTCTGCGCCGGGTGCGCCCGCGGCTGCAACATCTACCTGGAACACGCGGAGGGAACGGTCTACCGGTACCGCCCACGCGAGAACATGGCGGTGAACAGGTACTGGATGTGCGACCCGGGCCGGATGACGCTGCACGCGCTCAACGAGGACCGCCTGGAGACCGCCATGCGGGGGAGCGAGGATCTGGCGCACTCGGTCGCCCTGGCCGAAGCGGCTTCCTGGATCCGCGCGGCCGGTGACGCCGACACCGCCGGTGCGGCGGCGGCCGGGACCAGGGACCGGAACGCGTCGCGGCGCCAGCGAGCCGTCCTGCTGCTTTCACCGGCGTCCTCCACCGAGACGCTCTACGCCTGCAAGCGCTTCGCGGCAGACCTGCTCGACGGCGCCATCTGCGCGGGGATGGGCACCCGGCCGCCCGGCATCGAGGATGAGATCCTGCGCAAGGCCGACTGCTATCCCAACACCGCCGGCCTGCGGATGCTCGGGCTGGAGCGCGATCCCGAGCCCGTCCTGTCCGCCGGCGGGGACCTGCTCATCATCGTCGACGACGATCCCTTCGCGCCGGGGCAGCGCCCCGCGTGGAAGGCGCACGCCGCGCGTTTCTCCCGGGTGCTCTACCTGGGGACCAACCGCAACGCGACCAGCGAGGCGGCGCATCTGGCCCTGCCGATCACGCCGCACAGCGAGTGCGACGGCACCTTCGTCAACTTCGAGGGCCGCGTGCAGCGTTTCCGCAAGGGCGTGACGCCGGCGGGGGACGCCCTCTGGGCGCCCGAACTGCTGCGCCGCCTGGCGGGCGCCGCCGGCCTTTCCTTCGGGTGGGTCAACCTCAACCAACTCTGGCGGGACCTGTCCGCGGGCGAGCCGGCCTTCGCGGGGATCGACGTGACGCAGTTGGGCGAGCATGGCTTGCCGGCGGGCGCGGCACCGGAGGGTGCGGCACCGGCGGATGCGGCACCGGCGGGCGCGGCACGAGCGGACGCCGCCCGGACGCCGGCGCAGGAGATCAACCGAGCCGCGTGGCTTCCCGCCGCCGGCAATCCGCCGCCCGCGGGGGGATCCAGGGAAGGCCCGACCGAGCCGGAGAGGCCGAAGACGGAATCGGGGGAGGGGCCATGAACGCGTGGCTCGAGTGGGGAGTCGGCGCGGGGCGCGCGGTGCTGGTCTGGGCGATCCAGCTCAGCTTCGTGCCGCTGCTGATCTGGTTCGAACGCAAAGCCTCGGCCTTCATGCAGGACCGCACCGGTCCCAACCGCGCCGCCATCGCGGGCGTCCGGCTGGGCGGGGTCGTCCATACCATCGCCGACGTGGTGAAGCTGGTCTTCAAGGAAGACATCATCCCGGCGCAGGTGCACCGCTTCTACTACCTGCTGGCGCCCTTCATCGCCATGATGGTCTCGTTGATGACCTTCGCGGTCATCCCCTTCGCCGACACCCTCGTGCTGGGAGACCTGCACATCCCCATGCAGGTGCTGACGATCAACCCGGGGCTCCTCTGGGTCTTTGCGATCGCCTCCTTCGGCGTCTTCGGCATCATCTTTGCCGGTTGGGGGGCCAACAGCAAATATCCCCTCCTGGGCGGCATCCGCTCCTCGGCCCAGCTCATCTCCTATGAGCTCGGACTATCCCTTTCCGTCATGGGCGTCATCCTGGTCTTCTCGTCGCTGGACGTGAACGAGATCGTGCGCCGCCAGGGGGACCTGCTCTTCGGCTTCCTGCCGATGTGGGGCGTGGTCGTGCAGCCGGTGGGGGCGATCCTCTTCATCGTGGCCGCCGTGGCCGAGACCAACCGCAACCCCTTCGACCTTCCCGACGCGGACAGCGAGATCGTCGGCTATCACATCGAGTACTCGAGCATGAAGTTCGCCCTCTTCTTCATGGCGGAGTACGTCAACATCGTGGTCGCGGCCGGGTTGATCACCTCGCTCTACTTCGGCGGCTGGCAGATTCCGTGGCTGCCCACCGAGACGCTGGTCCGCCATGCCCAGACCGCGGTCCTGGTGGCCTGCGGCAGCCTGCTCCTGATCTCGCTGGCCCTGCTGCCGGTGCTGGGGTCCTGGCGGAATAAGCTGCGGGCGCTCTACACCGACGCCCGGCGCCGCGAGGCGGATGTCCTGGCCGTGGTCATGATCCTCCAGGCGGTGGTGGCGATCGCGCTGGCGGCGTGGTTCTGGACCCATCCGCTGGATGAGACCGGCGCGCGCGTGGCCACCACGGTGCTGCAGTTCGCCGCCTTCCTGGCCAAGCTGACCTTCTTCAGCTTCGCCTTCATCTGGATCCGCTGGACGCTGCCGCGCTTCCGCTACGACCAGCTCATGGGGTTGGGCTGGAAAGGCCTGCTGCCTCTCGCGCTCGCCAACCTGGCCGGCACCGCCATCGTGGTGCTGATCGTGGAGAAACTGCGATGAAGATCGAGAGCCCCAAGACCAGCTTCTGGGAACGCATCTACCTGGCCGAGGTCTTCCGCGGAATGCGCGTCACCTGGGGGCACATGGTCAGGAACATCTTCCGCCAGCACGAGATGCCGACCGTCCAGTACCCCGAGGAACTCAAGCCGCTGGCGGTGCGCCACCGCAGCCGCCACCGGCTGACCGTGCGCGATGACGGCACGCCCAAGTGCGTGGCCTGCATGTGCTGCCCAACGGCCTGTCCCGCCGCGTGCATCAACATCGTGGCCGAGGATGCCGACGCGCCCTGGAAGGAGAAGCGTCCGAAGATCTTCGAGATCGACCTGCTCCGCTGCGTCTTCTGCGGCTATTGCGTGGAGGCCTGTCCGGAGGACGCCATCCGCATGGACACCGGCGAGGTCACGCTGGTCGGGCACCGTCGCGAGGACTTCATCGTCGGACTCGACTTTCTGATGCACGGCCAGGGCACGGACTGGCAGAAGATGCGGGGACCGGAGCAGCCGGAACCCTCGACCGGAGAGCCGCTGCCGCCGCCGGAGACGCCGGAAGAGGAGGAGGGGCGGGGTCCGCGGCAGGTCCGCCGGCCCAAGCCGCCGTCGGCCTGGGAAACCACGGCCCGGGGGGAATGAGCATGTCGGCCTGGGAAACCAAGGCCCGGGGGGAGTGAGCATGACCCTCGCGCACCCGTTGATGTTCTGGGTACTCGCCGCGGTGGCGGTGGTCTCGGGCATCGTCGTCATCACCAAACGCAACCCGTTGGGGAGCGCGACCGCCCTGGCGCTCAACCTGGTGGCGCTGGCCGGGCTCTTCGCCACGCTCATGGCCCCCTTCCTCTTCGTCATCCAAATCCTGGTCTACGCCGGCGCGGTGGTGGTGCTGATCATCTTCGTCATCATGCTGCTCAACCTGCGCGAGCAGGATCTGCGGCGGGAGGCCATCCAGGGGCGGAAGTTCGTCCTCTCCGCCGTGGCGTGCCTGGCGGCCACGATCCTGCTGCTGGCGGTCGTCGGCGGAGATGCCCCGCCGGCTCCCGCGGCGGTCCCGGCCTACTTCGGGAGCGTGGAGGCCATCGCCGATCTGCTCTTCACCGACTACCTCCTGCCCTTCGAGGTCGTGTCCCTGCTCCTGCTGGTCGGCATCGTCGGCGCGGTCGTCATCGCCAAGAGGGAGGAGTGAGGATGGGGGAGATCACCCTGGCCCATTTTCTCGGGCTGGCCGTCGTGTTGTTCTTCCTGGGGAGCCTCGGATTTCTCGGACGCCGCAACGCCATTACGGTGTTGATGGGCCTGGAGCTCCAGCTCAACGCGGTCAACCTCGCGCTGGTCGCCGCCGCGCGGCATTGGGGAAACCTGGAAGGACAGATGGTGGCCTTCTTCGTGATCGCGGTCGCCGCCGTCGAGGCCGCCGTCGGGCTGGCCATCCTGATCGCGGTGCAGCGGACCCGCCGCACCGTCAGCGTCGATGACCTGAGCACGCTGAGCGAGTAGGAGGCCTGGCACGATGAACGGCAGCGCAGTCTCCTTCCTCTGGCTGATCCCCTTCTTCCCGCTGGCGGGAGCGCTGATCAATGGCCTCCTCGCGGCGTCGACCTCGCACCGACCGCATGGGCCCAACCGCGCGCTGGTCGCCTGGATCGCCTGCCTGGCGCCGGCCGCCTCCTTCGCGGTCACGGTGGCGGGGTTCTTCTCCCTGCGCGCGATGGAGCCGGCGGAGCGGTTGCTGACCCAGCGCCTCTTCACCTGGATCCGCGCCGGCGACCTGACGGTGGACCTCGGATTCCTCTTCGATCCCTTGAGCAGCGCCATGCTCCTCTTCGTCACGGGGATCGGGTTCCTCATCCACCTGTACAGCGTCGGTTACATGTCCCACGACCGCGGCTTCGCCCGGTACTTCGCCTATTTGAACCTCTTCATGTTCGCGATGATCCTCCTGGTTCTGGGGGACAGCCTGCCGGTGCTCTTCATCGGTTGGGAAGGGGTGGGACTCTGCTCCTACCTGCTGATCGGCTTCTGGCATGAAGACCCGGAGAAGGCCAAGGCGGGGATGAAGGCCTTCGTGGTCAACCGCATCGGCGACTTCGGATTCCTGCTCGGGATGTTTCTCATCTTCTGGACCTTGCGGGAAGGCGGGACGCCGACGCTCGCCTTCGCGGGCATGAAGGAGCAGGCCTATCTGCTCGGGGGCGCGGCCACCGCGATCGGCCTGCTCCTCTTCCTCGGGGCGGCGGGCAAATCCGCCCAGATCCCGCTCTATGTCTGGCTCCCCGACGCCATGGCCGGTCCGACGCCGGTCAGCGCGCTGATCCACGCGGCCACCATGGTCACCTCGGGCGTCTACATGGTGACCCGCATGAGCTTCCTCTACGATCTCGCCCCGGCGGCCCTGGCGGTGGTGGCCGTGGTCGGGGCGCTCACGGCCCTGCTGGCCGCCACGATCGGACTGACCCAGTTCGACATCAAGAAGGTGCTGGCCTACTCTACGGTCAGCCAGCTCGGCTTCATGTTCCTGGGCGCGGGCGTCGGCGCCTACGCGGCGGGGATGTTCCACGTCGTGACGCACGCCTTCTTCAAGGCGCTCCTCTTCCTCGGCGCCGGCAGCGTGATCCACGCGCTCTCGGGCGAGCAGGACATCCGCAAGATGGGGGGGCTCTTCCGGAAGATCCCGGTCACCTCGCGGACCTTCCTGGTGGCCTGGCTGGCCATCTGCGGCATCTTCCCCTTCGCCGGCTTCTTCTCGAAGGACGAGATCCTCTGGAAGGCCTTCTCGCAGCCCGACCCGGCGGCCTCCTGGCTGCCCCAGGCGCTCTGGCTGGTCGCCTTCCTGACGGCCGCCATCACGGCGATCTACATGACGCGGCTCGTCGTGCTGACCTTCTTCGGCCGCTCGCGGGTGGATCACGCGGTGGAGCACCACATCCACGAGTCGCCCTGGACCATGACGGCGCCGCTCATCGTCCTGGCGATCGGCTCCACCGTGATCGGTTTCGCCGGCACGCCGCCGTTGCTGGGGATGGGGTCGAATCGATTCGAGGGGTGGCTGCACCCGGTCGTGGCCTCCGCGCCGGCCGTGCCCGCGTCCGTCACGACCATCGACCTGGGGCGCCCCGACATGCCGAAGGTGATCGTGCCCCCGCGGATACCTCATGGCGAGGGAGAGGCGGCTGCTCCGGCGGCCTCGGTCCCCGAGCACGCGCTGGCCGGGCACGACGCGACGACCGAGCACGCGCCGGCCGGGCACGACGCGACGACCGGCCACGCTGCCGCCGGTCACGAGGAGGCCGGACACGACGCGACGACCGGCCACGCTGCCGCCGGTCACGAGGAGGCCGGACACGAGGTGATCCACGCCGGAGGACTCCACGACGCAAGCGATGCGCACGTCGCGCACGGGGAGCATCACGATCCGGCGGTGGAGTGGGCCTTGATCGCCGCGGCCCTGATCCTGGCCCTGCTCGCCATGATCCTCACCTGGCGCGTCTACACCCGTTCGCCGCAGGTGCCGCAGCGGGTGGCCGCCTCGCTGGGGGGGCTCTACCGGCTGGCGCACGACAAGTACCGGGTCGACGAGCTGTACGATGCCGCCGTGGTCCGGCCGCTGGTGGGCGGATCGCGGCGCGTGTTCCATGAGTTGGTGGACGTCAGGGTCATCGACTTCCTGGTCAATCTCGTCGGCATCACGGCGCGGCTGGGGAGCTATGCGGTGCGCTTTGTGCAGACCGGCTATGTCCAGGCGTACGCTCTCGTTCTCCTGGTGGGTCTCGTGTTCGTTCTGCTGCTGGGTCGCTAGGCCGCGCGAGGGGGAACCATGACCGGCGCCTCGAATCTTCTTTCCTGGGTGGTCTTCCTCCCGCTGGCCGCGGCCCTGGCGCTGCTGCTGGTTCCGCGCGATCGCGCCGGGGTCTTCCGCTGGGGGAGTCTGGCGGCCTCGGTGGTGACCTTCCTCCTCTCGGGCGTGATGCTCAGCCGGATGGTCCCGGGGGCGGCGTTCCAACTCGTCGAGCGGGCACGCTGGATCCCCTCGCTCGGCGTGGAGTACCACCTGGGGGTGGATGGGATCTCGGTCTATCTCGTCCTTTTGACCACGCTGTTGACGCCGCTGGTCATCCTCTCCGCCTTCCGCGCGGTGGAGGACCGGATCAAGGAGTTCTACATCCTCCTGCTGGTCCTGGAGACGGGAATGCTCGGGACGTTTCTCGCCCTCGACCTCTTCCTGTTCTATTTCTTCTGGGAGATCATGCTGCTCCCGATGTATCTCCTGATCGGCGTCTGGGGAGGCTCGCGCCGCGTCTACGCGGCGGTCAAGTTCGTCCTGTACACCATCGTCGGCTCCCTGCTCATGCTGGTGGCCATCCTGGTCCTCTACCGCGAGCACCACGCCCAGACCGGGGTCTACACCTTCAACCTGCTGGAGCTGTACCGCACGACGCTGACCCCGGATCGGCAGCTGTGGCTCTTCGCCGCCTTCGCCCTGGCCTTCGCCATCAAGGTGCCGGTCTTTCCGCTCCACACCTGGCTGCCGGACGCGCACGTGGAGGCGCCCACGGCGGGGTCGGTCATTCTGGCCGGCGTCCTGCTCAAGATGGGGACCTACGGCTTCCTCCGCTTCGCGCTGCCGCTCTTCCCGCAGGCGGCGCTGGCCGCGCAGCCCCTGCTGCTCACCCTGGCCGTGATCGGCATCATCTACGGGGCCCTGGTGGCCATGGTGCAGACCGACATCAAGAAGCTGGTGGCCTACTCATCGGTCAGCCATCTCGGCTACGTCATGCTGGGGCTTTTCAGCTTCAACATGGCGGGTTACTCGGGCGCGCTCTTCCAGATGATCAACCACGGGCTCTCCACCGGCGCGCTCTTCCTCCTGGTGGGCATCCTCTACGAGCGGCGCCATACCCGCGAGATCGCGCAGTTCGGCGGGCTGGCGCGGGTGATGCCCATCTACACGCTCTTCTTCCTCATCGTGACCCTCTCCTCCATCGGGCTTCCCGGGCTCAACGGCTTTGTCGGGGAATTCCTCGTCCTGCTCGGGTCCTTCGGGGCCAACCGCCTCGCCGCGGTCTTCGCCTGCCTCGGGGTCGTCCTGGGAGCGGTCTACATGCTGTGGCTGGTGCGCCGCTTCCTCTTCGGCCAGCTGGACCGCGAGGAGAACAAGGGTCTTCGCGACGTCACGGGACGGGAGGGCCTGGTGCTGGCCCCCGTGTTGCTCTTCATCTTCTATCTGGGGATCCACCCGGCGCCCTTCCTGAAGCGCATGGAGCCGAGCCTGGAGGCTTCTCTGGCGATGATGCGAGGAGAGCAACGCGCCGCGACCATCGACCTGCTGCAGGGGGGAGATCCGACGGCGGCGCTGCCGGGTCCGGCCGCGAGCTCGCCCGATCCCGGGAGAGAGGCGATGGATCGCGCGTTGGCGTCGCTCGACCAGAGCGAGCGCGCTCCGGCGGCGGCGTCCCCGGTCGAGAACGCGGAAAGGACTGATCCGGTGCCAAGGCCCGCCCTTCCTGAGCCCGGGACCGTGTTAGTGGGCTCCGTTCCGGCCCAGGCCGGCGTCACCGTGGAGGCTGTTCGATGAACCCGTCGACCGCGGCTTCGCTCAACGAGGCGGCCTCGCGAGGGCTGATGATTCCCCCGCTCACGGGAGAGTCGTTCCTGCCGCTGTTGCCTTTCCTCATCCTGGCGGTCGGAGGCCTGGTCATCCTGACGATCGACGCCTTGTTCTCGGGCCGGCGGCAGTTGCCCTGGGCGGCGCTGACCCTGCCGGTGCCGGCGATCGCCCTGGCCGCGTGCGCCCTGCGCTGGGGAGGCTCCGGACAGACGACGGTCTTCGGCGAGATGCTGCTGGACGATGGCTTCGCCTCCTTTGTCGGCATCGTCGTCTGCCTCTCGACGCTGTTGGCGACGGCTCTCTCCGAGACGTACCTGAAGAGCCGCGGCCGCTACCGGGGGGATTACTTCGCGCTCCTGCTCTTTTCCGCCTCCGGAATGATCCTCTTCACCTCGGCGAGCGAACTGCTCTCGCTCTTCCTCGGGTTGGAGCTGTTGTCCATGCCCGTCTATATCCTCTCGGGGTTCCTCCGCCGCGATCCGCGCAGCGTGGAGGCCTCGATGAAGTACTTCCTCCTGGGCGCCTTCTCCTCGGGCGTCTTCCTCTTCGGCGGCGCCCTCATCTATGCCGCCACCGGCTCCACCGACCTGGGAGCTGCCCTGGTCTCCGGCGGGGGCGCCCTGGCGCAGACGGGGTTCCTGCTGCTCCTGGCCGGCTTCCTCTTCAAGGTGGCGGCCGTGCCCTTCCACATGTGGACGCCCGACGTCTACGAAGGCGCCCCCACCGCGGTCACGGCTTTCATGGCCACGGCGGTCAAGGCCGCGGGCTTCGGCGCCCTGGCCCGGCTGCTCCTGCTGGCGCAACCGCAGTACGGCGGGCCGGAACTGGTCCGGGTGCTCTGGTGGGTGGCGGCGCTGACCATGACGGTGGGCAACGTGGCCGCCCTGACGCAGAGCAACGTCAAGCGCATGCTGGCCTACTCCTCGATCGCCCACGCCGGGTACATGCTGCTCGGCCTGGCGGCCTACGCGGTGAGCGGCGAAGGCGAAGCGATCAGCGGCGTCCTCTACTACCTGCTGGTCTATGCCCTGATGAACCTCGGCGCCTTCGGGGTGGTCATTCTCTGGGGTGGCAAGGGGGAAGAGCGGCTCGAGATCAGCGACTATGCCGGGCTCGGCTGGAAACGCCCCGGCGCCGCGCTGGCCATGTCCCTTTTCATGATCTCCCTCTCGGGGATCCCGCCGACGGCCGGTTTCTTCGGCAAGTACTTCATCTTCCGCAGCGCGGTCGATTCCGGCCTGACCTCCCTGGTGGTCATCGCGGTTCTGAACAGCGCCCTCTCGGTGTACTACTACCTGCGCGTGCTGGTGGCGCTCTACATGCGTCCGGCGGAGGCTCCCTGGGAGCTCAATCGATCGCGCCTGATCGGAGGGGTGGTCGCGCTCTGCGCCCTCGGGATTCTGTGGTCGGGGTTCGCGCCGGATTCCATCCTGCCCGGCGTGCCGACCCTCCTGGGGGTCGTGCGGGACTCGGTGGCCGGCCTCCGGTAACGCCGGAGCCCCGGCCACCAGCGCGCCGCCCAAGGCCCCGGTGAAGGCGTTCCCGCAGCCGGGCCACCAGGGACCGCACGCCGCGGTAGCGGCGGCAAGACGGCCATTCAAGCCTGGGTGGAGGGATCGCCAGAAACGACGAAGAGACCGGGGAGAGCCCCGGTCCCTTCGCGAACGAACAGCTGCGGGATGGTCTTACTTCAGGACGACCATCTTGCGGTTGGAGGAGTAGTCACCGGCGACCAGCTGGCTCCAGAAGACTCCGGAGGAGACCGGCCGG
>JAKQSZ010000020.1 GCA_029569475.1 Candidatus Eiseniibacteriota bacterium | reverse complement strand
GGAGGGGCGGCTGGTGGGCATCCTGACCAACCGGGACCTCCGTTTCGTCAACGACCGGTCGATTCGCATCGAACGGGTCATGACGAAGGACAAGCTGGTCACGGTGCCGGTCGGGACCACCCTGGAGGAAGCCAAGCGCATTCTCCACCAGCACCGCATCGAGAAGCTCCCCGTGGTCGATGAGGCGGGCAACCTTCGCGGGCTGATCACGGTGAAGGACATCCTCAAGAAGATCCAGTACCCCAACGCCTGCCTCGACGGGCAGGGGCGCCTGCGGGTCGGGGCTGCCATCGGAATCGCCGACGACATGGCGGAGCGGGCGCAGGAGCTGGCTCGCAAGGGGGCGGACCTGCTGGTGCTCGACAGCGCGCACGGCCACTCCCGCAAGGTCATGGATTGCCTGGCCCGGCTGCGCTCGCTGCTGCCGGACGTCGACCTGGTCTGCGGCAACGTGGCCACGGCCGAGGCCACCACGGAGCTGATCCAACTGGGCGCCGACGTGATCAAGGTGGGAATGGGGCCGGGAGCGATCTGCACCACCCGGGTCGTGGCCGGCATCGGCGTCCCCCAGGTCACGGCCATCTTCGCCTGCAACGAGGCGGCGGAGAAACACGGCAAACGACTCATCGCCGACGGCGGGATACGCTACTCGGGAGATGTCACCAAGGCGATCGCCACCGGCGCGTCGGCGGTGATGATCGGCAGCCTCTTCGCCGGCACCGAGGAGAGTCCCGGGGAAACCGTCCTCTACCAGGGGCGCTCGTACAAGATCTACCGCGGCATGGGATCGATCGGCGCCATGCAGCGCGGCAGCCGGGACCGTTACTTCCAGACCGAAGAGCTGACCGATTCGACCGGGATCGAGGGCAAGCTGGTGGCCGAGGGGATCGAGGGAAGGGTGCCCTTCAAGGGGGCGCTCGGCGCGGTCGCCTTCCAGCTCATCGGCGGGCTGAGGGCCGGCATGGGCTACTGCGGGGTCTCCACGATCGACGATCTGCGGACGCGTAGCCGGTTCATGCGGGTCACGGAGGCCGGGCTGCGGGAAAGCCATCCTCACGACATCACGATCACCAAGGAAGCGCCGAACTACAAGGTGGGTTGACCGCCGCGAACGTGGGTTGACCGCCGCGGGGACGGCGCGTCCGGCCCTTCGGATCCAGGGTGCGCCGCCGGACGGGAGTAGATCCCCCTGATCGTTTGAACCCCACCGCTGAACCCCGCCGCGTCCCGGTTCACCGGGCAGCCGCCATGGCCTGGATGCGCCGGACCCCCTCCCGAGCCAGATTGGCGCCCTGGGACCGCGGGGCGAGCAGGGTCAATTCGTTGTACAGGTCGAGGGCGGTCTGGAACTCCCGCATCGATTCGTTGAGGCGGGCCGCGTAGTAGTGCTCCATGGCCAGAACCTCGAGCTTGGCTTGCACCACCGGAGCGATCTCCGCCTCCGGGTAGGTCTCCAGGAAGTGGCTGGCCACCTCCAGGGAGTCCAGTCCTGACGCCTGCACGGCGAGCCGCTCGGTGGCCCAGAAACGCACCGAGTCCGAGAGCGCGGAGTGCAGGATCTTCTGTGTGGTGGTCATCTCCTTGACGTCGGGCAGCAGGCGGCGCAACGCATCCTGCGCTTCCTCGCGCCAGGCGGGGTCGGCCCGGGTGGGCGCGCCCACGGTCCCCGCCGGCAACCCGGCCAGGACGAGGGCCGCGTCGTCTTCGCGGAACGCCAGGCGATACAGCTCCGCCAGGCGCAGCCGCAGCCGCGGGGCCATCGGATCGTCGGGGAAGTTCGTCAGGAAAAGCTCGAGGAAGGCCCGCCCGGCGTTCTCCCGCTGCACGATCTCGCGGATCGGCTCGTAGCTGGCGTCGCGCTCCCGTGCCAGCGAGTCCCGATCGGCCACCATTCGCTCGAGCAGGCGCGCCCGCTGCGGATCCCATGGCTGCCCGGCTCCGCCGGGGCCCTCCAGGGACGCCCGCCGAACTTCAGAGCCCTCCACAGGGCCCTTCCTATCCGGATCAGCTACCACGGGCGGTTCGGGAACCTGCAGCGGGAGAGGCGCGCGCTGGACGGGGGCGTCGGGAGCGGGCGCTTCGAGAACGGGCGCGTCGGAAACGGACCGCGCGAGGGCGATGAGCGAGTCGTAATCGGCCAGAAGGGGGCCATACGCCCGGAGCACCGGCTTCGCGGCGCGAAGGCGTTCCGCGCGCATCCGCAGGAGCTGGTGCTCGATCTCGAACGAGCTGCCGCCTTCCGGCCCGGCCCGCAGCGCGGCGCGGTAGAGGAACATCGCGGTTGGATCATCCAGCACCGACTCGGCCAGGGCCGCGAGCCTCGCCCGAACCCTCTCCCGGTAGTCCCGGACTTCGGCAGCGGAGGGCGTTCCGCCGCCCGCGTCGACGGCCCGGCGCGCCTGGGCGATGCGGTCGGTGAAGAACGGATGGGTCTGCCAGTACCCGAACTGCTGGTCCTCGAAGATGCGCTCGTGCAGCGCCTCCATCAGTTCCTGGCCGCCGCGCATGTCGTAACCGGCGCGGCCGGCGAAGCGGCGTCCCCTCTCGTCGGCCTCCATTTCGAGGCCGCGGCCATATCCCCGAACCAGCAGCTCCCGGAAGACGCTGCCAAAGATGTTCGAGCCCTGGATCGCCGCGTCCTTGCCGGCCAGGCTGGCCCGCAGCTGGCCGGTGTCCGGATCCCGGTCGTACCCGCCGGAGGAACTCGACGGGACCGCCACGACCGCAGCGACCAGGACCGCGGCCTGCAGCAGCGAAAGAGCTCCGGCCAGGCGGTCGGCCCTTGCGAAGTGTCTCTCGGTCACATGGGCCACCTCGTGCCCGAGGAGGTGGGCCAGGGGCGCATCGTCGAGGTGCAGGTGCATCATGCCGCGGGTGATGAAGATGAAGCCCCCGGGAAGAGCGAGGGCATTGGGTTCGGGGACGTCGAGGATGTGGAAGGTGAAGAGCGTGTTCCGATCGCCGCTCTGGCTGGCCACCTCGTAGCCGATCCGGTTCACCCGCTGCACGAGGCTGTCCTCTTCGACCAGGCCGAAATGGTGCGCGAAGGCGCGGGCCGCCTGAAGCCCCGTCTCGTAGTCCTTCGGCCAGGCGGGCGCGCCCTCGACCCGCCGGATCGGTCCCGGTTCGGGCGCGTCTTCGGGATCGCCGCGGGCGGCATCCCGGGAGGACGCGCCGAAGCTGGTTGCGCCCAACGGCGGACAGGCTTTTGCGGTGTCAGGCGCACACACGGGCGCGGCGGCATTCCAGAAGAAGGCGACGACGAGAGGCGCGAACCACCAAGCGCGATCAAGATTCGCAACGGGCCCGGGCCGACCGGCGGGCCCCCGGCTACGGCCAACGCTTCCGGCCCGCGGCGGGGAGGGTGCCGCCGCGGGCGGAAGCCATCTACGCTTGCTTTGCCATGTCATCGCCGACGCAACATACCCCGAAACCAGGGCGGGGTTGCCGGGAATTTCCGTCGACGCGGCGCCCGCGACCCGTGCCGCATCCCGGGATCCGGCGGCCGGGGCTTCGATCAGAGTCCGGGCACCTCGAAGCGGAACTCCGGGAGGAACTGCCGGATCTCCTCTTGGAGGGCGTCGATGCGAGCCCGCAGATCGTTCGTCCGCGTCTGCTTCCATTCGAGGTAGAGATCGAGCAACTCGTCCTGCTTGCGGCGCAGAACTTCTTCGCGCTGGGATTCGTTGACGACCCGCTCGAGGTGGTAGATCTCGCCCCGGCTGAGCGAGCGAAGAAGATTCAGGTACTCGCCGCGCATGTGAGTCAGTATGCGGAGGTACTTCTCGAACCCGGCGCTCAACTTCTCCAGCACCTCGGAGATCGCGGTGTTTCGCCCGTGGATCTGCTGGCTGTAGGAGTAGGCGAACCGGTAGTAGGTGCTTCCCCTTCCGACGTAGGCCTCCTCCGACGGCTGCAGGATGGACCGGTCCGGTCGTCCGTGCGGCGGCGCCGCGCCCGCCGGAGCGGCCGGCGGGCTGTCGAAAATGCCCAATGAGACCAGGAGGAAGTCCGCGTTGGTCTTGTAGAGCGTGTACTTCAATCGAGCGTCGCGCGACTCGGCCAGGCGGCGGAAGACCTCGGTGTCGTAACGGGAGAGATAGGGCCGGGCTCTCTCCAGATAACCGGGGTGGATGAAGGCGTTGAGCAGGTGCGCGATGTAGACGTTCACGTCCTCGTCGTAGTAGTCCTTGTTGGAGACCAGGCCCGTTTCCATCCGGCTGTAGAGCAGGCACTTCATCATGAAGAGGTAGGTCGGCCTCGCTTCACGGGTGGGGGCCGACGGCAGCTCGAGATATTGTTCGCGCACCGGCATGACGTTCTCCCTGGCCGTCCTGACGCCCGAGGCGCCGTCTTCGTTTGCAGCCCGGTGCCGGGCTGTGCTAGGCTCCGTGCGGCCACCTCCACCCGGGCAACGGCCGTGCCATGGTCCCGGCCGTGGTTGGGTAGCGCGTATCCTTTCTGTTTGCCGAGCTTCGAAGCGGACGGCCCGCGGACCGTCCGGAGGCGCAGTCCCGTGCAACCTGCATGGAACCAGTGAGCGACGGGTGCAGTTCGCGGCCGCTCCCGGGGGTAGGTTTGGAAGGGTTCCGTTTCGGTCACGGTGATGAGCGGCAGAAGAGTCTTCGCGGGCGGCTGATCTGGCCCGTGCTGATTCCGCCGTCGGTCCTGGGGGCCACGTACTTTCTTCTCATCGAGTACGTGGGTCAGCCCGAAGGGGTCTTCGATCCGTCCACCCGGCTGACCTTGCGGATCAGCGGGGCGGTCATCATTTTCCTCTCCCTGGTCCTGGCCGCGGCCGGAGGTTATCTCCTGGCCGACCGGGTGATTCGTCCCCTGCGCGGATTGCTCCGCCTGGCGGAGACCGGCGAGCTCTCAGCCCCCTCCGTCCTGCAGCTCCGTGGTCGCGGCAGCGAGATTCACGAGTTGTCCCGCCTGGTGAGCGTGCTGGTCAGCCAGAACAAGGCCGGCGTTCGCGCCCTCGAGGAACTCGAGCGCGTTCGCCATGACCTGGCGCGACTGCGGGAGGATGTGGCCCGTACCGGTCAGCACGGCGTGATGCCCCCTTTGCGGGGCTTTACGGAAGGGGACATCTGCCAGATCGCGGCGCACCTGGACGCCAAGCGTCGTGAACTCCTCGGTTTCTTCCACGACCTGCATGCGCGCGTGGGCCGCCTGCGGGAACAGGCTTGGGAAGCCGGACGGGGCGCGGGCTTTTTGCAGCCAGCCGCCGCCGGGGACGGGACTGGCGTCCCGACCGGCTTGCTCGAAGAGCAAAGCACGACGGAGGACGTCCCACCCGGCTCGCTTGATGCGCACAGCTCGACGGGGGAGGTCCCGTCGGGCCTGCTCGACACCCGTAGCTCCACGGAGGAAGTCCGGCGCCTCGCGACCGTCTTCGCGTTGGAGTCCGCACGCGCGGGCGGCACGCCGGTCAAGCGGTTGAGTGAGATTTACACGCGCCTCCTCGCCACCTTGGATGAGATGGAGGAGTCGCTCTCACTGGCCAGTGGATCTGGCGGCGGGGACGGCAACGGGCGCGGAGCATCGGGAGAGGGGCGCCCCAGCGAGGTGGACCCCTCGCTTGCCTCATCCGGGGAAGCGGCGTGGCGGCATCTGATGGAGGAACTGGACTCGCTCGAGATGCACCTGGGCGAGGTGGAGGAACGATGAACCAGCCGTCCGGCGGCGACTCCCTGCACGCGCTGCTCCAGCGCATCCTGGAGGCCCTTCACACACTGGGCGAGCGGCGCGAAGCCGAGCTGGCCGCGCTTCGCGATCTCCAGGCCGGCTTCGAGGAGCTGAACCGCCGCCTCGGCCCTCCGCCCCAGGTCCGTTCTCGCGGGCAGGAGGCGGATAGCCGGGAAACGGAGCCTCCTGTTGCGTCCGCGCCGCCGCCGCAGGCGGCTGACTGGGTGGACGATCTGGTCCGCTCGACACTCGCGCAGGCCTTTGGCCTGGAGTCGCGGGAGGAACGCGTCGGTCGCGCCACGGATGGAGGCAAGGACACGGACGCGGATGAAGGCGAGGATGCGGACACGGATCCTGATCCGGTCGCGGGTGTGTCCCGGTCGACTGCCGAGGCTGCCCCGTCGCCGCAGGGAAACCAGGTCGACGAGGCTCTCCTTGTCCTGGAAGACGGACAGATCTGCGTAGCCTTTCCCTGGAGCAGGGTGGCCCATGTGGAACTTGCCGGCGAGACAGCGAGCGAAGGAACCGCCTTCTCGTTGCACCATCTTCTCGGGGGCATGGAGCTCAAGGTCGAACCGTACCGCATCCGCTGGGCGGCCGAGGACGGCCCGGCCTCTCTGACCTGCGCGGCCATCGGCGGCGTCATCGATTTTGCGGAAGCAGGCCCGCGCGGGGTGCAAGCGGTGATCGTCCCTTCGCCGAAGAACGCGCAACTTCCGCCATCGCTGCAGCCACTGGTGGACTTCATGGCCTCGATCGCCGTGGACAGCCGCATTCGCCGGCCGGATGACGTCCCGGCCGCCGGCGCTGAATCGGTCCCGCCCGCAGCAACGGCGGCAGGTGAGGCGGCCACCGCTCCGCCGGCGCCGGGGGAGATGCCGGGCGATGACCTCGCCGGCGAGGCCCGGACTGGCGATGCCGAGGAAGGCGGTCCGAGCGCCGATGGGGAGGGGGCTTCCTGCACCTCGCCCGATGAGGTCTTGGCCGACCGAACCTCGACCGGCGATGCGCGGTCCGGCGGTGCGGCCTCCTCCAGCGCGCCCGATGACACCTTGGCCGGCGGCACCAAGAGCGATGATGCCGCAGTCGACGGTCGTGTGGCCGGCGGTGGCGCGTCCGGCGACGCGGCGGTGGGCGGCGCCCGAGAGCCGCGGGGCCCCGTCCTCCGCTCCAGCCGCCTTCGCGGTGGCGTGACGCCCGGCCACGCAGGGACCATCTCCGCACATTGGCTGCAGGCGCGTGGGGTGGAACCCGCGGGTTCGGCGCGTGTCAACCAGCCCGCTCCGGAGGCGAGGACCTCCCCGCCGGGCTCCGGAGACGAGGGTCTTCTGGTGCCTTCGGCCCTGCTCGCCGTCCGCTACCTGCCCGCCCGCGTTTTGGTGCACCGCCTGCTTCGCTCGAGGGGGTGGCTGGTGGTCGAGGCGCTCGATCCGGGGGACATTGAGTCCAAGCTGGCCCGGGGACGGTACGAAGCGATCTTCGCGGACGTCCCGGAGGAACACACCAATCGCATCCTGCCGGCGCTGCATCGGGCCCATTCCGAGGGGTCACTGATCGTCGAGGTCTGCCTGCGGCTCCGCCGCGCCGGGTTCCGGTCCCTGAAGCTCCTCGGCGAGGTACCGCAGCTCTTCTATCCGTTCCACGACGTGGAGATGGACCGGATCCTCAAACTCATCCCGCAGGTCTGGCGCCCTCTGTAGCGCCGACATCCCGGCCGCTTGGGTCTGTCGCGCGGCGGGTCCCCTGCTCCACAACCAATCCACTCCAGTTGCGGGGTCGCAAGGCCGATCCAGGAAACGGAGATGAGGCGGGCTCGTCCGTTTCCGCCTCGCCCGCTGGGCGCGTTTGTGGAGGATGCATGGAGTCGGACCACAGTAACCCCGAGGCCATCCTGATCGTGGACGACGACGTCCGCGTCGTGGAACTGCTGCAGATCACGCTCGGGGGAAGGGGATACCAGGTCCGCGCGGCCTATGACGGAGAGACGGCTCTCGACATGGCTCGCCAGCACCGCCCCTCCCTGATCGTGCTCGACGTCCGGCTGCCCCGCAAGGGTGGCCTCGAGGTGCTCGACACGATACGGCGGGACACCGCCATGCGCCACGTTCCGGTGATCCTGATCTCGGCCGATGCCGCCACCGAGAGCCGCCTGCAGGGGCTGAAGATGGGAGCCGACGATTACCTCACGAAGCCGTTTTCGCCCCGTGAGCTCATCATCAAGATCCGGCGGATCCTGGACCGCTCCCAGGACCACCAGCTGCTTCTGCTCAAGAACGAGGTGCTGGAAGAAGAACTGCGCCGCGGCCGTGACACCATGCTGCAGATGCGCCAGGAACTGACGCAGAACCTCCAGCGCATGGGCACCATCCTCAACCAGGTGGTTGAATTCGGCCGGCATCAATCGATCGAGGAGATCCTCGAGAAGTTCGTGCTGACCACGGTGGGGAACCTGGAGTTCGAGCAGGTCGCGCTTTTCACCCCCGAGCCCGATGGGATGCTGCGCCCGCGCGTCTGGCACGGCATCGTGACCCGTCCCATCGACGGAATCTGCCTGGACCCCCGCGGGGCCCTGGCCGGGGTCTGTCTCCGGGTGGGGCGGCCGCTGCGGATGGATGAGGTGGAGGGACAGGCCGAAACGCGGGAGGAACTGCTGCGCCTGTCCGCGGTGGGGCTGACTGTCCTGGTGCCCGCCATCTCCGGGGACCGGTTGGAGGCGCTGCTGGCACTGGGCGAAAGGCAGTCGAAGTCGTTGATGAACCGCTTCGACTACAAGCTGCTCGAGATCCTGGGACGGGCCATCGTGGCGGCTCTGCAGAATGCCGATGCCTTCGAGCGGACGCAGCGCAGCTTCCTCGAGACCACGGCCGGACTGATCGGCAACATCGAGGACCGCTACCCCTTCCTCGCCGGCCACTCGCGGAGAGTGCGGGAGATCTGTCTGGGGCTGGCGCGTTCCCTCAACCTCCCCGAGGACGAATCCGAGAGCCTGGGCTTCGGCGCCCTCTTGCACGACCTCGGCCAGCTCGAGCACTACCGCGACCTGCTGGACGGCTCGGTCATCTTGAGCCCCTCCGACCGCCGGCTGCAGCGCCGGCGCGCGGCCGAGCAGGGAGTGCAGCTCCTGGGGCCAGGAGGGAAGAGCGCGGTCGGCGAGATCGTCTGCCATCACATGGAGTACTGGAATGGCGCCGGCTTCCCCGATGGCCTGCGCGAGCACGAGATCCCGCTGGGCGCGCGGATCGTGGCGCTGGCCAACGCCTGGGACGCCTTGACCCACGACCGGCCGCACCGGCGCGCCTACACGCCCGAGGATGCCCTGCGGATCCTGCAGGATCGCGCCGGGACGCAATTCGATCCCGCCCTGGTCGAACTCCTGGTCAAGACAGTGACGGGCAACCTGGCGGCGGTGGCCTAGCCGTTCCGAGGAGGCCGGATGGCGATCGCGATCGGCGGCAAGGTTCTGGTCGGTCTCGGGCAGTGGTACTGCAGCACCGAGCGCGGGCAGATCCTGGTCGTGCGGTCGGTCGGAACGACCGCCGTGGCGGCGGTGTGGGGCGCTGGGAGCTGCGTCTGCGGTGTGCTCCATTGGATGCTCCCGGACTCCCGGCTGGACTCCCATAGGGCGCGGCGGAGCCCGGGGCTTTTCGCCGATACGGGATTGCGCTGTCTGTTGGCGGAGCTGGAAAGCCTGGGCGCGCGCCGCGAAAGCCTGCGGGCTGTCGTGGCCGGATGCGCATCGATGATGGAGACCGGGGAGTTCGACGTGGGCGGGCGCAATCGCGCGGCCGCGCGGCAGCTGCTGGCCAGGGCCGGCATCCCTATCGAGAAGGAAGAGACCGGTGGAGTCCTGATTCGCAACCTGGAGCTGATCATCGGCGGCGGAGCGGTGCAGATCAGCGCGCAGGGAGCGTGAGGAGGTACACAGCGTGACGGCACCAGCGGCGGGCGGTCGGCGCCCGGACCATCGGCCCCCGGACCATGGGCGCACGGACCATCGGCGCACGGAGAATCGAGGCCCGGACCCGCGGATCAGATCGAGTGAGCAGAAGAAGAGGCCGGCGCCGGCAACCGGTCGCGCGACAGGCGCCGGCGGCCGGGTGGTCGGGACGATCCCCGAATCGCTGCCGGGGCCGGTCAGCGCCGCTACGCTCGCGGCGGGCAGCCGGACGGTCCTCGATCAGGGCGCCATCCTGGCGCGAATCAAGAGCCTTCCTCCCGCTCCGATCGTGCTCACCCGGGTGCTTTCCATCATGGACGACGCGACGGCGGGCGTGCGCGAACTGGTCAGCGCGATCGAGCTGGATCCAGGCGTGACAGCCACCGTTCTCAAGACCTGCAACTCGCCGGTCTACGGCGGAACCCGCCAGCTGGCCAGCCTGGACGAGGCGGCCCACCGGGTGGGCATGCGCACCATCATCCAGATCGTCATGATGCGCGAGGCCCAGTCGATCCTCGAAGGGGAGCAATCCGGCTACGGTTTCGCGGCGGGGGACCTCTGGAAGCACTCGATGACCGTCGCGCTGGCGGCCCGTCTCCTCGCGCAGCGGGTGGGCTTCGCCAACGTCTCGGGTCTCTTCACGGGCGGGTTGCTCCACGACATGGGCAAGCTCGTGCTGGACGTGCATCTGAAGACCAGCTACCAGGAAGTGCGGGACCGGGTGGACGACGGCTCCACTTTCCAGGAAGCGGAGCGCGAGGTTTTCGGCGTGGAGCACGCCGAGATCGGCGCCCGGATCGCGGAGCATTGGGCGTTTCCGCCCTCGCTGGTGGAGATGATCCGGTGGCATCACCAGCCGGATGGCTCGAGCGACCACCTCGATGCCTGCTGCCTGGTGCACCTGGCGGATGCCCTGGCGCACTGGCTCGGCGTCGGGCTGGGCCGGCCCGGGCTGGCAGTGCGGTTCGAGTCCTCGTCCGTGCGGCGGTTTGGCCTGGGCCCGGAGGATCTCGACCGGATCCTGATCGAGCTGGTCGAGAAGACGCAGCAGACCGAGCAGAGCCTCGCGGCTTGACGCTCAAGTCCGGCCACGATCAGGGGGCCACGATCAGGCCCGGATATAGGTAGACCTGGGGAGTCCGGCCAGGTTCTCTCCTATGGGCAAGCGAGGCGCCGCCGGCCACGGTTGCGCGGCCGAGGCGCCCCGATCATGCGGATGGCCGGAGAGCTACAGGCGGCTCTCGATCCGGCCTCCGGGCGGATCCCCCGGGTAACCACCTCTCCCGCGGAGGTGGGGACACACGGTCTATCGCACGAGGACGAGGCGGTGCGCCCGTGTCGCCCCGCCGGCGTCCAGCCGCACGAAGTACACGCCGCTGGCCACCTCGCGGCCGAGATCATCGCGGCCGTCGAAGGTCAGGGTGTACCGGCCCGGCGCGCGGCGGCCTTCCAGGAAGCTCCGCACGACCCGCCCCGAGACATCGTAGAGCCGGACCCGCGGTTCCGCCGCGTTGCCCAGGGTATAGACGATCTCCGCCGGCACGCGGCTCGGCGTGCGAGCGGGCCGCACCTCCAGGGAGACCGGAGGAAGCCCCGTGTCATCCACCGACGTGGAAGGCGTGCGCACGACCGTCAGCACGACGTCGTCGATGGCGGCCTCGACCAGCGATCCGCTCCCTTCGTCACGGGCCACGAACCGCACCTGCACGTGATCGGTCAAGGGCACGTAGGCGCCGAGGTCGAACGTCTGCTGCGTCCAGGCATTGGCGCTGTTGGTGGTGTGCTCCAGGGAGACCCAGTTGACGCCGTCAGCGGTGACGTCGACGTCCCAGTAGTCCTGGTTGGGGTTGTTCCCCAGGCTGTTGGTGTACCAGCGCCAGTACTCCAGGGTCGCCGTGACGGCATCGCCCAGGGCGAAGACCGGGGTCAGGATCGTGGTCTTGCCTCCGTCGACGTCGGCCTCGCCGGCGGCCCCGCCCACGGAACCGTTGCCGGTCACGAAGCAGACGCTGCCGGGGTCGGACGTGTGATCGTACTCGGGCTGGCACTGCTCACCGTTGTAGGTGGTGCCGACCGGTTCAGCGCGCACCCAGAGTCCGCTGCCCGCGTTGTCGCCCTCGGCCCCGAGGGTCCAACCGCGATCGACCTCCATCTCGTCGACCCAGGCGCCGACGCCGATCTCGAAGTCCAGGTCCGCCGCGTAGCCCCCTTCACCGGTGGCGTGGAGGCGCAGCGCCAGCGTCGTCGGGCTGGGACAGCCCGAGCTGATCGCGATCCCGAAGGCTCCGGCGATCCGTTCGTCGCCGGCCGGGACCGCCATGCACTCTCCGTCCGCGTCGGTGATCACGACAAACGGATTGTCGCTGGAGAGCGACAGGATCAACGGAGAGGTCGCGGAGTGTCCGTCGTTGCGCAGGAGGAGTTGGAAGGTCAACCCGTCTCCCGGATCGGGAACCCCGTTGCCGTTGCCGAGCGGGGCCGCGTCGTTGACAAAGATCCTCCCCGACGCCATGACGGGGGCCTGCGCGGGCAGGGTGAAGGCTCCCTCCCAACTCCCCTCGTTGGCCTCGATGGCGAGATGGAAGGCGATGACATGCCCATCGGGGACCTGGCCGCTGACCCGCACCTCGTAAGGCTGATCGCAGTGCTCGCTGCCTCCCGCCGGAATGTCCGGGAAGTCGCGTTGCGGCGTGAGGATCTCGACGTAGGCGTCCTCGCTGGTCAAGGTCGCCCGCACCGCCGTGGTCGGGTCCACGCCGACGTTGCGCAGCAGGACCGAGATCCCGCCGGTCTCGCCCTCGTCGAAGACGCCGTCGCCACCGGCGTCGTCCACCGTGCAGCTCTGGAAGACCAGGTAGGGCCCGGAGGGCGGCACGACCGGCACGGACTGGTCGTAGCGGAACCGGTTGGGCTTGGTGATGGTGATGCGCAACGTCCCGGGCTGCGTCGGCGGCGTGATCTGGACGTCCTGCGGCAAACCGGTGGCCTGGGCGGTGCCGATGATCTCCCCCTCGAAGGTGAGGGCGATGAAGGCCCCGGTCTCGGCCTGCATGCGGAAGCTGTCCGTCCCCAGGAAGCAGACCGGGTCGTGCGTGATGGCCATGGCCTGCGGCACCTCGGTGTTGAGGGTCAGGAAGGCGTCGCCGTGGTGATGGAAGAGATGGTGGGTGTAGACCTTGTGCTCGGGGTTATAGGGCCAGTTGCTGGCCTGGAGGAAGTACTTGCCGCTGGCCTGCCCGAAGGCCGGGCGCAGGAGCGCGCTGGAGAGGGAGGGCGGCGGGTAAGGCCCGTAGTCGGGCATGAACTCCGGCCACATCGTGTCCATCAGCCCGAAGATGTAGGTGTCGTTGACGAAGGAGTAGGAGATCTCGGAGGCCGCGATCAGACCGACCGCGCCCTGGCTCATGCGGTGGAAGACCTCGGTGAAGCTCTGCCCCGACCAGTTGTACTTGCCGGTGAGGCAGTTCATGCTGAAGACGAACGGCAGCATCTCGTTGTGCAAGCCGCTCAGATCGCCGTTCTCGTACGCCGGCTCGCCCCATCCTGTCTCCAGGCCGTGATCTCGATGGATCATCATGTAGGCGCCGGTGTTGATGTCGTTGTTGATCCGCGTGGCGTTGCCGCCCCAGTCGGTGAGGTGCTGCGGGGTGGCCGGGATGTAACCCAGACCGTTGGGTCCGAAGTAGTTCACGACCAGCGGCGTGTTCTGGTTGCTCGACCAGGAACTGCCGGGGGTGCCATCGTAGATGGCGTACTCCCGGACGGGGCTCTTGCCGAGGACGATGGACTGGTGTCCATAGACGATCTCGGAGCAAAGGATGAACCATCGCTCGGTCTGCCAGCCGCCCGCGATGACCGGGTGATCGTAGAACCCCGGATCCAGGTACGGCGCACGCTCGTAGGAGAGCATCTTGCCGATCATGGTCTGCAGCTCGGCCGCGTTGCGGGCCGTGATGCGGGCGTGGATCATGTCGGGCAGATTGTCGGCGTTGACGTCGGCGTAGATGTTGTCGGACACGCAGTAGCTGTTCCAGGTGGGCGCGGTGATCCCGCTGTCCCGGAAACCGGTGGAGGGGAAGTCGCCGAGCAGCAGGAAGGCGTCCGGGGCGATCTCCCAGGTGTTGTAGGCGTTGTTGAGGAAGGCCTCGATGGCCGCCGAGGTGGTGCCGCCGACTTCAGTCGTGGTGAAGGTCTCGGTGGTGATGCCCTGCAGCTTCCGCCAGGTCTTGAGGGTGTCTCCCCAGGCGATGAAGTCCGGATGGTCCGGCGTGATGATGATGTACTCGAAGCCGTCACGGCCGGCTCGACGCTGGTCAAAGTCGACTGCCGGGAGGGAGGCGAAGTTGACGAGGTGCTGGGCCAGGATGCTGTCCCAGGAGCGGCTCCGCAGCCGATCCTCCCCAAAGGTCCCCGTGCCGCCATGGAAGCGAATGCGGATGTCGGCCTCCGCGTAGACGAGCAACTCGCCGCTGACCGGGTTGTACTGGAAGGGCGTGAGGCCCAGGTTCACGACGTCGACGCCGCGCATCTCCCCGGGTTCGGAGAGGAGCGCCGGCTGGGCCGGATAGAAGGCGTCGCGGCCATAGATGGCCGGATCCGGGGTCGCGGCCCGGATCGGATCGGTGTCCTTGGGAATCTCCGGCGCGGGCGCGACGCGGAAATCGCCCCGGCGGAGGATGGTGGCATTCTCGACCTCGACCGTGGCCGTGGCCCCCTCGGGGATCGCGATGAACCGGCCCAGGCCGGGCAGATCCGGCGCGCCGGCGTTGTTCGGCAGGAAGACGCCGGAGAGGACGATCTTCTGCATGCTCTGCCCGCCGACCTCGACGGACTCCACACCGTAGGACCCCATCTCGTAGTGCAGCACCACCTCGCCGGCCGACTGGCTTCTCAGGGTCAAGCCGGGAGTTCCGGTGCTGCCGGGAACGGCGATGGACTCGCCGCGGGCCGGGCTCTGGCCCAGCCCCAGCCCCAGCAGCGCGAGAGCCGTCAGCCAGAGCGCAATGTGGCGCGGGGCGCGCCGGACAGGGGACAGGTTTCGCGAAGATTGCATCGGGCATCCTCCTGGAGTTCGGATCGTCGGCGCGCGGCGCGAAGGCCGGGACGCGGGCCGGAGAGGGCGGCGGTGCCGTTCATCCCCGGATGATCAGGCCCCATGAGTTTATCACGCTGAGACGAACGCATTCCATGAGGGGAACAACTCCGTAGGGCCGCGGCCAGGGTGGACTTGGACTACAGCCAGGCCGTCGAAGCCCCGGTCCCGCGTGTTCAAGATGCCGGGCGAGAGATCAGGACTCAGGCAGCGAGCCGGTCTTCTTGACGAGAGCAGCCAGTCTTCGGGTCTCGTCGGATCCTCGCGGCCACGCCAGAGGCAGGCCCTGGAGCGTGCTCACCACCAGCCGGGCCGCGATCAGGTCGCGTAGCCACTTGCGGTCGGACGGAATGAAGTGCCACGGCGCGGTTTCGGTCGTGCAGCGCTCGATCATCTCCGCGCAGGCGTTCATGTACTCGTCCCAGGCGGCGCGGACGGGGAGATCGGCGGGATCGAACTTCCAGTGCTTGCGCGGGTTTTTCAGCCGCTTGATCAGCCTCTGCTCCTGCTCCTCTCTCGAGATGTGGAGGAAGAGCTTGAGCAGGATGACCCCGTTGGCGGCCAGGAAGGACTCGAAGGCGTTGATCTGGTCATAGCGCGCGCGCCACACCGCCTCGGGGACCAGACGGCGGACGCGCACGGCCAGAACGTCCTCGTAGTGCGACCGATTGAAGATGCCGATCTCGCCGCGGCGCGGCACGTGCTGGTGGATCCTCCAAAGGTAGTCGTGGTCCAACTCCTCGGGGGTCGGGGCTTTGAAGCTCACCACGCGGCAACCTTGCGGATTGATCCCACGCATCACGTGGCGGATCACGCCGTCCTTCCCGCTGGTGTCCATTCCCTGGAGGATGATCAGCAGGGCGTAGCGGTTGTCCGCATAGAAGAGCTCCTGCAGCTCGAGGAGCTTCGCAGCGAGGCTTTCCATCTCCTGTTCCGCCGCCTTGCGGTCGGCCACCAGGTCCGGACCGCGCGCCGCCTTCCCCGAGAGACTCACGCGGCTGCCGGGCTCCACTCGAAATCTGTCCATCACCATCTCCTTCCCGCCGCCCTCCGGCGCCGCGATCTCGGGCCGCGCTCGCGTGCCCCACGCTTGGTTGTCGCGCCTCCCGCGCTGCGCTTTGGTGCCGCCGCTCAGGCGCCGCGGAGAGCGTAGCCGATCAGCTTGTAGAGCAGCCGGGCCGCTACGTTGCCATCCCATTCGGAAGTCCCGCTGGGATCGGGCGCGACCTCGCAGAGATCAAAGCCGATGATCCTCCGCCCCGACTCGATCAGGTGACGGAAGAGAGAAACCGCCTCGACCATGGAAAGCCCGCCGGGCACCGGCGTTCCGGTGTGCGGACAGAGCGAGGGATCGAGGCCGTCGATGTCCACCGACACATGCACCAGCGGAGGGAGGTGGTCCACGATCTCGCGGGCCAGGGGCGTCCACGGTTCGCCATCCTGCAGGCGCCGCCGGAGGTCGTTGTCGAACCACGTTCGGACTCTGCCCTGAGAGGCTTCGATGGCCGCGTCCTCGCCCCCCGAGTAGTCCCGGATGCCGACCTGGACCAGACGCTGGACCTGCGGGATCTCCTCCAGGGCGTTGTGGAAGATCGAGGCGTGCGACCAGCGGAGCCCTTCGTAGGCGGCCCGCAGGTCGCAGTGCGCGTCGATCTGGAGGATGCCGAAGGTCGGGTGGCGGCGGGCCAGCGCCTGGTAGCAGCCGAAGGGGACGGAGTGTTCGCCGCCGATCACGCCGACGAGGCGTCCGCGTTGGAGCCAGTGATCCGCCACCTCGCGCACGCGGTCGTTCAGGAACGTGCCGAGCTGGTTGACCTCCTGCGCCCGGCGGGCCAGCTCCGCGTCTCCCGCCACTCCTCCGGCCGCGATCACCGGCGCGGCCAGCTCGCCGGCTCGCTGGTTCCACGCGCGGATCTGCGGATCCTCGGGGAGCAGGGCGATGCCCGACTCGTAGGGGCGGCCGACTTCGCGATCAAAGAGATCGACCTGGCGGCTGGCCTGGAGGATGGACTCGGGGCCCGCGGCGGTTCCGCGGGCGTAGGAGGTCGTGGCATCCCAGGGGACCGGGATGAGGATGACGGCGGATGTCTCCTCGCCGTCGGGAAGTCCATAGATGCCTTCCCCTGTTGCGGCGGCATCGGGATCGAAGGGAGGGGTCATGGGACGAGCATGCCACGCAAGCCCCGGCTGCAGAAGCTCCTGGTTGTGGAAGGAGCGCTTCCCCTGGCCCCAGGACGTTGGGACCGCAGGGAAACACGATTCGCTCCACACCCTGGCTCTTTGATGGCGTGAACCGGCCGAATCTGGCACGGTGGGGCCGGGTCCCGGCCAGGCCGTTTTCCCATAGAGGTTGTTGTGGAGGCCCAGGGCGGACCCACCTCGACTTCCAGGCGCGGCGGGCGGGCAGGGCCGCGCATGGATCGAGGAGGAAGACCGTTGAGGCTGACCAAGGCGGTCCCGTTCTGGCATGGGGAAGGAGAGAGGCGTGGCGGGCGCGTTTCCGCTGTTCGGCAAGCACAAGGTGGCCATCAGTGGCTGCCTCCTCGGCGAGCGGCTGCGCTATGACGGCGACCACCGCCGCGATGCCTTCGTCGTGGAGCGTCTGGGCCGCCATTTCCGCTGGGTGCCGTTCTGCCCGGAGTTCGAGGTCGGCCTCGGCGTGCCGCGCGAACCGATGCGGCTCGAGGGGGACCTCGCCGCTCCGCGTCTGCTCACCGTGCGCACCCGCTTCGATCACACCGAGGCCCTGCTTCGCTTTTCGGCCGAGCGCGTCCAGGAACTGCTGGGCGAAGACATCCGCGGCTGCATCTTCAAGCGGGGCTCGCCGAGTTGCGGGCCGCGGGGCGTCCCCATCCACCCTTCCGCCGCGCCGGGACTCGCATCCGCTGCCTCGTCCGGCCCCGAATCCGCCGCCTCGTCCGGCCCCGAATCCGCTGCCGCGCCGGGCCCCGAATCCGCTGCCGCGCCGGGCCTCGGTTCCGCCGCCGCGTCCGTCCCGGAGCCCGCCACCGGGCCCACGCAGGGAGTGGCTGCCGTGACGACAGTGTCATCCCCCGCAGTGGCGGAAGGAGCGGGGCTCTTCGCGATGATCCTGATGCGGCGAGCTCCGGGCCTGCCGGTGGCCGATGAGTCGATGCTGTGCGATCGTGCCTTCGCCGCGGAATTCGTCCGGCAGGTTCGCCGGTATCGGCCGCCTCGCGTGGATGCTCCGGCCGGGTGACGCTCGAGAAGCCTCATGGAGCAGCCGATAGCGTGGGGCAGGACTGCTTCGGACCGGAACCCGGAAGGCACGAGATGGCTGCCGGTCCTGACCTCCGAAGGGGCGGATGCCCGGGAAGCAGGAAACATCTCCGCACACGTGAGGCCCGGGATGGTCAGCGGCCGCCTTTTCGTGTACAAGATGCGGTAGGCATCGAACAGAAAACGATCCATCCAAACAAGGATACGAAGGGTCTGTCTTGGCCATGGAAGGTACCGGACCTGCCGCCACCGGGCGCGGAGAACTCGACGCGGCTGACGGCGCGCGCGCTGCGGCGCCCGGCGTGACGGAGGAGCGGACCCGGCCGGGCCCCGAAGGCGCCGACCTGGTCGCGGTGGGGGTGGCCGAACTGCGCCGGCGCGCCCTCGCGCTCGGTTTCGGGTTCGTGGCGCTGGCGGTGCTGGCCCTGCTCATCGCCATCTACTGGCAGCTCGGGCACGCCATCCTCTGGGCCAGCACGCTGGCCGTGCTCGTCTACCCGGTGCACCGGCGGATCCTCACCCTGGTCGGGGGAAATCCGGGAGTGGCCGCCGCCATCAGCACGCTGGTCTCTCTCGCCGTCATCTTCATCCCCTCGGTGTTGGGCGGCATCCACCTGGTCGGCGAGGTCCGCAACCTCTGGCCGGCGCTGCGCGACAGTCTCGGACCGGAAGCGTTCGAGCGGGCGGCCGGCTGGATCGAGGAGTCCCGGCTGCGGCCGCTGGCCAACATCGTCCTGGGCGGCGATCCGGGCGGCAGCGCCACGGCCTTGCAGGCGCGCCTGCAGGACCTGGCCGGCTCGGTGCAGGAGTTCCTGCTCCAACGTATCAGGGCCGCGACCCGCAGCGTGCCGGAAGTGGTCGTGCAGTTCGGCATCACCATCATGGCGTATTACTTCTTCCTCAAGCACGGACCCGGCTGGTCGGACCAGATCCAGGCGGCGCTGCCCCTCGAGAAAGCCCATGCCAGGCGACTCTTCGACATCGTGGGGCAGACCATCAACGTCGTCTTCCGTGGCGTGATCCTGACGGCGGTGGCCCAGGCGGCGCTGGCCGGTCTCGGATTCTGGGCCGCGGGGGCGCCGACACCCCTGCTCCTGTCGGTCGTGACCTTCGTCGCCGCCCTGATTCCATTCGTCGGACCGGCCTTCGTGTGGGTGCCGACCGCGATCGGGCTCTACGTGGCGGGCCGCACGGGCGCGGCGGTGGGGTTGGCCCTCTGGGGACTGCTTGTCGTCAGCCTGGTGGACAACTTCCTGCGCCCCTACCTCATCGGACGGGAGATGAAACTGCCCCTGCTCTGGTTGTTCCTCTCCATCATCGGGGGACTCAAGCTGCTCGGCGTCCTCGGCGTGATCGTTGGGCCTGCCACCCTGGCCCTGGCCTTCGCCTGCTATCGGATCTACCGCGAGGGGCGGCGGATCTCGGAGGACGAGGCCCTGTCGGGCCGGATCTCCGAGGAGGCATCCCCTCCCGGGGGAACCGGGCTCACGCGCTAGCCTCTTCGGTTCGCATGGGCCTGCGGACCCGCCCGTGTTGAGGCGGCTTCCAGAAACATCGTTGCCGATCGCCTTCGCGGCGTGCCGGAGACGTGCCCAGGTCGACGCGCCGGGGAGCCGTCGCGCGCGGCATCATGCGACGGGCGGTTGCGCTGAGCCGCTTTGTTCGCTCTCTCCCGTGGGAACAGAAACCAGGGAGAGAACACGGTGAGGCGTTCACTGCGGACTCGCTGGACAACTTGCCGGCCGCGCCGTTACGTTCCTTGCAGTGATGCCGACCCTCCTCGCGCGGACGTCAGACGCCGCTGACCGTGCAGGGTACGGACGAAGAGCCGTTGAAGCTCTCCGTCGGCCGCGGACGACCGTCTACCGCTGGCGGCAGATCATCAGGCCGCGGAAGTCCCTCGTCGCTGTTTCCCATCTTCTTCAGGGAGGCCACCATGGCAGAGGAGAATGTCCGTATTGTTCGGGGGTTGTACGAGGCCTTTGGTCGGGGTGATGTCGCAACCGTGCTGGGACGCATGGACCAGGGCATCGAGTGGAGGGAAGCGGAGAACTTCATCTATGCGGATCGGAACCCGTACGTCGGACCACAGGCGATACTCGAAGGGGTATTCATGCGGCTCGGATCCGATTGGGAGGGTTTCACGGTCATGCCGGAGGAGTTCCTGGACGCCGGCGAACGAGTCGTGGTGATGGGGACCTACGGCGGACTGTATAAGGGTACGGGTAGGAGAGTGCGCGCGCAGTTTGCACACATCTGGAACGTGGAGGATGGAAGAGTGGTGGGGTTTCGGCAGTATACCGACACCAAACAATTCGCGGATGCGGTGGCCGGATAGATCCGGCTGACGACGGGAGGGGCGCTGGTGAAGGCCAGAACCCTCTGATACCCTCTGACTTCGGGCGCCTCGGCGAGGTCCGGCCGCGTGGCGCCGTGGATTTCCGGGCTCCCCGAGGCGAATCGAGGCTAGCCTCAATGCGTCAGAAATCCACGGCGCAAAGCGGTAGAACCTCGCGCCATAGCACGACATCTGGCGACGTGCTCGCCCTCCCCAATGCTCACATAGCGCACTGGCTATGCTCCGCTTGGTGAGGGCTGTGCGCGCCG
>JAKQSZ010000017.1 GCA_029569475.1 Candidatus Eiseniibacteriota bacterium | reverse complement strand
GGCGCGTGATAGAAGCCCCAATGGCGGTAGCTCCAGAGGGGCGAGGGTTCGTAGAAGGGGCAGTGGCGGTTGGGACAGTGAGGAAAGCGTGCGGTCGGGCCGAGGGGGAGCGACCGCGACGATCTGGTCCGCTTGCCACGAGCACCGCGGGGCGGCGGGACCGAGGGAGCGTGCCCCTCGCTCGTGGCGGGCGCATCGGCGGCGGGGTCCGAGCCGACCGGCCGCTGACCATGTTGACGACGTGACGACACCAGGAGTGGCAGGAGCGAGAAACGGGCCCAAACGGTCTCGGCATGCCCGAAAATCCGCTGGTGCCGTCAACTGACCGCCTCCGCCTTCGGCTACGTCCGTCTCGCAACACTATTGGTTCCACAACCTGTTGGTCACGCCGGCCCGTTGCGTGGACGGGTCAGCCGGTCAGGTCTCCGGGTGGGGAGAGAGGGCGCTCGGAACGGCCTCGGGCGGCGGCGCCGCGGTCCTCGGCCTCGTGGCGCGCTCCAGGCCGGTGAGCAGCCAGTCGGCCAGCTTGAGCTGCGCCATGCGCAGGCAGCCCGCCCCCGAACGGGCCCTCTGTTCCGCCCGGGGGGCCAGGGTCAGATCGTGCTGAAAGACCCGGTGGAAGAAGGTGCTCACCGTCGGAGGGTCGTCGATCCGGCAGAGGATCTCCTGCTCGCACCGATAGCTGATGAAATCGAAGTTCGCCGAGCCAATCAGGAGGCGCTCGCGGTCCACCATCATCGCCTTGGCATGCACCATACGCTCCGGATAGAGGTGGAGGCGGATGCCTGACCGTTGCGCCTCCCAGGCCACGTAGTCGCGCAACACGGGTTTGTTGTTCTCGGCCGGCGCGATCAGGCGCACGTCCACGCCACGGCGCGCCGCGCGGCGGAGCGGACCGAAGAAGGGGAAGGTGAGGTAGGCGCTCACCACCAGGATTTCCCGGCGCGCCTCCTCGACCAGCGAGAAGACGGGAGCGAAGTCGGTTGCGTTGCTGAGGCCGTCGAGACTCCACAGCGCGAAGCCGGGATACTCCGAGGACCACCGCGCATTGCGGCCCTGCCAGGTCTCCTCGAAGTCCCGCGCCAGCCGCTCCGCCGCCGCGGGGTGCTCGATCCGCAGCATGAAGTCATGCCAGGCAAAGTTGTGGTCGCAGAAGTTGAATCCCCCGAGGTAGAGGATGTCGTCGGCGACGATCAGCTTCTTGTGGTTGCGCGCCGGGTAGCGCGCGAACCACCGGTCCATTGGGTTGGTGTAGCGCGCCTTCACCCCCGCGCGGGAGCAGGCCGCCATCATCTCGCGGGTGGCGCGGATCTCGGCCTGGAGGGCGGCATCGCGGCGGCTGCGCCGCGTGTGCACGAAACGATCGCTGACCACGTGCCGGGTGTAGGAGTCGACCAGTACCCGGCGATCCGCCGCGCCCGACTCGCACAGGGCGCGCGCGAGGCCCAGGCCGGCGGAGTCCCCCTCGAAGGACATCGCCTGCACGAGGACCCTCCGGTGGGCGGAGCGCACGTCCCGTTCGAGCCAGGGCCAGAACTCGCCGGCGTCGATCAGAAGCTGCGAACGCAAGCCGGGCGAGGCGGACTCGGCCGACGAGCGCAAGCCGGGGGGCTCGCATGGAGGGTGCGAGCGCCAGCCGGAGGGCCGGGACTGGTTCGGCCGGCCGCTGCCACTCCGCGGTTGGGTTCCTGCCGTCAAACGATCTCCTCCCGCGTCCAGGTGGGAGCCGGTTTCCTCGTCGAACATCCGGACGAGACCGGGGCATGTTCACCGGCCACCCTTCGTCTGTACCATATCGTACACTCGGCGGGATGGAGAGTGTGGCCGAGCTTGTCGATGTTGGGGATAAAGGACTTCCGGGCACATTCGGGCTGGCACGATGGTTGAGTCAATGCGATACGTCTCTTCCGGCACGTCGCCTGCGGCGGCACGCCAGCTTCCTCCCGGCAGGATCCTGCACCGGTCCCGCGGGATACGGTCAGCAGATGAAAGGGGTCCGAACATGCGTCACCACTGGAGTTCCTACCTCGCCATTCTCGTCTTCTCCTTCACCCTGACGCTGGCTGCCGGCTGCGGCGACGAAGACCGGAGCACCAATCCCGATCCGCCGCCGATCGGGGAGCGGCCCAACCTCAGCGATCCTACCGGCGGACTCGCGTACAGCGACGAGGAGCCCGCCTTCGGGGATGCGATGCTTGAGGAGAGCGCGGCGGCGGAGGTCGTCGAGGACGATCCCGCCTTCGACGATCCGATGGTCACGGAGATCGAGGCCGGGAGGGAGCCGCACGGGCGGATCTTCGCCCTGACGCTGCTGTGGGGGAAGCTGGAGCGCCCGACCAGGGAAGGGTCGGCGCGGGAGCGAGACGGCGACCAGTACGACTGGAGCGGCTCGCTCCGCCTGTCGCGCGGAACGTTGGTCCTGCGATCGACCGTGTCTTTTGAACGGCCGTCTGACCACATCGTGCGGCCGAGAGAGAACAACCGCGAACTCGCGTGGGTCAGCCACACCGCCGACGGGTTCGATGGCCTCCGCGTGGCGCTCTACCACCGTGCGCAGGGTTTCGAGAACGACTCACTGACGATTGACCTCGGTCTTTACCGCGCCGTCTTCTCCCTCGGCGACCTGGTACGCCTGGATAGCCTGGTCACCGTCGACGAGGCCGGCAACAAAGTCCATCTGATCGCCTATCGGACCGAGCCGGGCGGCGAGCGCGCCGGATTCCTCCGCGGGCGCTGGAGCCCGATCGCCGAGGGCGACTCCCTCGGGGACTTCCGGGGCGTCTGGGTCTCCGAACGCGGCGGTGCCAACGGATTCGTGCGCGGCCACTATGGCACCAACCGCGACGGCGAGAAGGTCTTCTTCGGAAAGTACATCGGCCAGAACGGCGCCATTCGCGGTCTGCTGCGCGGCTCCTGGGACGTGCGCGAGTCCGAGATGGGCGCGGCGCACGGGGAGTACGGTTGGTTCCGTGGCGTCTGGCTCGGCCGCAACAGGGAGGAACTGGGTCAGCTCCGGGGACGCTGGGGTGTGCTGCGCGACTCGCTGGGATTCTTCGAGGGACGCTGGTGCCGCGGTTGCGGCATGAACGACGAGGGATAGCTCAGGGCTCGGAACGCGCGTCCCAGGCGGGATAGCCGCAACCCGCGCCCATCGCCCCGATCAGCCCGCAGCCGAACGGGGCGTTCTCCGGCAACGCGGGCGAGTCGGCCCGCAGCCGCAGGTCGCCTCGCTCCGGATCGCAGAACAGCGGATCGAGCTGGAACTCGTCGATCCCCGGAGGGCAGTCCGGGGACGGGGCGCCCGGGGGCCAGTGATCGTTGCAGCGGCTGCTCACCTCGGCATCGCGGCAGCGCAGGACGTGAGCGGACCGGTTCTCGTAGAGGATGCTCGTCTCCAGGTGGCCCGTGGCGCCGTCGCTGTAGTCCAGGATCGCCGCCTCTTCTCCCTCGAAGCCGTTGTAGGCGATGGAGCAGGAAACGAGCCCGGCGCTCCCCTCGACGACCCGGACGACCGATCCCTCCCCGGCGACGTTGCCCCAGAAGACGCCGCGATGCACCGTGACGCTGGTGACGGGGCCATGGGCGTAGAGGGCGCCGCCCCGGCCGGCGTTGTTGCGCGAGAAACGGCAGTTGTCGAGGTCGGCCTCGCTGAACATCACCGTCAGGCCACCCCCGGATGCGCCCTGGTTGTTGAGGAAGGCGCAGGCCCGCCAGGTGCCATGGCCGCCGATCTCCTGCATGGCTCCCGCGCCGGCCCCCGCGGCATTGCGCGCGAAGACGCACCCCTCGATCAGCGGGCTCGCGTTGCTCCCGTAGAGGCCGCCGCCCAACTCCGCCCGATTCTCTTTCACGATCAGATTGCGCAGCACAGGGCTGGTTCCGATCAGCAGGATCCCTCCTCCGCATCGCCCGCGCTCCAACGGATCGTCCATCCCGGCGGCCTCCCGCGCCGCTTCCCGGGCAAACGCCCCGACCAGGTCCTCCAATCCGAAGTCCGGACGGCGGGGATTCGCTTCCCCCGCTTCGGCGGCATCGCCCGGCACGTTGAGGGGCGTCCCGATGCCGCGGCGCAAGGTGAACCCTTCGAGCAGCGCCGATCTTCCCTCCGTCGTGGCCATGGTAACGACGGAGCCGGTTTCTCCAGCGTCGATGATGGTCAACAGAGGACCGTGGGTCGAGCGTACGGCCAGGTTCTTGCCCAGGAAGTTCACCCGCTCGGCGTATACGCCGGGTCCGACATCGATGCTGTCGCCCGAGTCGGCCGCGCGAATGGCGCTCTGGATGAGGAGGAAGTCGCCCGTGCCTCCCTGCTCGACGCTCCAGAGCCGTCCCGAGGCCGGGCCGGCCCAAGCCAGGAGCGCGCCGAACAGCACGGTCATGGCCGCACTGGAGGTTCCCTGGGATCTCGAGTGACAGAGTTTGTGCCAGAACATCGCGGCGCGGTAGGTGCTAAGGACCATGACGTGGCTCCCATAGCTTCCGGCTGGGGAAGGCGGACCGGTTCACCTACCGGGCCGGCGGCCGCTGTCGGAGGAAGTGTAGCATCGCGGGCTCGCCGGGAGTTCGAGGCCGAATTCGGCGAAGAACCCGGAGCACCGCAGGGCTCCGCTATCACCGCCGGCGTACAGCCCGGAGCACCGCGGGAGGGTATCATCGCCGCTGGCCAGGCTGACTGGCCGGCCGGCTCCGGTTGTCATGGTCCCGGCTTCTCTCCGGCTTCTCCCTCTCGACGCGGCTCGCGCGACGTCAGCCGCAGCGCCCAGGCGCTGGCCAACTGGTAGGCGCGGCGCAGGGCGGCCTCGGTGCTCGAGTCCGGTTCGGTGCCCGGGGGTGCGCCGAGACGCCGGATCACCGCCTCGGGAATGACCGGCGGCTGGATGCGGGGATTGAGCTGGCTCAGATCAGCCTGGAGATCCCAGAAACTGGCCAACGTCTCCGTAGCGCTTCGCGACGATAGCGGCTCCGGCCCGACGGGGGAGGCGCCGCCGTCTTCGTGGTCGCCTCGCTGGCGGCCCTGGCGCGTCCGAAGCGCGTCGTCCTCTCGCACGTCGCGTTGGAGCCCGCCGTCTCCCTCGCTCTGCCCGGCTTGACGTTGGATCGAGCCCGGCCCTTCGGGATGCACGAAGCTTCCTTGGGACCCGGCTTCCGCGGCCTCGCTCGGGGGAGCTTCAGGGCGCGCGCCATTCGCGCGGGAAGCCGCCGCACCGGTCTCAGCGCTGGATTGCGCCGGGTTGCGTTCACCCGGGTTTCGCGCCGCCGGGCTCCGCCTTCCACCGCCGGTCGTCGCGGGCGGATCCACGGGGAGCGTCTCTGCCAGGCCGTTCCCCGAGAGCTTCCGGCGTCTCTCCTCCGCCGGTTCGTCGCGTGGCGGATCTTGCACGGATCGGCCGCCGCCGCGGATCGAGTCGAGGAGTTCGTCGCGATCCCGCCCGCGGAAGAGCAGGATCCGGAAGGGATCCTCGTCGAAGCGTTCGGCCAGCAGGTAGAAGACCGCCGCAAGATGCGGGCAGGGGGGTTGGGGATCGTCGCAGTCGCACGAGATCTCCAGATCGTCCGCCGAAGCAGGCAAGAGGACGAGCCCCGCCTCGGCAAACGCGTCCTCGATCGGCTGCGGCATCTCGCCGGCCAGGAGTTTCGCGGCAAAGAGCGCGCGACGGGAGAGAATGTGCTCCAGCGCTTCCCAGGAGGCCTGGGGGATCGGTTCCATCCCGATCCTCACCTCGTGGCTGAGCGCGCCCTTGCCCGCGACCTCGGCCTGGATCAGGCCAGGAGCGACCTCGAGAGACAGCACGCTGCCCGAACGCGCCAGGTAACGGCCGCGATGGAGCCGGTCTCCCAGGCCGGTCCCCTCGAGGATGAGAATCCAGCGCTGGGACCACCAGGTCCGGCCGATCCTGCCGCGCCGGGTGCGGGCGCGCAGGCCGGAGCCGGTTCTGTCGGGACCGATCGGACCGCCCCGCGGTCTTGATTTGCCGGCCACCCTGTCCGTCACTCCGACACGGCGTCCGCGGAGAGGGTCAACATCTCGCGCAGCCGCGCCGTGTCCAGTTCCGTCAGCCACTGCTCGCCGGCGCCGACGATGGTCGAGGCCAGCTCGCGTTTCTCCAGGATCATCTGGTCGATGCGCTCCTCCAGCGTTCCCACGCAGACGAACTTGTGCACCTGCACCCGCCGGTCCTGGCCGATGCGGAAGGCGCGGTCGGTGGCCTGATCCTCGACGGCGGGATTCCACCACCGGTCGAAATGGAAGACGTGATTCGCCGCGGTCAGATTCAGCCCCGAGCCTCCGGCGCGGAGGGAGAGGAGGAACACGCCGGGCGTCTTCAATCCCTGGAAGTGCTCCACCATCTGATCGCGCTGGCCGCGCGGAGTTCCTCCGTGGAGGAAGAGAACCTCGGTGCGCAGCCGTTGCGCGAGGTGGGGCTGCAACAGCAGGCCCATCTCGGTGAACTGCGTGAAGACCAGGGCGCGGTCGCCCTCCTGCAGGACTTCCTCCAGCATCTCGGCCAGACGCTCCACCTTGCCGGAGCGCTGCTCCAGCGGGCCGCCGTCCTGCAGGAAATGGGAGGGGTGGTTGCACACCTGCTTGAGCCGCGTCAGCGAAGCCAGGATGAGCCCCCGCCGGGCCATGCCCTGGCTTCCCTCGATCGAGGTGAAGAGCTCGTTGACCACGGCCTGATAGAGCGTCGCCTGTTCCCGCGTGAGGTTGCAGAAGACCTGCATCTCCAGCTTCTCGGGGAGATCCTGGATCACTTGCGGGTCGCTCTTGACCCGGCGCAACAGGAATGGCTGCACCAGCTGCCGCAGCAGGACGCGTCGCTTCTGGTCACGCCAGCGTTCGATCGGCACGGCGAAGCTGCGGCGAAACTCGGAACGGGATCCCAGGTAGCCGGGGTTGAGCACGTCCAGCACGGCCCAGAGCTCCGTCAGGCGGTTCTCCAGCGGCGTGCCGGTCAGGGCCACGTGGTGCTTGGCGGGGAGCCCCCGGACCGCCCGCGCCTGCAGAGTCTGCGAGTTTTTGATGTTCTGCGCCTCGTCCAGGACGATGCGTTCCCAGGCGATCCGGCCCAGCTGGTTGCGGTCGCGATGGGCGAGGGCATAGGTCGTGATCACCACATCCTTGCCGGCGGCCTCCTCGATGAAATCCGAGTCGCGCAGTCGCCGGAACCCATGGTGGACCAGGACGCGCAAGCCCGGGCCGAAGCGGGCCAGCTCGCGCTGCCAGTTGCCCACAACCGACATCGGGCAGAGCACCAGCGTGGGGCCCGGCGCCGGTCCGCCGAACCGCCGTTCCTGCAGAAGCAGCGCGATCAGCTGCACGGTCTTGCCCAGCCCCATGTCGTCGGCCAGGCAGGCGCCCAGGCCGCATTGCCGCATGAATTCGAGCCAGCCCAGGCCGCGCTCCTGATAGGGGCGCAGCACGCCGTGGAAGTCCGCCCCCGGCGCGATCGGCGCCGGCGCCAGCCTTCCCTGCAGACGATCCAGCCAGGCGGTGACCCAGCCGCTCGTGCGCACCTCGGGCGCGGGCAGATCGCCTTGCAGCAGGCCTCCCATGCTCCAGAGGATGGCCTCGGCGGGCGTGAGAGTCTGCGTGCGCTCCGTGTCCTTGAAGAGCCGTTCCAGGGCGGCGTGCTGATCCGCCCGGATCTCGAACCATCGGCCGCGCAGCCGCACCAGCGGGCGCTTGAGTTGCGCCAGTCTCTGGAACTCCTCCGGGGTCAGGCTCTCCTCCCCCAGGGCGACCTCCCAGCGGTACTGCAGCAGCGAGGCGGGGGAAAGGGGGGCCTCCCCCGGCTCGCCGTGGTGGTTCCCCGACCCGATATCGTGATCGAGCTGGCCCGGGAACTGCTCTGGTCCGTCGGACCGTTGCGACCCGTCGGACCGTTGCGGTCCGTCGGACTGACGCGACCCGTCGGACTGACGCGACCCGTCGGACGTGGATGCCGGACCCAGCCATAGTTGCAGCCGCGGCCGGCTGGCGTCGTCGTTCCACCACTGGGGTGTGATCACGCCGAAGCCGGTTTCATCGAGCAACGGCCCCGCCTGGCTGAGGAACGAGTGCGCCTCTTCCAGGGAGATGGCGCAGGCCACCGGCCTCGCCGCCTCCAGAGCCCGTTCCAAAGGCGGGAACAGAGTGGCCGCGCGAGCGAGATCTTCGAGCAGCCTGTTCTGCGCGTCCTCGAAGATCCGGCTGCCCCACTGAACGGCTCCGTTGGGGCTCTCCCAGACGCAGGCGGCCGGCACGAGCACGGAGCGATCCTGCCTGTCCTGGAGAAAGATCTCGATGCGCCACATCCCGTCGGCCGCCTCTTCCTCCTCCGGCGCTAGAAGCGCCAGCGCCGTGCGGAAGGAGCCCGGTGGAGGTTCCGCGAGGGTGTCGTTCCAGCGGCGCACCTGCCGCGCGTATTCCTCGACGAGATGCGGCTCGGCGTCCATGCGGCCATCGATCCAGCCGAGCGCGCGCATCCACAAGCCCGGCATGCCCGGGATCGTGCGGCGGCCGCTGGCCAGGCGCCGGTCAAAGGTCGGAAAGCCCTCATCCGCGAGAATCTGCCGCAGCGCGGCGTCGAGCACGGTTCCGAGGAAGCCGCGGAGAACCTGGGACGGGTCCGCCAGGCGTTGTCGTTCCGTCGAGGCAGCGGCGCCTCCGCCACCCGCGACCGTCGGGGAGTGGCCGTGGTGGGCGAGCGAACCGCAGAGTCCGGGCATGGCGAGAGCGAGCAGATCCAACTCGCGCCGATCCTCCGGATCGCTGAGCACCGGCAGCCAGGTCGCGATGTGCTCGCGGCGCCCCGCGGGGCCTCGCTCGATCAGGCTGGGGATGAACCGCTGCCGCGCGATGAGACCGAGGCAGAACGCGGCGCACTCGTTCCAGAAGCGGATACTGCTGCCGTAGTCCGTTCCGGGAGGGGGCTCCGGCGGCAGGGAGAGAAGGAAGTGCAGCAGATCCCCGGCCGGCACCAGCAGGCCGTCGGCGGCGTAGCGTTCCATCCGGCAGGACCGGCCCTGTCGCGCGCTCGACGGCAACAGCGCGAGGCCGTTGCGCGCCGGCCAGAGAAGCTCGACGCGCGCGATCTCGGCGCACTCGTAGAGGAGTCCGTCGGCAACGTGCCGCAACCGGGCCCGGACCTCCCGCGGCGCTTCGATGTGCGTCAGCACCCTTTCTCGGGGATGGGCGCGGGCCGGTGAGGCCGTCCGCCAGGCGGCCTGGGTCTCGTCGCTCTTTTCTCCCCAAAGGAACAGGCACGGGTCGGCCTCGCGAGAAGGCGGCCGCCACGCTCCGTGGAGGATGATGGTCCCGGCGAACTCCATTCCCGTAGCTTAGCCTGGGGGATGGCAAGGCGACAAGTCCGCGGCCCTGCGCCGCCTTGCTCTTGGAGCGGCCTCATCCGCTGAACCTGCCCGGCGCGTCACCTCGAGCGCCGCTGGGGCGCGCCAGGGCGACGGCCGGGCCCGGATCGCGGGCGCTCAGCCACGGCCAGGGCTAAGGAGGCGTTATGCCGAAGAGGAAGTACCGGTCGAGCTTGTCGAGGAGCAGCCGAACCCGGTAGCCGTCGGCGTGGCTGCCCAGGTCGCCTTCGAGGGTCTCGCGGGTCTCGCTTCCGAGGCCGGTCAGGTAGTAGAACGCCGCGGCCCGGCAGATTGCCGCCTCCTGCCCCGGGGCAGGGCGAGCCCCCGGCCGGGTGGCTCTGGCCAGCGTAAGGAGCTCCTGCTGTTGTTCCAGGAAGGGGCGCTGCAGTTTCGGCTCGTAGACCGGCGCGAGCATGCCCCGCTCCGCCGGGCGCAGCAGGACAGGGAAGCGGCAGCAATCGAGGCAGTCCGACGCCGGACTCACCCCGAACAGCTCGAGGAACCGGCAGCCGTGCAAGGGAACGTAGTCGACCAGCACGGTGGGGTCCGGGGAGTGCGCGGAAAAGTCGATCGCCCGGATCACGGCCCCCTGGAAGTTCACCGAGGGGACCAGATCCTCGATCTGCACAATGCGAGGCGTTCCGTCGGGATTTGCGGCGACGAGCAGATACCCGGAGGCTCCCGGCCGCCCGACGGTGGCGAAGAACCGCACCGCCAGCTCGCGCCGGCCATCGTGGTCGAGGTCGAGCGGGTGCTCGGTCGGGACGGCCTCCAGACCGCAGGGATTCGGCCAGGGATCGCCGGGATCGGGGCGCGCAGGTTGCGCCTGGCCGGCCCGTGGTTCGTTGGGGGAGAGCGCCACGATGGTGGTGTTGTCGAGGTGCTGGAGAATCCCCAGTGTTTCACCGCCGCCGGCCTGCTCGATGCGCAGCCGGGTCTGCTGCACGAGACGGGCGCGCTTTCCGCTTCCCGCCTTGCCGGTCGAGGCTCTCTCCTGGACGACTTGCCAGGACAAGCCGGAGTCCACCTCGAAGCCCTGCACGCTGAGCTGTTCCCACTTCAGCGGACCAGCGAAGGCGCTCCTCTGGCTGGCGCCGGCCTCGGAAGGCGGAACCGGTACCGGCGGCAGAAACGTTGCGAGGACGGCACACGCGATCCAGGCCGCCGACAGCGCCACCATCTCCTCCTTCCCCACCTGCCAGCCAGCTTAACGGCTCGGTGTCCTGGACACCAGGAGGTCTGAGGCTGTGGCCGAAGGCGGATCGAGGGCCTGTGGAGAGTGGGATCGGGCGCGTGTGGAGGGTCGATCGAGGGGGCGTGTGGAGTTCGATCGAAGGCCTGACGCCCCGCCGCGCCTCAGGCGGCCTCCTTGGTCTGCGACGCCGCAGCGCTGTCGAGGGGAAGGGTGAACCACACGCGCGTGCCACGGCCCGGCCCTTCGCTTTCGATGCCGATCTGGCCTGCCATGCCGCGCACCAGATGGCGGCAGAGCGTCAGGCCCATCCCGGTGCCGCCGAAGCGACGGGTCTGCGAGCCGTCGGCCTGGCTGAAGAGCTCGAAGACCCGGGGGAGCTTCTCCTTCGCGATGCCGACCCCGGTGTCGGCGATCTCGATGCGGACCTGATTGCCTTCCGGCCGCCCCGTGATCCGAATGGAGCCCTCGGGGGTGAACTTCAATGCATTGCTCAGCAGGTGCTGCAGGACCTGCTCCGTTCTCTGCGCGTCGGCGTGGATCCTCGGCCAGCCTCCCGATGGGGCGGTCACGAGAAGCGCAAGCCCCTTCTGCTGGATCGTCGTCCGATGGCGGCCGGTGGCGCGCCCGATGATCGGTCCCAGTTCAAGACTGCGGCAGCGCAGCGACAGATTCCCCTCCTCGAGCTTGCACAGATCCAACAGGTCGCGGATCAGCCCGTGCAATGCCTCGGCGGAAGTGGAGGCCTGCTCAAGGAGCTCGCGCCGCTCGGCCGGCGAGGTGTCCGGATCTTCCCGCAGAAGGTCAAGGGAGCCAATCACGCCGTTGAGGGGCGTCAGGAGCTCGTGCGACGTGTTGGCCAGGAACTGCGTCTTCAACAGGCTCGCCTGTTCCAACTCCGCGTTCATGGATTCCAGGCGGCGGCTGTAGGACTCAAGCATGTCCTCCACCAGGCGGGCGCCGTGGAGGTGCCGGTCCCGCAGCCTCCGGGTACGGTGCAGGGCGGCGAAGAGATAGAGCACCAGAAGTCCGGCCGCGGCGCACAGAAGGTCGAAGCGGCGGCCGGAGCCGGCGGTCTGGTCCAGGCGGCTGGTCGAGAGCCGCTCCAGCGCGTCCAGGCGGGATCGGACTTCGCCGGCCTCGCGGCGCAGGCGCACCTGGTCGGCCGTCCAGGCTTCGTCCGCTCCGGCCTGGTGAGGCGCGAGCGCGGGCGTCCGTCCGCTCGAGCCCTCCGATCGTTGCGTGAGCCCCCGCTGGATTCTCCGAAGAAGCGCCTCTCGCGCCTGGGCGAACGCTTCGGGAAACTGGTGGCGCAACTCGGCTACCCAACCGGCCGCCGCGGTGTCCCCGGCGTAGCTGGCCCGCAGATCTCCCCAGCATCCCTGGATGGTCCCGGCATCCGCGAGATTCCTCAGGAATCCCTGCGGATCAGCTTCCGGAGGCGCGGACCAGACACTGTCGATGGCGCCGGCAGCCTGGCGAGCCACCGCGACCGCGTGAAGCTGTGCGGTCGCGTGAGAGAAATCCTCGTGGTCCCCTCGAAGGTCGATCGCCCAGACGACACAAGCCACCACCACCGGGACCGGCGCCACGAGCGCGAGCAGCGGCGGCACCTTGCTCCAACAGGGGCTGCGACGGATGTCCGGCAGTCGAGACGGCATTCTGCTCCCACGCACGCGGAACCACAGGTCACATGTCCCACCGTCCGCTTTATCGGCCGAAGTCACCCCGACCCTTAGCCCGGCCGGGCCATGCCGCGGGGCCCACGCAAGGTGAACGGGCCGGGGGGTGGCAGGCGACCACGACCCGGCACCCGGGGAAGGAGCGCCGGGGGCCGGGGCAGGTTGCGCGGGACCGGCCGCCACGAGGTTTCCGTGGCGGCCTGGCGCTAGAGCGCGACGTCGATCCGGGCGGAGACGATCACGTCGGAATCGAGGGACGGGCCATGGTCGGGATCCTCGAAGCGGACGTATTCGACGTCCAAGATGCCGCGTACGGCCTTGTTGTACTGCCGGGAGGCGCCGGCCATGAGGACCAGGTAGGGATCCGGGTTGACGGCGCCGGGACCGGACCGTCCGGGATCGACCCAGTCAAGCCGGGCGAAGACCCTGGCCTTCTCGGTGATGGACAGGCTCCCGAAGCCACCGGCATAGGTCGTGATCGCGGTGCTGCTGCTGGTGGAGGCGCTGTCCGACGCTGCCTCGTGCCAACGCCGGTAGCACTCCAGCCCGATCCGGAAGCTGTTTCCGCTGTAGTGCGGAAAGAACCCCAACCACGTGGTGTTGTTCCTGCCGGCATCGGCCGGCTGGCCGGAGGCGACGTCGTTGGGCGCGTACTGGCCGAAGACCGTGAGGGCCAGCCCCTTCAGAACCTCATCTGACGGCAGAGGGGTCACCGTGGTCCTGGCCATGAGGGACACGTACTTCGATCGCACCGGGATGGCGTCGCCGTCGTCATTGGCGTCGGTCTGGTTGAAGGCTTTCGGATTGGCCAGCATTCCCTCGACCTCGAGATGCTTGTCCAACAGACTGCCGGCGCCGGAGACGCCTAGCCACGTGGTGGAGATCCCCATGTAGCGATCGACCGGCGTCCTGGACACGACGCGGTAGCCCCAGAGGCCCTCGACGTGCCCGGTCATCGGATGGCCGATCTGCCCGAACTGCATGGAGGTCCCGCCCAGGCCGAAGGGTTCCTTGATACGCAGGCCGGCGCGCTTGAGGAGAATGTTCAGGTTGCCGCCCTGATTGGATGCCTCGATGACGGTGTTCCAGGTGTAGCGATCCGTCAGAAGGTAGTCGAGCGTCAGGTACAAGCGGTCCATGTCGAAGGAGTGGGTGTCCTGGAAGCTCTCGCCGGAGCGGCCCAGCCCGCTGCCGCCGGACTCCAGGGCCGGCTCTTCGGCGAGCTTGTAGCGCCAGGTGAACCAGGCTGTCCCGCTGATCTGGAGATCATTGTTCTTGCCGGTCACCGCGGGCGGTTCGCTGGCGGCCGAGTGGCCGGCCAACGCCGCGATGGCGGCGACAGCGGCAAGCACGGCCAATCCGGCGGCCATGCGCCAGGGAAGCGCCGGCCGTCGCGATGCCTTGCTGTCGGGCAACCCCGCATCCGGGCGGATTCGCGGCGGCTGGTGATGATTGTTCGGAAGCAAGGACGGCTGCGTTCCTCGCGGTGCCTTCAACATAGGTAACCCCTCCCGATGATTGGGGCCGGGCAGATCCGGCGCCGGCCGTGAGGTCTCCGGATGCGGCGAGTGCAGATCGCCAGCGCGCATTCTTGGGGATGACGGATGACCCGTCAAGGACTCGCCCCCATGTCAGGCGGCGGGCTTGCCTCCGCGGACCCCGGCCTGCGTCCAGGCCGCCACGGTGGCGGGCAGTTGTCAGGCAACGGGGCCATTTGCTAGGTTGAGGTCGCGCGCGGCCCCGAAACGGCGTGCCGGCGAGGGGGTACCATGTTGTCGGATCGCCTCCGCCAGATTGCTCTCGCGGTGGCTCTGATGTTCGCTTTCATCGCCGGGGCTACGGTCCTGGTCGCGGCTTCCCCCGGAGGAAGCGCTGCCGCCTCGACCGAATCCGGGACGGCGCCGGTCGCTCCTCGCGTGGTGCTGGCAACGTCGCTGGGGGACATCGTCCTGGAGTTTTTCCCGGAGAAGGCGCCGGCCACGGTGCGCAACTTCCTGGCCCACGTTGAGCAGGGGTTCTATGACGGAACCATTCTGCACCGGGTCGTCGACGGTTTCATCATCCAGGGCGGGGGCTACCTGCCGGACATGCGCCAGAAGCTTCCCCCCTATCCGCCGATCCCGCTCGAATCGCGCAATGGCTTGCGGAACTTGCGCGGCACGGTGGCGATGGCGCGGGGACAGGAGGCCGGCAGCGCGACCTGCCAGTTCTTCTTCAACCTGGCGGACAACCCTTCACTCGACTACAACCCCGCCGCCAACCCGACCGGCTACGCAGTCTTTGGCCGTGTGGTGGAGGGGATGGATGTACTGGACCGTATTCGGGGCGTGGAGGTCGTGCGGAATCCCGCGGACGTCCAGCAGGATGGAAGCCTCGCCCGATCGCTGCCGGCCACGCCGATCGTCATCAAGTCGGCGCGGGTTCGCCCCGCCGGCGACTGATGCGGGAGAGTCAGGCGCCAACGATCTGAAGGAAAGACCCCCATCACATGGATACCCAGTCGCCCGAGCCCCGTCGCTCCTCTCCCTCGACCGCTGGTACTCCCTCCGGAGCCCGTGAGCCTGATCCGGGCCGGTTGAGGGGCGAGGGTCACGTACCGGGCCCGCCCGTCTCTCCGGAGGTGGTGGTTCTGGGGTGCGGACACTCGAGGTTGTTGATCGATGTCGCGCTTCCCCCCGGCCATGAACTCAGCCACGAGGCTCCCTTCGAACTGACCGCGACCGGGGATGGGTCGATCGTTTCCATACCGGACGAACGTTTCCGGCTGCAGACCACCGAGCCCCGGTTCCCCATCGCCATCCCTTTGCTGGTTGGAAGTGGTCAGGGGCGGGTGAGGATCGATCTTCTGGTATACTACTGCGCAACCCCAACCATGCGGCTCTGCATCTATCAGTCGCTTGACCTGGAAGTCACGATCCACGGGCAGCCAGGCGGACCTCCGGAGGCGACGGTGCGCTGCTCGGTCTCGATTCCGTCCGTCACCTTGTAGGCGCCGAATGGACAGGTTGCTGGTTTGGGACGAACAACTTGTGGGCGCGGGACGGGCGGCGTGGAGGCCGTCGGACGGACGACTGGACAGCTCCGCCGTCAGGGGGGCTGTTTGGTCCCGTTCCCCGATGCGAGACGCCCCGCCGGGGCAGGGGCCGGAGAGAAATAATCGCTCGCCGAGGCGGTGACCGGAAACCGGAGGCGTTCTCATGAGTAGAATTCCTGATTCGGGGCACTAGCGGACCTGTGGATCTGCTACCCTCCCGGCACAGGCCCGCTGAACGGTCCGAGTCGCCGGACGCTGATCAGAAAGCGCGACATCAGCAAGGACGACAATAAAGCCCAGCCAACGCAGGGCCGGGACGAACCCCGGCGCCACGCACAGAAAGGAAACGAAGACCATGACCAAGAAGATCCAAACGGCGGGAGCCATCCTCCTCGGTCTCTCTGTTGCGGCCGTCCTGACCCTCGCCCCCGTGACCGCCGGCGCCTGCGATGGCGAAGGCAAGACGACTGCGAGCAAGGTGAGCAACGAGTCCGGTTGCGGCAGCAAGGGTGCGGTTCAGACGGCCAAGGCCAGCGGCGCGTCGGGCTGCGCCTCGGTCAAGCAGGCGTCGACCGACGGCAAGTCGTGCGCGGTCGCCGGCAAGGCGGCCGGTTCCTGCGCCTCCCTGAAGACCGCGTCGGCCGGCAGCTCTTGCTGCGCGAGCAAGAACTCTGCGACCACCACGGCGTCCACCATGTTTCCCGAGGGCACCGAGGTCACCAAGGTCTCCGTCGACGGCGGCGTCGACCTCATCTTCACGGGCAAGGACCTGGCCGCGATCGAGAAGGCCCTCAGTGAGCACGCCAAGGCCTGCGCGACCGACAAGCAGAGCTGCGCGAACAAGTGCACCGTGACCAAGACCGAGAACAGCGTCGTGATGGCCGTGCGGGGCGAGTCGCCCGAGTCCTGCTGCGCCGGCATGATGGTGACGGTCGACGATAAGGTCAAGTCCGACAAGACCGTCGTCAAGAAGAGCTGATCGGATCCCGCCGGCCCGGGACCGCGCCGGTTGTGGTCCGGCGTTGCGGTCCGGTACGGTGTGCCGGAACCAGCGGCCCGGGTGGATATCGGAATGACGCAAGGCCTCCGGAGTGATCCGGGGGCCTTTGTCGTTCCGCCTCGCCGGCATGCCGGAGAGGTCCCGTTCCGCTCGGCCGCATGATCCGTGTTGATGCGCACGCACGATATGTGTTGATGCGCCCGCGCGATCCGTGTTGGTGGGCCCGCACGATCCGCCTTGATGCGCCGCCTTTGCCGGCCGTGGAAGGGCTCGTCCATCCGATGCTGGCGTGGGATCCCGGGTCACTCCGGGTCACGGCTGCGTTGGCGGCCTGCGCCGTCGTTGCAGTATGATCGCGGAATGAAGAATTCGACCGACACTCCGGCCGGTCCGAGGGACTGGTCACCCGAGGAGTTCCGCGCGGCGGGGCGCGAACTGGTGGATTGGGTCGCGCGTTACCTGGAGAACGTGGAGGAACTGCCGGTGCTGTCCCGGGTCAAGCCCGGCGACATCCGGCGGGCCCTGCCCCGCTCGGCGCCCGCTGAAGGCGAGCCGTTCAGCGCTCTCCTCCGCGATCTGGACCAGGTCGTTCTTCCGGGGGTCACCCACTGGAACCACCCCTGTTTTTTCGCCTACTTCGGAATCACGGCTTCCGCCCCCGGGATTCTGGGAGAGCTGGCGGCGGCGGCCCTGAACACCAATGCCATGCTCTGGCGGACCTCTCCGTCGACCACGGAACTCGAGCAGGTCGTCCTGGACTGGCTTCGCGAGATGATCGGCTTGCCCGAGGGGCTCTTCGGCATCCTGACCGACACCGCATCGGTCAGCACGCTCTGCGCGCTGGCCGCCGCCCGTGAGGCGGTTCCGGGCCTCGACGTCCGCACCGCCGGTCTCTCCGGAGCGGGGAGGCTGCGGCTCTACACCTCCACCCAGGCGCACTCCTCGGTCGAGAAGGCCGCGATCACCCTGGGGCTCGGTCTTGCCGGCGTCCGCAAGATCGAGACCGACGAGGCCTACCGCATGCTGCCGGCCGCGCTGGCGGAAGCGGTCCGGGAGGATCGTGCTTCCGGCTGGATCCCCTTCGCGGTCTCGGCCACGGTCGGCACGACTTCGACGACCAGCGTCGATCCGGTGGAAGAGCTGGCGCAGATCTGTCGCCGGGAGTCGCTCTGGCTTCACGTCGACGCGGCCTACGCGGGTTCGGCCGCCATCCTGCCGGAGTATCGCTGGTGCATGGCCGGGTGCCAGCATGCCGACTCCCTCGTGACCAACCCGCACAAGTGGCTCTTCACTCCCATCGATGCCAGCGCCCTCTACACGCGGCATCCGGAGGTGCTGCGGCGCGCCTTCCATCTGGTCCCCGACTACCTGCAGTCCAGTGAGGAGGCCGTCAACCTGATGGACTACGGCGTCCAGCTCGGCCGGCGGTTCCGGGCGATCAAGCTCTGGTGGGTGCTGCGCGCCTTTGGCGTGGAGGGATTGCGCAAGCGCCTGCGCGAGCACTGCCGTCTCGGACGGCTCTTCGCCTCCTGGATCGACGGGGACGAAGGTTTCCAGCGGATGGCGCCCGTGCCCTTCTCGGTCGTCTGCTTCCGTGCAACCTGGCCGGGTCTCGACGACGCGCAGCTCGATCAGCGCAACCAGGATCTGCTGGAACGGGTCAACGCGGGCGGCCGTGTCTATCTCTCGCATACGCGATTGCGGGGGACTTACGTCCTGCGGCTCGCCGTGGGGAATCTCCGCACGGAGGAGCGGCACGTCCGCCTCGCCTGGGACGTGCTGCAGGCCGAGCGCGGACGGGTGGCGTGATGGCGTCGTCCGGTCACGCGCCCGGGCGCCGCGGCGGGGGATCGCGCCGGCCGGCCATCGTTGCGCGCGCGGCCGACGCCCCGCTGTCCGTCGAAGAAACCCGGGCAATCCTGGCGCGTCACCCTTTGCCACGCGTTCGTGAAGATGCGCGGATCGAGACCGCGGCCGGGATGGTGCTGGCTGCCGCGGTGCGAGCCGAACGGGATCTGCCCCCCTTCGATCGGGCCGCCCTCGACGGCTACGCCATCCGCCTCGATGGGGAGTGGCGGGAAGGTGCCGTGTTCACGATTCTCGGGCGCGTCCACGCCGGCCAGCGCTTCCCCGGCCGGCTGCAGCCGGGAACAGCGGTGCAGGTCATGACCGGCGCGCCCGTGCCCCCCGGCGCCGACGGGGTTGTCATGGTGGAACGATCGACCCTCGTGGACTCGGGACGTGTCCGGCTCACCGGTCCGTTCCTCACGAAGCCCGCCCGGTCAAGCGGGGAGCCGGCGGGAGAACTGCCCGCCGGTGGTGCGTCCACGGGCTCCGCTTCCAAGGGCACGGTGGTGGGGAAGTCGCCCCGCAGGCCCGGCATCGCCGACCGGGGCGAAGATGCGCGGCGCGGCGCCCTGCTCCTGCAGCGGGGAACCCTATTGCGGGCGCGCCACCTGGCGGCCGCGGCGTCCGCCGGCCGGGTTACGCTGCCCGTTTTTCGTCTTCCCCGGGTGGGTCTCGTCACCACGGGCTCGGAGATCGTGGCCGCCGGCGCCGCGATTTCGGCGGAGCAGATCCGGGACAGCAACGGACCGATGCTCCGCGGACTACTGGCGGGAACCGCGGAGATGCTCGGCTCCTGGCGGGCGAGCGACACCCTGGCGAGTCTGTGCGCCCGGATCGAACGCGCGGCCCGGGCTGATGTGGTCGTCTTGACCGGCGGCGTGTCCGCCGGAGAGAAGGACCTGGTGCCCGATGCGCTTCGTCAATGCGGTTTCCGCATCCACCTGCATCGCGTGGCCATGCGGCCGGGACGCCCTTTTCTCTTTGCCACCCGCTCCTCAGGCCGCGACCGCCGTGCCGCCTTTGGCCTGCCCGGCAATCCCGTGTCGGTGCACGTGACGGCCTGGGAGTTCCTGCTTCCCTACCTGCGTCGCGTCGCCGGCCAGGAGGCGCCGGACCCATGGACAGTCACGGCCACCTCGGCCTCCGCCATCCGCCGCCAACCCGGACTGACCCACTTCGTGCTGGGCAACATGCTTGTACAAGAAGATGGGTCTGTACAAGTAACCGAAGCTCCATCGAACGGATCCGGGGATCTCGTATCGGCTTCGCGCGCCGACTGCCTGATCCTCCTCCCACCTGACCGGCCCTGGATCGAGCCGGGGGAGGCTTGTCAGGTTCATCCGCTGGATGCCAGGAGTGGCGCATGAGGAGGCATACGCAGAAGCCGCGCGGCGGCCACCCTCCGGAGAGCGGATCGAAGCGGCGCGCGCGGCAGGATGGTTCGCGGCCATCCTCCCTCTCTCACATCGGCCCCGACGGCGCTTCCCGCATGGTCGACGTGGGCGCCAAGGAGTCCACCTCGCGCCGGGCGGTCGCGGAAGCGCAGGTCAGGCTCGGAGCTGCCGCGGCCCGCGCGCTGGCCGCCGGAGCGGTGGCCAAGGGCAACGTCCTGGAGGTGGCGCGCCTGGCCGGGATCGGGGCGGCCAAGCGCACCTGGGAACTGATTCCCCTCTGTCATCAACTCCCGATCGAGCATGTGGCGGTCGACTTCGACCTCGCCGGGACGACCTTGCGGATCCGGACCGAGGCATCGGCCTTTGCCCGTACCGGGGTTGAGATGGAAGCCCTGACCGCCGCCGCGGTGGCCGCCTTGACGGTGTATGACATGCTGAAGAGCGTGGACAAGAACATGCGGATCCAGAGCATCAAGCTGCTGGAGAAGAGCGGCGGCAAGAGCGGCGACTTCAGACACGGTGCTTCACGAGAGCCGGGAAAGAAGCCAACGTCCCATCGTTGATGAGCTTCGCCGGTCTGGACGAGCTTCGCCGGCCTGGATAAGCATCGCCGGTCTGGACAAGCGTCGCCGGCTCCATGCCAGCTCGGCCCCAAATTCAGGGCCGCCCCCATCGCCCCGAATCGGGCGGTTCGCAATCCTGGCAAGCGGCCGCGAAGGCCGAGAACATAGAACAAGGAGAAACGCGCAATGATCGACAAGTTCCGCCGCGGCTGGAAGACCGCGGGATCCGAAGTGAGGCGGCTGTCCGTCCGCAACCCCAGGATCTTCCTGGCGGGACTCGCCTGCGGCGTCCTTCTCGGAGGACCCATCTCATCCAAGGCGCGGGAATCCTCGACCGGGACCGGCGCCTGGATGGTGACCGGAGGGTCAAGCACCGTCGCCTTCAATGCCGGGCTCATGGGCGATCTTGGTCTGGAAGTCTCCGCCGCCGGTTCGGCGCCCTTTCCGGCCGAGTTGAGGTTCCGCGTGGAGGCGCCGCATGCGACCTTCCTTGTCCTGCCCTCTTCGGACTTCACCATCCAGGTCCGGGACGGCGTGGCCGATCCTCGGACTCCGGCGATGGGGACCATCCGCCACTCGGGCGAACTGCGCATTCGGGACTTGCGCTCCGGCGCGGTGCAGAACCTCGGCGGGTTGGTGTTGCGCGCGCGGCCGCCGCTGTCCGCGGAGTCCAGGCCGGAAGCCGGTCGCGGGGACCTGCAGGTCTGCGATCCGGCCAACGATGAGCCGGTCTTCGAGCTGCGTGACTGCATGTACGAGTTCCAGGCGGCAGAGCCGCGGCTGCGAACGCACTACATGAACATCACTGTCCTGGAAGGGTGGGCGAATCGCTTCGGCCGTCCGGACCTGGCGGGGTGGACGCTGGGGACGATCGAGATCGTCGCGACCGTCGCGCGTACCGAGTCACTCCCCGCGAAGCGGGTCGACGATCGCCTGCCGCTGGAGCGAGCGGCCCGGACTACGCCGGCGGTGCGGACGGAGCCGAATCCAGGGACGTTGTCGCCGGCCCGAAAGGCCCGAGGCGCGCCCGCGGGGCAGAACCTTGATGTGTCTCTCGGCGCTCTCAGCGGGATCCAGCAAGTGGGTCACGAAGGCGTCTGGCCGGACGGACGCACCGGCCTGTCCATGAGAACCACGGCCTGCAACGTCGGCGACACCGATGTCCCGTGGCTGGCCCCGATGGAGGAGAACCACCCGGTCATCGCGATGGCGCTCTACCGCCAACTGGACGGCCGCTTCGAACAGATCGGCGTCTCCTGGCTCAAACACGGGTTCTTTGCCCAATCCAACGATGTCTGCGATAGCTGTCTGCACCACTCGAATGGAACCTTCCTCGGCGTGGGGTGCTCGGATACCTATGGGGTCACGAACAACGGCGACCGCAACTACCTGGGCCCGCGTCACGAGGTGGATCCCGTCACGGCCCGGTGGACCTGTCGCGGGTCCCACTTCGCCGGCGGCGAGGATGACTGCATCCGCCGCCACGACGGCAGCGGCCACGGACCGACCGATCACCGCCTCGCCGTCCACGACGCCGATCTCGGCCGCAGCGGGGCGACGTACTTCTACGAAGCGGACTACCTCGTACGCGAGGATGCGGACAAGAGCAACAACATCGGCTCCCGGCGGTGCACCATGACCTGGAACGGGTCGGTCTGGGTCTTTGACACCCCCGGCGACGGCAACCCGTTGACGGAGGGACCGGCCATCGAGCGCTACGGCGAGTTCCGCGCCTCCGGCTCGGTCGACGAGAGCGACGGTGAGTACGTGCTGGCCGTACAGACCCTCGATGTGGGTGGAGGCCGGACCCGTTACGAGTATGCCCTGTACAACCGCAACTCGAGGCTCGGGGTGCGTGAGTTCCGCGTTCCGGTGGGGACCGGATCCGTGTCGGGGATTGGTTTCCACGACAGCGACTTCGATCCGGCCAACGACTGGCAGGTGGTCCTCGAGGGCGGGATGCTCGCCTGGGCGACCGATCCCGAGGAGGTGGATCCGGCGGGCAACGCGCTGCGTTACGGGCTGCTGTACAACTTCTGGTTCGAGACCGACCAGCCTCCCATGCCATCAACAGCGCTGCTGACGATGTTCCGGCCCCATGACCCCCGCCAGTTCCAACTGGCTACCCTGGCGCCGGCCGGCCCTTCCTCCGTGTCGCCGATGCGAGCCCACGGCGGGACGCGCCTCCATCCGGTCCGACCGAACCCGTCGGGTGGCGGAACCCGCATCGGCTATGCGCTGGCGGCCGCGGCCGAGGTGGTGCTGGAGGTGTTCGACGAGCAGGGACGGTCGGTTCGCGTCTGGAGCGAAGGGAGAAAGCCGTCGGGCGAGGGAGAGGCGCTCTGGGATGGAGCAGACGCCGCGGGGCGCCGCGTGCGCGCCGGGATGTACTACATCCGGCTGCGCGCCGGCGGTTCGGAGGCGGTGCGCTCGGTCATCATGCTCGACTGAGAGACCAGGCGCGGAAGCTCGACCCGGCTCCAGAAAGATCAGCGCGGAAGCTCGACCGGTTACGACGTCCGCTCCAGGCAACCGCCGCCGCGACTCGGTCGGCGGCAAGACCGGCTTGAATCGCGCGCACCCGGCCGGCCACGGCACCGGGGAAATCCCTCCCTTCGGGGGAGCACTTCTCATGCCGCTTCCGGCGATTTCCCTCGCAAAAGGGCCTGTCGCGGTTCATGATGGCACCGTCACGCTCAGCCGGACATCCGACCAATTGAGCCCCGCGAACTCGCACGCGTTGTCCCATTTCCGCCAACCACGGGGAAGCTGTGGCACCCGCGCCAGGTTCGCGCCGGCTTGCGGTCGCCGGCCAGGGAACGGTCAGTGGATCGGCCGTACCGCACCCGCAGGCGGTGGAAGAACCAGGTGGTGCTGACAATGGCCACGGAGAGCCAGGGACCCAGGCCGCGAGATACGAAGCCGCGACGGAAGCGCGGCTCTGTGTCAGAGTCCGTTCTGCGGCAAGTTCCGGCGCTGGATCGGGCCCGGTTGGTGGGCCGGCTGGCCTCCAGCATGGCGCACGATGTCAAGAACCCGCTCCTGGTCATCCTGATGGGGGTCGGGTTCCTCGAGAAGAAACTGGCCGATCGCGACCCCGAAGTCGACGACCTCCTCCGCCATATGGAGTCCGCGGTGCGCCGCGCGAATCAGACGCTCCAGGAATTTCACGAGTTCGCGCGAACACAGGGCGAGATGCGGCGTGCCTGGACGGTCGACACCATCCTCGAGCGCTGCCTGGTTCTCGTGCGGCAGGAATTCGTCCGCCGCGGGGTACGGCTGACGACGCGTGTGGAGAAAGGCCTCCCGCTGTTGTGGGTGAATCGAGGGGATGCGGAGCAGGCGATCATCGGACTGGCCCTGAACGCGCTCGACGCGACCGCCGGCCGGCCGGGTGCTGCCGTCCGTGTGGCCGCACGCCGCGGCCGTGGAGGTCTGGTCCTGATCGAGGTCATCGACAATGGCCCGGGTCTGGTTGCATCAGATCGCGCGCGGTTGTATAGTCCATTCTCCACGAGAGAGAGACTGACCGCCGCCTCGGGGCTGGGGCTTGCGGCAGCCCGAAGCATCATGGCGCGAAGTGGCGGCAGGATCCGCGTGCGCAACCGGGTGGCGAGGCCCGGGGTGCGCGCCGTCCTGGGGCTGCCGGCGGCACCCGTCGCGGACGCGGTGGGGCAGCCCGATATGCCGGGGAACCTTCGAGGTCCGCTCGGGCCAGGCCGAGCCTCCTGAGGGGGGAACCATGCGTGTACTCGTTGTCGAAGACGATGCCCAGGTTGCCAGTTTCATTCGACGTGCGCTTCGCGAAGAAGGCTATGCGGCGGATCTGGCGTCCAATGGCGAGGAAGCCTTCTTCCAGGCGCAGACCGGGGACTACGACATCATCATCCTGGATCTGGTGTTGCCCAAACGTCCCGGCATGGACGTGTTGCGTCAACTCCGAGAGGACGGCGTGGCGGTACCGATCCTCGTGATCACCGCCAAGGGCGACATCTCGGACCGGGTAGCCGGGCTTGACGGCGGTGCCGACGACTACCTTGTGAAGCCGTTCCGTTCCGAGGAACTCCTGGCTCGCGTCCGTGCTCTCCTCCGGCGGCGCGGGGATCTCATCCCCACCTTCCTGCGGGTCGGCGACCTCGAACTGGATTCACTCCGCCGCAAGGTCTCGCGCGGAAGCCGGGAGATCGAACTCAGCAACCGGGAGTATGCCGTCCTTGAGTACCTGATGCGCAATCCTGGGCGCGTCGTAACACGCACGATGCTGGCCGAACATGTCTGGGAGCAGGACTTCGATCCGCTTTCCAACGTGATCGATGTGCACATCGCCAGGCTCCGCCGGAAGATCGACGATGGCGAGGCCGCCAAGTTGCTGCACACGGTGCGTGGCCAGGGCTACCGGATCGAGGCAAGAGAAGCGGAGCAGAAGGCCAGCGCCGACGCCTGATCCGACGTGCGGGCCGGTCACGGCCATCCCACTCCGGCCCGCGGCGCCACGGACGCGGGCGCAGTTCCCGTGGCTTGTGCCCGGCAGATGGCTACGGACGCAAGATCTTTCTTCACATAGCGTTAGCATCCGGAACGTGACCTGGACCGATGATGCGTTACCTATCCGGATGGTCTCATTAAGGTGAACTGCCTGTAATCGGCCATTCACTTCACGTTCATGTTCTGGTGGGACAATCGCCCCGTGTGAAGGAACCGAAAGGGGCTTCCGGGCTGCCTTGGACGCCGACATAGATGGTTCCCGATCCCCGGATGGATGCATGGGAAAGGACGGGCAATGGAGTTCGATCCCGCATCGACCCGGACCGGCGCCAGGGAAACGAAGTCCGGAAGCTCCTCGCTCGGCAGTTCACACCGCAACGACACCGAAAGGCCGAACGGCACCGAATACCCGAACTAGACCGATTACCCGAACTAGACCGAGCACCCGGACTGCACCCTAGACCGAACACCCGGAGTGCACCGAGGACAACGGCAGGACGCTCGAGCAAGGGATTCGCCGGAACAGAGGCAGGGAACCCCGGTGCCGCCGACCCGGATCGAGGCGGTGCCGCGGCCCAAGAGAAAGCGGGGCTGTCGCGATGTATTCCGCTGAGCCGCGGTTCCAGCGCAAGCCAGCGATGGTCGCCCGATCTGTCACCCGGGGACCGGATGGCGGGATCCCCACGGCGAGGGCAGCTCAGCGGGATCATCTCCACAGCCCTTCCGCCTCTCCATCGCAAGGCGAACCGCGCCTGGCGCCTCGTGGTCCGGTGGAGGGCGACGTCCGGCCGGCGGATTCCCGCCCGTCAAGGCGCTCCCGAGTCCCGGCCCATCGGATCCTGGGAACGCTCGCCATCGTGCTGATGCTCTGGTCGGTCATCTGCGGCGTGGTGGTCGCTTGCCACCTCGATCAGGGATACGAGCACGCCTGGTTCCGCGCGGGATACCTTTCCGCCGCCAGTGTCGTCCTGGTTGGGCTCCTGAGCATGGCGCTGGGCCTCAACGCCTACTGGCGCCGGGTGCGCCATACGCCGGCGCGCGGTCTGGCCCGGTCACACATGTGGATCAACTCCGCATGCCTGACGTTGTTCACCGTCTCCCTCCTGCTGCTGCGGGGCGGCACGGACTTCCAGGGCTGGCGGGGCGTCGGGTTTGGTCTTCAAGGGATCGCCTTGCTGGCGGTCGCGGCTTTTGGATGGATCGGCGTGGAGCTCAGGCTCGAGATCGCCTCACACCTGCGGCGCTTCTCGCCTGGGGCTCGGGCTTCGGCCTCGCCTGCCCGTGATCTCACGATGCACAACTAGACAGCGCCTCGCCCGCATACGATCAAGCCAGGTGGTGGGCCTCGCCCCACTCCCCCCTCACACGGGGCTCACCGCCTGGCCTTTTCTTGCCCCGGCGCCGCGTGCCGGGCGGCTTCCGCCAACCGGACCCGGGAGGGAAGCTTGCGCCCGAGGCTACCCTCGATGAAGTCCGATGCTTCGTGAAGCCGCGCCGAATCGATCCCGGTGGCGATCCCCATTCCTTCCAGGAAGTACTGCAGATCTTCAGTCGGAAGGTTGCCCGTGGCTCCGGGAGCGAAGGGGCATCCTCCGAGACCCCCCGCGGAGGTGTCAAAGACGGTGACGCCATGTTGCAGGCCGGCGAGCACGTTGGCCAGCGCGGTTCCACGGGTGTCGTGCAGGTGGAGGGCGGTCTGCTGAATCGGCAGAATCCCGCCGAGAGCATCGAGGAGGGCGCTGATCTGGGTGGGCACGGCGGCTCCGATCGTGTCACCCAGGGAGATCTCCTCCACTCCCAGATCGAGGAGCTCCTTCACGACGGGCACGACCTTCTCTGGCGCAATGGGCCCCTCGTAGGGACAGACCAGCGCGGTGGAGATGTAGGCGCGCAGCGGCAGACGCGCCTCGCGCGCCCGCGCCGCGACCGGCCGGAAACGCTCGATGGAATCCCGGATCGATGCGCGGATGTTGCGCTGGTTGAAGGACTCGCTGGCCGCGGTGAAGAGCGAGATCCCATCGACGCGGGCGGCCAAGGCGGAGTCCAAACCCCGTTCGTTGGGGACCAGCGCCGTGTAGCGCGTGCCGGCCTGGCGGCGGATCCGGGCGAGGACCTCGCCGGCATCCGACAACTGCGGCACGCGCTGCGGGCTCACGAAGGAAGTGACCTCGATCTCGGCGAGCCCAGCGCGGGAGAGCGCGTCGACAAAGGCGATCTTGGTCTCGGTCGGAACCGGCTCCGGCTCATTCTGGAGTCCGTCGCGAGGTCCGACCTCCACGACCCGGACGCGGGAAGGCAGGGCGCTCATGGAGCGCTCGTCGGATCGGATGGCCCACCGCCTGCCCAGGAGGGCGGGCGCTTCTGCAGGAACGCCGCCATGCCTTCCCGTCCCTCCGGCGCGGCCCGCAGGCGGGCGATGTCGCCGGCAGTCGACGCGAACAGGTCGGCATCGCGGCGCGGATCGTCGAAGAGGGGGAGCATGGCGGCCACCCGCGCGGCCAGTCGCCGGGCTTCGCGCGCCGCGCCGGGGGCGATGTCGCGGACCGCGTGCAGCACCGCATCGACCGCGGCGTCCAGTTCCGCGGGGGAGGCGACCCGATCGACCAGCCCGATGCGCCGCGCCTCCGTGGCATCGAGGATCTCGCCGGTGTAGAAGAGCGCGCCCGCCCGGCGCGCGCCGATCCTTTCGACGACGAAGGGCGAGATCGTGGCCGGGATGACCCCGAGACGGACCTCGGTAAAGCCGAATCGGGCCTTCTCGGAGGCAATGACCAGGTCGGCGCAGGCCGCCAGCCCGGCCCCGCCGCCGAGGGCGGCGCCCTGGACCTTCGCGATCACCAGGATCGGGCAACCGCGAACCGCCTGGAAGAGACCGGAGAGGCGTCGCGCGTCCCGCCGGTTCTCCTCCTCGTCGAGCGCCGCGATACGCGTCATGTAATGGAGGTCGGCTCCCGCGCAGAAGGAACGCCCTTCCGCGGAGAGCAGCACCGCGCGGCGGCCGTCCGGATGCTCCTGGATCGAGAGCAGGACCTCGGTCAGTCTGGCGATCGTCTCTTCATCGAGGGCGTTGTGGACAGCCGGGCGGTTGAGGCGAAGTTCCAGGACAAGGGGATGCTCGAGCACCCGCAGCGGGGTGTCTGTTGTCTCGCCCGGTGTTCTCCTGTCATCGGGGCCGGTCACGATACTGGCCCTCCCTTCGTCCCTTCGCCGCCGCGACCGGAGGTGCCGGGGCGGGCGCAGTCGCCGATGCAACCGGGGCCACAGGCGCGGCCTGGATCCGGTGTGCCTCCGGAGCCGGTCATGTCGTTTCGTCGTCTTCCTTGCGCATCTTGCGCGCGAGGTAGCAGGCCATGACCAGCGCCGGCAGGGCGATCTCGCCCGAGATCGTGACCCGCTTGATCGGATCCACGAAGCCTCCCTGGATCACGGCGATCTCCTGGTCGTCTTCCGTTTCCATCCGATAGCGCCGGCGGAAGAAACCGGTACGGCGCACGGTATACGTGGCCGCACCGTACCAGATCCGGCAAGAACGGCGCAGGAAGCCCCGCCCGCGCGCCGCCGCGATCGGCTGGCCTGCCTCCAGCAGAACGAAGGTGCCGGAGAGGGCGCCCGCACGCTGGATGCGCCACTCGCGGCCGTCGCCGCCCAGCCACTCGGCGTGGGAAAAGAGCCCGTAGGAGAGCACTCCCAGAAAACCCGACGGCGTGCTGAAACGATGCCGCCGGTAGAGAGCGCCGTCGCGCCGGGTTTGGAGATCGACGCCCGAACGCAGCATGAAGTCGGCCGCGCGGACCTCGCGTCCGGCGCCGTCGTGGACGGCAGGCACTCTGGGCGGACCGGCTCCGGGCGACGTCTCCGACCGGGGGACCGGCCAGGGGAGGGACTGGCATTCAGGACAAACGACCCGCACCCGGCGCTGCTGGTGGCCGCAGCGCGGACACGGCCAGCGGCGCCACGGCGCCCGTGCTTCCGTGCCTTCCGGCGGCCGGGAGAGCTGCGCCAGCGGCGGCATCAGGGCTGGGAATCCAGGGTCGATCGCAGCCGGCGGGCCCACTCGGGGTTGATCTTGAGCAGGTCCTGGTAGACGCCCTCGGCTTCGGTCCGACGTCCCTGGGTCAGGTGCACCTGGACGAGGTTGTGATAGGCCAGCCCCTGCCGGTAGCGCGGATCCAACTCGATCGATTTGCGGAAGGCCTCGACTGCCTTGTCATAGCGATTCTGGTTGAAGTAGGCGCCGCCAAGATTGCAGTAGGTCTCGGCCGATCGCGGGTTCGCCTTCAGGGCCTCGTAGTACATCTTTTCCGCATCGAGGTAACGCGCCGCCTGGTTGTAGGCGGCTCCCGCCATGTGCCAGGCCATGTGATAGCCGGGATCGCTGGTGCCGGCTTCGACGAATTCCTGGGCGGCCTCCTCGTGCTTCTGCTCGGCGAAGAGCAGGCGCCCCAGCCAGTAGTGCGCCTCGGGGTACTTCGGGTCCCGTTTGAGCGCCGCGTTGAGAAGCGTGCGCGCGGGCTCGTACTGGTTTGCGGTGACCAGGTTGGCTCCCCGGAACGAGAGACCGAGCGCAGTGGACGGCTCGGCGAAGGGTGGCGCCGTCACCTGGGCGTGGGTCGAGATCGCCTGCCCGTCGCCGCGGTTGGTGACGAGGGTCTTCACGGAGACCGCCGGGACCGCGTAGTGGCAGTCGATGCCGCCGGCCGAGAGCTGATTGACGACTCCCAGCAGCCGGCCGCTGCGGTCAACCAGGGGGGCTGCCCCCGGAAGACCCGGGGAAACGGCGATGAAGTCGGTCCGGTCCCGCATGGAGTAGGTGAAGTAGCACGTGGTCGTCACCGAGTCCGGACGGCTGTCGGGTCCGCCAAGGACCGTCGCCTTGGATCCCGGATTGAACGAGCCCGATTGCGGCAGAGACGCTCCGAAAGCCGGCGTCTCGGGAAGCTGCAGCAAGGCGAGGCCGATGACCGCGTTGGAGGAGAGCACGTTCTGGCACGTCCAACGGCTGCCGTCCCGAGCCCGCACGGTCGCCCGGTTGGCGCCCGCCAGAGACTCCAGCGGGACGACAACCCCGTCCCGCAGAAGGGTGGCATTGACGGTACGGAGGGTCTTGCCTCCGCCGTCCTGGATGTCGACCGAGACGGCGGCGGCCATCAGCGCGGACGCGCTCTGGGCATGAACGACTCCGGGAATTCCGGTTGAGGCGAGCAGGAGCGCCAGGGCGACCCCATGCATCCAGCGAACATGACGACTCATTGCAGCCGCTCCCTCCTTGTAGGATTCCGCCCGGCGCCTCCAGTGCCGCTGGAGTCTTCACCCCGCGCCGGGACGCGCACGAAACTTTTCGACTCCCAAAGACGGTACACCGAGCGCTCCGCATCGGGCAACGGCCGCCGGCGCCGGCGAACCTTCGCTGCGGTCCCGCCGGAGGGCCCCGCGATCTTCCTCGCGTTTCCCCCCGGCCGTTGGCCCGACAATTGGCCGAGTTCAATCGCCGGAGGCCAGCCGGCCGCCACGGGGCGGCCTTGCCGGTTTCGCCTTGAGGACGGCGAATTCGCGGAATCAGGAGATCCTGGCGGTGTTTGCCGAGGCGGAGACTCGCGAGCGTGCTGTTTCGGCCCGGCGCGACCGATGATAGTGTCGGGACTTGTTACCGCCCGGGACAGGCTTCTGTTCCCAACAGCCAAGGAGGACAGCAACGATGAGTGTTCGCGTGGGGATCATGGGGTTCGGCCGGATTGGCCGCAACGTCTTCCGGATCGCCCAGAAGTCCAAGGACATCGACGTCATCGCGATCGCCGATGTCGCCGACCCGATGGCCCTGGAGTACCTGTTGCGATTCGATACGGTCCATGGCCGCTTCGAGGAACCGTTCTCGGTCAAGGAAGGCGCCATGTACATCCGCGGGAAGCAGATCAAGATGCTCACCGCCAAGGAGCCGGGAGATGTCAACTGGAACGATCTCGGGGTCGAGATCGTCGTCGAGGCCACCGGCAAGTACCGCACGCGGGACTTCCTCCAGCGCCATCTGGACGCCGGGGCCCGCCAGGTCGTCCTGACGGTGCCGCCCCGCGACCAAATCGATTTCACCGTGGTGATGGGCGTCAACGACCATCAGCTCCGGTCGGAGCACCGGATCGTCTCCAACGCCTCCTGCACCGCCAACGCCCTGGCGCCGATCGCCAAGATCCTCAACGGCGCCTTCGGGATCGAGAGCGGATTTCTCACGACGGTGCACGCCTATACCAACGACCAGCGGCTGGCCGACGTTCCGCACACCGAGCTGCGGCGCTCCCGGGCCGCAGCCGAGAACATCATCCCGGCCGTGACCTGGTCCACCAAGGCGGTCGAGAGGATACTGCCCGAGATGAAGGGCAAGCTGGACGGCGTCGCCATGAACGTGCCCATTCCCGACGGCTCGACGTTGGACTTCGTGACCCTCATGAAGCGCCCGGTGACGGCCACCGAGGTGAACGAGGTCGTCTGGAGCGCGGCCCAGAGCGACTACAAGACGATCGTTGAGTACACGGACCAGCCCATCGTCTCCTCGGATGTCATCGGCAACTCGCACTCGGCCATCTTCGATTCGCTTTCCACCCAGGTGATCGGCGGCAACCTGCTCAAGACCTTGACGTGGTATGACAACGGCTGGGGATACGCCACCCGCGTGGTGGAGCTGATTCACCGCCTCGACGATCTCGCAGAGGGGAGATGAACATGGGAGTGCGCGTAGCGATCAACGGATTCGGGCGGATCGGGCGAGCGGTCTATCGCATCCTGGCGGATCATCCCGGCGTCGACGTGGTGGCGATCAATGACATCGCCGACAACAACACCCTGGCCTATCTGCTGAAGTACGACACGGTGATGGGACGCTTCAAGGGAGAGGTGCGGGTGGAGGGGGACACTCTCCACGCCGGCCGCCAGACTACCCGTATGCTCGAGGTGCCCGATCCCACCCGGCTGCCGTGGGGGGAACTGGAGGTCGAGGTGGTCGTTGAGGCGACCGGCCGCTTCCGCAAGCGCGAGCAGCTCGAACAGCAGCTGAAGGCCGGGGCCGGCCGGATCATCCTGACGGTGCCGGCCAAGGACGAAATCGATTACACGGTCGTCATGGGGGTCAACGACAGCGGCCTCACCAAGGACCACCGGATCGTCTCCAACGCCTCCTGCACGACCAATTGCCTCGCTCCGGTCGCCAAGGTCCTGCAGGAGAAGTTCGGCATCGAGAAGGGGATCATGACGACGGTGCACGCCTACACGAACGATCAGCGCCTGGCCGACGTTCCGCACTCGGACTTGCGCCGGTCGCGCGCCGCCGCGGAGAACATCATCCCCACGACGACGGGGGCGGCCAAGGCGGTGGGCAAGGTGCTGCCGGCACTCGCGGGCAAGCTCGACGGGATCGCCATCCGCGTGCCGGTGCCCGATGGCTCGATCGTCGACCTGGTCACGGTCATGAGCCGCGACGTCACCGCCGAGGAGGTCAATCAGGCCATTCGGGAGGCGGCCGGCGGGCCGATGAAGGACATCATCGAGTACACCGAAGAGCCGCTCGTCTCCTCGGACATCATCGGCAATTCGCACTCCGCGATCTTCGACGCCAAGGCAACGCACGTCATCAACAAGAGGTTCCTCAAGACCCTGGCGTGGTACGACAACGAGTGGGGCTACTCCTGCCGGGTGGTCGATCTCGTGGAGAAGATGCACAAGCTCTGAGGCCGCATCCTCAAGATCTGGAGTTTGCACCCTCGAAGACCGTCGTCCGGGGCGGGGGAGCGCTACGGCGCTCCGCCCTCCACCCGCCCCGGACGCACTTCCTTCCGCTCTGAAGGCGCCCTCCTTCCGCCCTGAGACGCGCTTCCTTCCGCTCTGAAGGCGCTCCGCGCCGGACGCGTTCCCCCTACCGCGGATCCTGCTGATCGGACCAGGCCGATTCCACGAAGACCGTGACGGCATCGGAGCGATCATCGGCCGTCGACGCGGGTTCCGGGGCCGTCTCCCCGGGAGAGGGCAGGGCTTCGGCCCGAATGCGCAGCCGTCCCGGCTCCAGCGGCAGGAAGGCGCGCCGCCCCGGTTCGGTCTCTCCGACGCAGAAGTCGTTCACGGTCCAGCGCACGCGACGGTCGCCGGCGCGGGCCTCCAGGGTCAGCTGCTGCTGCGATCGGGGAAGCGTGGGATCGATGGCATAGACCGAGCCGTCGAGGGGGCGCGTGATCCGGCAGGAGACACGATCGGGAGGGGCAGAGGGATGCCCGGTGCGTCCGCCGTCCCCGCCTGCCTCGCTTGCTGAGGACACGGCGCCCCGTCGCGCCGACAAACCCCTCCAGTGCCGCCGGGCGGTGTCAGCATCGGCCAGGAGCGCATCCGCGGCCTCGGCGGGTGCCGGTGGTGTCAGGATTTCACAGTCAGCTCGCGCGCAGGTGCACATCGCCGCCTCCTGCGGCGGCTCCGGCCAGCCCTGATCGATGGCCCATCCGAGGAACGCGGGGCCGGCCCATTCCGCGCCCGCGGAGGGGGGGAACGCGACCAGGATCTCGCGGCGAGCGCTACCCGGCGTACAAGCACGGGCGAGCAGACCCGTTTCGAACTCGATCGTGACCATCCGGTGCCAGGAGCACACCGGGGCACGGGCGAACTCCCACCCGGCGCCGGCGCCGTTTTCCGTCGCTCTTTCCGGGTCTGCGACCGGCAGCCATTCCAGGATCCGCTCGGGACACGCTTCGGAGCACGGCATGCCGGACAGGGCGCAGACGGGGGCGAGATGTGTCCCCGCCGGCGCGGCGAAGGCGAGGTCTTCGGCGTGCACGGCGGCCTGCTCGTCGTGCAGGTGCAACAGGACGGAACGAAGCGCCAGCAGCGCGCCGTGGGTTCCCGAGACCTGATCCATCGAAGCACCCGAGGCGGAGCCGATCCAGACTCCGACGGTGTAGACCGGCGTGTAGCCGAAGGCCCAGTTGTCTCGCCAGTCGCTCGACGTGCCGGTCTTGAGCGCGACCGGGAAGGGGAAGTCCACGATGCCGCCGAGGCCGAAGGCCGGGGCGCGGGCCGCCGGATCGGAGAGGATGGAGTTGACCCAGAAGGCGGACCGCGCGCTGACCACGCGGCTCGCGTCCGTGGTCGCGCCGGGAAGTGACTCGATCGCCTCGCGGAACAGGCCGCCGCGCGCCAACGCGGCGTAGGCGTTGGTGAGCTGACGGAGAGAGACCTCGCCCACGCCGAGGGTCAGTCCGAGCCCATAGGACTCGGCGGGGCGATCGAGGCTGGTCAAGCCGGCGCGGAGCAGGAGATCCAGCAGGGGGGCGACGCCCAGCCTGGACAGCAAGTGCACCGCCGGCGCATTCCAGGAGTTGGCCAGGGCCTCGCGGGCGCGGACGGGGCCGTGGTAGGCGTGGGAGTAGTTGCGGGGACGGAAGACGCCGCGGCCGGCCGCGTAGGCCAGCGGGAGATCGGGCAGAAGCGAGGCCGGCGTGGCGCCGTGGTCGAAGGCCAGGGCATAGGTGAAGGGCTTCAGCGCCGAGCCGGGCTGGCGCAGCGCGAGAACGCCGTCGACCTCGCCGTGCTGCGGGTGGTACCAGTCCGGAGATCCGACCCACGCCCGCACTTCCCCGGTGGCGTTGTGGATCACGCAGATGCCGCCGGCGTCGGCGCCGCGGACACGGAGGGCATCGACCGTCGCGCGCAAGGCGCCGGCGGCCGCTTCCTGGACGCGGCAGTCCAACGGCAGCCGGATGCTCGGGGTGGTCGTGTCCCGCGAGGCGGCATGGCGGATCCAGTGCGGGGCGATGCTGCCGCCGCTGTAGGGAACACGCGCGGATGCCTCCCCCGCGGAGAGCGCTGGAGGGAGCAGCGGGCGGTCGAGCGCCTCCCGCAGGGACTCCTCGTCGAGACCCAGGCGGCGAAGTACGCGATCGCGAGCGGCCTTCGCGCGTTGTGGATGGCGCCACGGGTCATGCCGGACCGGCGACTGCGGGAGGGCGGCGAGGAGCGCGGCCTCCTCGAGACGCAGCCGGCGGCAGTCATGCCCGAAAAGAATCCACGACGCTGCCCCGGCGCCCCTTTCCGTGCTGCCGTACCAGACCCGGTTGAGGTAGTGCTCCAGGATCTCGTCCTTGGAGAGGTGGGCCTCGAGGACAAGCGCATGCCATGCCTGGCGAAGCTTGCCGGAGAAGGAATCACGCGACTGGTCGAGGATCGCCCTGCGCCGAGTTTCCCCCGCGGCGTCCGGTGCCGGCATCCTTCGAGACTGGTCGATCTCGATGGCTTTGACGAGTTGCTGGGTGATGGTCGACCCGCCCGAGATGACCCTTCCGGCCCGCGCGTTGGCCCAGGCCGCGCGCAGCACCGCGAGGGGGTCGACTCCCGGGTGGAGGCGGAATCGCCGGTCCTCCGCCGCCAACGTGGCCCGGACCAGCCAGGGGTCGGTCCGCGGGAGGCTGACCGGGGTGAAAGCCTCGGGGACATCCCGATGGAGGGCGATCAGCTCACCCCGCCGGTCATAGACCGGACGCAGAGTCGGGCGAGCATCGCGTCCCTCCGGCCAGAAGCTCTCGAGTGGCGTCAGACGCGCTGCCACCCAGAGGCCGGAGGCGCCCAGGATCAGGAGAAGGGCGCCCGCGGCCGCCAGGCGCGCAACCCTGCGCCGGAGAGAGAGCGGCATCACCGCACGACCACGGTCTCCGCACCCGATGTCGCGTAGACGTCCGGGCTGTACATCAACTCAGCACGCGCCCCGGGGGTGCGGAAGGTCCCGCGGCTGGTCGCCGCCACGGGGTAGTAGATGTGATAGATCCCGGCCCTCACCTCGTCAGCGTAGAGCCGGACCGAGCCGTCGCGGATCTCCTTGTGGGTGACGGGTAGGAGGCTGCCGGCGGAGGGCTGGTTCGCCACGCGCGCGTCAACATCCGGCTGGTCCTCCCCGGGAGTCATGCGTGCCGCGCCGGACGGCGGATCGTCCTCGCCCGGGCGCGTCCGCGTAAGGAGCGGCGAGTTGCGGAGGTTGAGGTTGACCGCCTCCAGGCCCGCCGGCAGGGGATCTTCGACGACCAGATACTCGGCGGGATGCGGTACGGCCAGCGCGAGGTGCACCAGGATGGCGGACTGCGGCGTGATCCGCTCGAGAGGCTCGCCGCTGGCGGCGTCGACATACTCGCGATAGAGCATCAGCCCTTCTTCCTGCGGCGCCGATTCCAGCGCCGGCCGCGCGCGATCGAAGCGGATCTGGTAGTAGACCTGCTTCTCCGGGGACGTCTCCACCACGATGGGGGCGGTCTTCACGGCGGGGCCCTTGCCCGAAGGCCGGGTGAGCTGATCGAGGCCGAAGGAGAAATCCCGCGGCCGCAGATCGCTTTCGGTGAAGGTCGCGCTCTCCCGCACGGCGGCCTGGCCAGTGGCCGTCTCGCCGATGGTGAGGCTCGCCGTCAAAGGCAGCGACAAGGACTCCGTGGTCACGACGTAGGAACGGATGCACTCGAGCGCGAAGGCGTTCTCGTGGGTGGTCGGCCACCTGCCATGTTCACGGATGGAGAGCAGCCAGTTGACCAGCATCGGGAGGAACGGATCCTCGGGGGCAAGACGCTGCAGCGCCAGCGCCGTCGTCGCCGTCGCGCGAATCCGGTCCTGGCTGAAGGAGAACCACCGGCGTCCCCAGCCCGGATGATCCTCGGTGACCGAGGCCAGCGCCGCGCTGCGGCTCAGCTTCTGCCGAATCTCGTCCAGGAGCGTGTGCGCCCGCGCCAGGTTCGTGTCTCCCGGTCTCCCCGCCGGAGGACCGTCTTCGACGGCGGACTTCGATGGCGCGGCCAGGGCCATCGCCAGGAAAGCCTTGGAGGCCGTTCCAAGCTGGTCCCGGTTCTCATAGAGGGACGTCAGGATGTCGGCGTGCCCGTCTCCCTTCCCCCACGACACCAGCACCCAGCAGATGAAAGCCTGAATGTCGGGCGACGCTATCCGGTCGTCGCTGTGCCCGGCCCGCGGTCGCCGCGACTGGTGGCCGCGGGGGCCGGCTTGCGGAAGCCCCGAGTCGTGGACGCCGTCCTGAGGGAGCCGCGACTCGAGAAACGCGAACGCCTGGTCGCGCAGCTCCGGCGGGACGGCGAAGCCGGCCGCTTCGAGGCGCTGCAACGTGAAGGCGGTGTAGGCATCGAGATAGGGACCGCCGCTGCCCCTTCCCTCCCACAGACGGAACTCGTCATAGCCGGCGTACCGCGCGATAGCGTGGAGACCGGCCTGGATCGCCGCATCCTGATCGCGGACGCTCGTGGTATCCGGCGGAAAGCGGTCCGCCAGGTCGCGCCGCGCCAGCAAGCCGAGGATCCGCGAGTCGATCTGCTCCAGGCAGAGATGCTCGTAATCCTCCAGCCACCTCACCGCGTCATCGAGTTCCGCCGCCAGGGAGACCGCCAGGCGCGCCGTCACCTGGGCGGCGTCGCGGATGCCCGGGGAGTCCAGGGCGATCGCCTGCCGCGAGACCGGCGCGGCCGCGTCGAAGACGACCTCGGTGATCCGCTCGACCGGCAGTTCCGCCATGAGCGAGCGGGTGATGGCATCGTTGGCTGGCCGCGCTCCCGCGGACTCGGCGGAGCCGCCCGATCCACGCCCCTTGCGGCGTCCCTCGGCCTCGAGCGTATAGGTGATCTGTCCGGGAGCGGAGACCTCGACCGGGAAGTCCAGCCGCCTGCTGGAGGAGCCCTCCACCCGCCCCTTCCAGGTCCCCGACTTCTTCAGGCGCGCTCCCGTGACCGTGCACGAGACGCGGACCTCCAGGTCCTCGGCGCCGCGGTTCATCACGACGGCCCCGACGCTCCAGGCGTCGCCCACCCGCACCAGGCGGGGCACCGCCGGCTCGACGAAGAGCGGCTTGTCGATCCGGATGGAGGTGTCGGCGACGGCGAAAAGCTCGCTGTCCGCGGCCGCGGTGGCGCGGATGCGGTAGGAGGTGAGCTCATCGGGAAGGGTGAACCGGACCACGGCCCGGCCGTCGGGGCCGACCCGTACGCGCGGATTCCAGTAGGCGGTCGGACGGAAGTCCCGGCGCACCCGGCTTCCCGCCATCTCGGCCCCTCCACCGCCCGGCGAGCCCTTTTCTCCCTCGGCCGGCAGCCGCAGGCTATAGCGGGTGTCGGCATAGGAGGTTCCCCCGCCGCGCCAGGGGAAGAGGCTCTCGAGGGGATCTCCCTTGTCGCCGGCCACCAGCGCCAGCACGGCCTCGTCCACGACAGCGAGCGTGACCTCCCCGGACAGCGGCCGTCCCTGCTGGTCGCTCAGGAAGACTTCGACGCCGACCTCCTCGCCCGGAAAGTAGGTCGTCCGCTCCGGCGCCGCCTTGACCTCGGCGCGCCAGGGCTCGGTCGATAGGCGAAGCGTGTGCGAGCCGGTGGCGAAGTATGGATAGGCGACGCGCCGCCCGGGCGCGCCGCTCTTCCAGAGGGGATCGGGGCCGATGACCGTGGCCTCAACCTCGATTCCGGGGGGGAGCAGGTCGCCGATGCGCACGGGAATCCTCGCGGTGCCCTCCAGTCGCAAGCGGCGAGCTTCGAGGATGCCATCGCTCTCCACGACCATCAGTCCCTGGGCTCCGCCCTCGGGGGCCGGGATGATAACCTCCGCCGTGTCCCCCGGCACGAGGGCGCGGCGAGGGCCGTCGATGGGCAGCCACTGGTGAGCCTCCCGGGGAGCGGCCGCGACCGCCTCTCCGCTGAAGTAACGCCCCTCGGCCGCGGCGAGCGTCGTGCCGTCGGGTTCGGTCAGACGCACGCGCACCAGGTAGTAACCGGCCCGCGGAATCGGGAAGGTGACGGACTGCACCGTGTCGCTACTGACCTCTTCGCGCCGGACCAGGATCGAGTCGTACGGCGTGTTCTCGAAGTCGTAGCGGCCACCCACCCGGCGGACGCGGACGGTCTTCCAGTCGCGGTAGATGAGCTCCACGGTGGTGGGAACGTTCGGGACCAACGTGCCGGCGGTGTCGGAAACCACCCATTGCCACGTGCCTTGATCTTCGGGGGACGACCACTCCCAATCCGCGCGGACGGCGGGCCGCAAGGGGCCGCGCAGAACGACCAGAGCGAACCGGTCAAAGGCCGACTGGTCGGTCTGATCGCGGGCTCCGGCCTCGAAGGTCACCAGGGCGGCGTCCTGCTCCGGCGGAAGCTCGAGCTTCACCGGCAACGTGAAACGCCCCTCGGCGTCGGTCTCCGCGGTACCTTCGCCCACCCGCTCCGGGCCCCTCCAGTACCTCTCCGACCAGCGGGAACCGGCCGGTTCGTCCTGGGTCGAGAACTCCATGTAGCCGGGGATCCGCCAGGTCCACGGCTGCCGCAGGAGTGTCCAGGTGATCGGCGCCTGGCCAAGCGCAGCGCCGCCGAAGTGCCTGAACTGCCCGGTGAAGGTCGTCGTCTGTCCGCTCAGCGCCTTCTCATCGGCGCCGGCGATGCGTGCGGAAAAACGCGGAGCGCGGAAAGCCTCCACCTGCACCGAAGCGGAGGTGAAGGGCGCTTCCTCGCTCGAGCTGCGCGGCAGGAGAGACAGCTGGAGGTGTCCGGTCGGCGCGTCAGGGGGGATCGCCACGGTCCCGTCGGCCGCCCCCTCGGCGGTCTCGCCGGCGGGCACGATGCGCGACCAGCCGGTGCTCCAGGATTCCAGTTTCAGATCCAAAGCGATCTTGTCGGGCCGGGTCATCGCCTCGCGGGTGACGTGGCGGAGGAATGCCTTCCAATGGATCGACTCGCCCGGGCGGTAGATCGGGCGGTCCGTGAAGAGGAAGCCGGAAGTGGCCTGGCGCCCGGCGTACGGGTGGTGAGCGGTGAGCCGCAGCCACACCCGTTCGCTGCCCCGCTCGGCCAGCGCGAAAGCAGCATGTCCGGCTCCCGGGGTCCATGCCAGACCATCGGGATCGGTTTGGCCTTGCCAGACCGACTTCACCGCGGTCTCAGCCGGCCCCCGCGGCTGCCACAAGGAGACGCGGGCGCCGGCGACCGGTTCTCCCGAGCGCAGGTCGGTTACCCAGAGCAGGCCGCGATCGCTGCCCATCCGCGCGGAGATTCCCAGGGGCGCGATCTGGAGGCTGGTCTCCGTGACGAGGAGGTCCTCACCTTCGAAACCAGCTCCGAGCGAGGCCCGGCGCCGCTCCGCGCGTCCACCCCCGTCGGGACTTTCGAACAGGCGCGCGGCGCTGGCCACGAGCAGAAGTCCTTGCGCGTCGGCGGGCCGGCCGGGCAGTTGCGAGATGCGCCGGTACCAGACGTGCAACGAATCCGGCGATCGAGCCGGCGCCGTCCAGGGCTCCAGCGTGATCCACCGTTTCGAGGCAACGCGATCTGTTCCGACGGCCTCATCGGACCACCACTCTTCGGAGAGAAACGCCGGCATTTCGCTGGCCGGGATCCAGGCGAGCCGTACCTCTACCGCCCTCACATTGCAGGCGCTGATGCGCACAGCCTCCTCCGGGCCGGGGATGAGGAGGCCCTGGCGTGGCTCCACCGTCAGGCTCGCGGGGGCGTGCGGCAGCGTGATCGTGGTGTCGAAGGAACTCGTGCTGCGGCGTCCGTCCAGGTCCTGCCAGCCAGGCGGCACCTCGATACGGATTGTGGAGCCCGGCCGGAACCGGGCCTCGAAGCGCAATCCGGAAAGATCCTCTCCCTCGCTTGGCTTTGGATTCGGGGGGGAGGGGGTGAGCCGCAAGCGCTCGAAGACCGGTTGCGGCTCGGTCGGCGTGGAAAACGTGAGCCGGAAGGATGCCGTTCCATCCCAGGAGTGAGCCGAAAGGCCGGTGATCGACGGTTCCGGAGGAAGCCGAAGCTGCCCGAAGAGCGTCTCGGCCAGGGTCAGCTCGCGATCTCGAAACGCCATCGACGCCGGAACGACCAGCTTGTACACCGTGTTCTCGGAGAGCGGCTGCACCGGCATGACCGCGAGGATCCGGTCCTCCGGTAGCTGGGGGCGGTTGAGCATCGCGCGGACGTCCTCGAGCTGGCCGGCCCTCAAGGAGACCCTCCGCGTGGGCACGACGCCGCCGGCTCCCTCCAGGTAGGGCAGGTGCTGCTGGGCGGCCTCGAGGGGCGCGCTGAAGGCAGCCACGATCGGATCGCTCGCCGGCTGCGACTCCACCGCCCGCGCCCGGCCTCGGCCGTTGGCCTCCAGCTCGGCGCGCTCCTGCTCCTTCCGCGTCTCGAGGCGGGGATATGCGCCGATCAGCCGGGGCCGCCGGTAGTTGATCGTCCAGGTGTGGTCGGCGGGCAGGACCGATCCATCGAGGCTCTTGAGCCCGCGCCCCACGACGCAGGTGATCGTCTTTCCCTCCGGCGGCGGCTCGCTCAGAACGAAGCTGACCGCGCTCGTGCCGACCCAGGTGAATGTCCCCTTCAACTCGGGTTGGAACCGGATCGGGCCCCGTTCCTGCCGCTCACCCCGTGTTCCCAGCGCGACAACCGGTTCGCTGAAGGTGACGTCGATCGCGTAGAGCACGTCCTGATCCCCCGTCGGGGTCGCCAGCACGATCTTCAGAGGATCGGCAGGGGAAGCCGCCTTGCCTGCCGTCGCGAACCAAAGGTGGATCGCCGGCGTCGCGATCGCCGCGAAGAGAAGGGCGAGGATGAACCCGCGCCGGGCCTTGCGGTCAGGACGGGCGGTTGGCTCACAGGACGGTTTGGCGCGACGTTCAACGTGGTCGTCCATCGAACTCCCTCCAAGGCGATGAGGCATGGATGATCTCTCCGCGGAGGATACACTCGCGGTGTCTACGGGATGCACGCGTCCGATCTTCGCACCGACCCGCACGGCGGACAATCTCCGCTCCGACCGAGATGCGCCACGAACCTGTCCAGGCGCAGGTTGCCGTCCGGATGCCGCATGCGTTCGGCGCGGTTCACCTGCGTCCGGAAGTCCGCGACGAAACCGCAATCCATCCCTTGCGCCCGACCCGGAGGCATGAGACAATGTCTCGTTTGATCTCGGGGCGGGGGCGGTCACCGCCCCGGGGGCGGCCCGGCCGGGCGAGGGCCGCCCATTGTCGGACCATGACCAACCTGGAACCGGAGTCCATCGGCGGAATGCGCAGGAACAACCGACACCCCGTCGCACGCAGGCCATTCACCTGAGTGCTGCCGCGCGACGGCGCCGTGACTGCGCAGTGAAGAGACTCCGGACCGAAATCTGATCCACGTTCATCCACCGCAACCGACCAGGCTGGCCTGATCCGTGGATCCTCTGCTTCATCTCCTCCTGCGCTGAGCAGCGCCGCCACGCAACCGGGCGCCGGCTGCTCCCGGCCGCTTCCGCGGACCGCGGAACATCCCGCCGCTCCCTCCCTCCTTGGCGGAGAGAGGAAGACGTGACCAGGCGAGGAAGAAGAGAGGAAGGTAAATCCCATGATTCGGAGAAGATCCTGGATTCTGCTGTTGCTTCCCCTGGCGCTGCTCGGGACGTCGCGGCGCGCCCTGGGCGGCGGCTGTGGGTGAGTGCCCGTGTCGCTCCCCGTGGGGGAGCAGTTCAAGGCGCACGAGCCGGGGATGCTTCGAGCCGCCTATGGGCTCACCTGGTCCGACACCGACCACTACTACATCGGGACGGAGCGGGACGAGGCCACCGAGACCAATGTCGCTCCCGCGACCCTCGGGGTGGATCACCTGCTGGGTATCGAGTACGACCTGCCCGCCCGGATGACCGCGGTGGCCGAGGTGCCCTTCACCCATACCGAGCAAAGCCGTGAGTTCGGCGGCGTCGCCGGAACGATGGCGGCCAACGGCCTGGGCGATGTCCGGCTGTTGGCCCGCTACTGGTTGTCGAGCGGCGCCGAGAGCGCGCCCTGGTACGCCTCGATCGGCGCCCGGCTGCCCACGGGAAAGTCCGACGAGAAGTTCCGTGCGCGGAATGGCCGGGTGGTGACGCAGGACCTGGCGGCCCAGGCGGGCACCGGCAACTTTGCCGGGATCGTCGAGCTCGGCGGCAGCCGGACGATCGGGCGCCGATTGGGCCTGGGGCTGAGCGCGCGCTACATCTTCACGCCGGAGGCGACCACGGTGGCGAACTTCCGGCACGAGCTGACCGGCACCGGGCCCGCCAGGAACTCGGATGCCGACGCCCTCACGACACGCCTCGGCCTGGTCACCCCGTTATCCACCGGGGCCGGCGCGTGGAGCGCGGTCACGCTCGGCGTGCTGGCGGATTTCGCCTGGATCCCCAAGCACGATCTCTTCGGCGAAACGGAAGGCTTCCGCCGGGCGGGACCGATGCTGTTCGTGGGCCCGACCGCGAGTTGGTCCCCGCTCCCGGCGCTGTCGTTGGGCGCGGCGGTGCCGATCACGGTCTACCGCGATATGCAGGAGAACGGCGGCAATGTGCAGGAATGGACGCTGCAGTTCTCGCTGTCCTACCGCCGGCTCCTGGGAAGGGGCGGGGCCTGATCGCGGCCCCGCTTGCCCGATCTCGGGTCAGGCCGACTAACGCAGGTGGACGATCCTGGCGCCGGCCTCGGCGCCGTCCGTGTTGATCCGGCACAGGTACACGCCTGCCGGCAGACGGTGGCCCGCCGCGTCGCGACCGCTCCAGAAGAGCTGGTGGCGCCCCTCGGCGAATCGCGATCCGGCGGCCAGGGTGGCGACCTCGCGGCCGGCGGCGTCGTAGACGCGGGCTTCGACGCGTACCGGGCGGCTGAGGGAGAAGTCGATGACGGTTCCGTCCGAGAAAGGGTTGGGCAGCGGCGCGGCCACCCGGAGGACCTCGCCTCCATCCGCGCGGGCTTCCCCGGATCCTGGCCGCGGTTCGCCCGTGAGAGACTCGGGCACGCTCGAGGGATCCTCGGACTCGGTGACCACGATCCGCCGGTCGGCGGCGAAGCCCGGCGTCAGGATCTGCACGATGCCGCTCGGCCAGTGGACCTCGAGCGCGTCCACCGTGGCGGCCGCGCCCAAGCCGAAGTGGACGGTGGGCGAGTTCTGGCTGGCGGACCCGGTCTCGCAGCCCACCTCGCGGGTCTGGGCGACGTTGCCCGCGACCAGGCGCAGCCGCGCCCCCACGCCGTGGGAGTTGGACTCGACGCCGCGCAGGTCCACCTGAAGCCAGTGATTTCCCGGTGTGCCCTGGTTGTGGAAGAGCTTGTTCCAGTTCGCGTCGTTGGCGAGGTACAGGTCCAACGCGCCGTCGCCGTCATAGTCGGCCCAGGCCGCCCCGGTGCCGTAGCCGATGTCGTTGATCGGCCAGGTGGCGGTGTCGGTGAAGGTCCCGTCGCCGTTGTTGTGGAAGAGGCGGCTTCGGCTGCGGTTGCAGGTCAGGTAGACGTCCGGCCGGCCGTCGTTGTCATAGTCGCCCCAGGAGGCGGAACGGGCCTGGCCCGCGGTGGTGAAGGCCGGCGGGGTCGCGTCGCTGAAGACACCTCCGTCATTGCGGAAGAGCCAGGTGCGCGTGGCGGACGTCGCCAGGAGGAGGTCCAGGTCGGCGTCGTTGTCGTAGTCCGCCCAACAAGCCGAGGCCGCGGGGCCGTTGACGTTCAGGGGTGGGTGGGTCACGTCGGTGAAGCGGATCCGGTCGTTGCGGAAGAGCCGGTTGGCCCGGTTGTCGTTGGCGATGTAGAGGTCGAGATCGCCGTCGCCGTCGTAGTCCCCCCAGGCGGCGTCCCGTGAGTTCAGCGAATCCTGCGGGACCAGCGGGGTGACGTCCGTGAAGGCGGCGCCGTCGTTGCGGAGGAGGAGATCGCCTCCGGCGCGGGCAAGATAGACGTCCAGGTCGCCGTCGCAGTCATAGTCCGCCCAGGCGCCGTCGAACATGTCGCCCACGGACCCGAGCAGCCCCGAGGTCTCGTCGGTGAAGGCGCCCTGGCCGTCATTGCGGAGGTAGCGATTCGCTCCCCGCCAGTTGAGCGCGTAGATGTCCAGGAACCCGTCATCGTCGATGTCGACCCAGGTAGCGGAGACGCCGTTCGTCGGGTCGATCAGGGGCGGCGCCGAGACATCGCGAAAGGTGCCGTCCGGGTCGTTGCGCAGCAGTTTGTCGGTGCTGTCCGGTGCGGCCAGGACGAGATCGGGTCGGCCATCGCCGTCGTGATCCCCCCAAGCGACCGAGTGCCCCTTCCCGGCGCGCAGCGCGAAGGTGGTGCGATCGTCCCAGGACGGGACAGGGAGTCCGGCATCGCAACCGCCGTATCCGAAGAGCGTGAAGACGCCGCAGGCCGAGGTGAACATCCCGTACCCGTCGTGCGCGACTCCGGGAACGACGGCAAAGAAGTGGCGGTCCAGGATCTCCGGCCCGAAGACCCGGGCCAGGTGCCCGCGGTAGATCAGGGCCCGCTGCAGCCGCTGCTCGCCCTGGAGCATCGCCTCGCAGTTGCGCTCGAGGTAGGTGTTGTTCGGGTCGTTGTCGTCGCCGCCGGTGAGGTAGTCGACCGGGCGCGCCGCGTACTGCTGGCGTAGTTGCTCGTCGCCTTGATCCATGTAGGCGTTCGGCTTCTCCAGGCCGTACTTGAAGCGGTTGTAGCCGGGGCAGGCCTCGATCTGCTCCTGCGGAGGGACGGCGTGCTCGGAATCGGTGCCGGGGACCCAGCGCGCCTCGTCGAAATACAGGTAGGCCGATGGATTGGCCACCACGTAGCGCAGGGCGATGCCGCGGGCGGCAAGAGCCTCGTGCATCGGCGTGCCGGCGGCATAACGGTTGACGAACTGCCCGCCGGCGGAGTGGCCGGACACCACGATGGTTTCCAGGTTGGGGTTGGCGTCGGCCAGGCGCTGAAGCAACGTGTCCAAGACCGCGAAAGAGCTGATGATAGCGGGACGCGGGTGGGCCAGGGTGGAGAGGGACAGGTCCCCCTGGCGCCAGCCCATGTAGGCCCAGAAGAGGTAGCTGTCGGGGAGGGTGTCGGCCCGCACGTCCGCCTCGGTCAGGTACTGCGGGGCGATCAGGTAGGCGGTCGAGTCGGCCCCCGGAACCCCGGCCGCCGCGTCGGTGACGGTGCGCAGGTAGGTGCGGCCATTGCGCAGTGTCCCGTGGAGGGAGATCACGGCGCGGGTGACGCTCGGATGAGGCATCTCCAGGGGAGTGGACGCGAAGTAGGGAACGTGCAGTTCGGCCCCGTCGATGCGCAGGGTCATGAGGGTGTCGCTGACGTCGCGCTGGATGTCGATGGTGTCACGGTCCGACCTGTTCCGGCCGTGGCGGACACTCGCGCTCGGGCGGGAGTCCTCTCCCTCGATGCCTGGAAATGCACCCTCGGGTTCGAGGGCCGGGACCTCAGGCGTGATGCCGAGCGCTGCTTCGGTCTCGATGTCCGGGACCGGTTCGGTCTCGACGCCGGCCGGCCGGTACGCCGCCGCGCTCGGGCCCGTGAGGACCGCGGCGAAGAGCGCAGTGAAGAGGAACGCGCCGGCGATGGATGAAAGCGACCGGAGGGGCGCCGGTCGGGGGCTGGTCGGTGAGAGAACGGGCCGATGCTGGTTCGGGCGGCGGGACATCGTCTGGACCTCCGGAGGTGCCGATCGGGGAGCGAGCCTCGTCCAGGCGCGCCGTACTATTCTAGCAGGATCCGCGTGTTCCCTCATGTGCGGAGTTGCCTGTCCCGAACGGCACGACAACACCGTGTCGCCCCTTATCCGAACGGCATCGAGGCTAGTCGGGCAGCTTCTCGAAGATGAATTTCCCCGATGCCCGGGGATGCGGGTCTTCGGAGTGGTCGAGCACGCTGATCGTGCAGACGTACTTCCCCGGAATCAGGGCAGAGATGTCGATGGTGGTCGGAAACCGCACGGTGATCTTGTCCGCGGAGCCGCCGACCGCCTGTTCCAGGGTGGACGTGGTGCTGAGATAGTTCGAAGACGTCAGGGTGCACCGGGCGAAGGTCGTTCCTTCCTTGCCGTACACGCTGAGCTCGGGTGTGTTCGGGCGGATCCGCCGGGTCCGCTCGGCCCCGCCCTCGTACTCCAACGGCACGATGGTGATGGTCTTTTCGACCACGGCGCGCCGTCCCCCTTCGTAAGCGATGGTCCCGATCCCTAGCACGCTGAAGTCGAACGTCAAGTCGCCGCCTGCCTCTCCGTGGAAGCGCGCGCCGGGGTTCGGCAAAACGCGGAAGGGAATGGATCCCTGGGAGTCTGGGAGCACGGCCTGCAGCACCGGCTGATCGCCCGCGGTTCCTGGGTGGCCCACGACGATGTCGCTCAGCCGCAGGCCGGCTTTCTCCGGATCCCTCTTCCCGGGCGCCCGGACGTTCTCGGCCGCGCCGCGGGGGGCGAACTCGAAGGACTGATCCGTCGCCCACGTCGCCCGGCTGCCGACGTCGTTCACCTGCACGCTGGCGGTATAGCGCTGGCCCGGCCGAATCGCCGGCTCGCTCAAACCTACCGCCCGGGTGTAGTACCGGCGGTTCTGGGTCCGGGCCAGCGCGGTTGTGTCGCCGTCGAGCACGGAGGCCTCGCCCCCGGGCGAGAAACGGATGGCGCCTCCTCGGTCCTCCCGCGCCGGACGGAACACATCCCGGCCCTCGGAGTCGAGGACTCTCAGATTGATGGCGGCACGCCGGAAGGCCGCGGGGCTCCACTCCTCCACCTGGACGATGACGGCCGCGCGCGGAGAGCCCTCGATCACGCCTTCCTGGACGATCTGAACCCTGATGTCGGGCCGCATACCCTCCAGGGTGGGCGCGCCCTTCTGTACAAGATTCCCGACGCGCGTTCGCTCGACGAAGTCCCTGGTCTCCCCGTTGGCCGGCCTGCCGAACTCGTCAAAGTCCAGCACCGCGCCGCTGGCCAGCACGACGCTCGTCCGCGCTGAGGTGATCTCGATCGGCCTCTGTCTCTTCAGGGCCGCCAACGCCTCCCGGGCCTCGAGCACGTTGAGTGGCCTTCCCTGGAGATCTTCCGGCAGCTGTTCCTGCATCCTGAGGTTGGAGGGGTCCATGAGGTCCTCTGGCCGCCACGTGGCGCCTCCCCTCAACCTCGCCAGATGAGGATCGGTCCTGTGTCCGCCGGAGGGCACGAATTCGGACATTGTGCCCCCCGCCTCGTCCCGCACTTCCGCGATGTCATAGGCGTAGCGGGTCAGGACCTCGCCCAGCGGGGAAGCCGTGAGAGGATCGCCCGCGAGGTCGCGCCCCAGGCGGAGGTAGGTCAGGGCGTTCTGAGCCACGAAACGCAACCGCTCGACCTCGGAGTACTGCAGGAGGGTTCCTTCCAGACGGTCCAGGGCCAGCGGTTCGTTGCCCAGGGCCACCGCCTCGACGAAGACACCGTCGCGGAAGGTCTCCGGGGGAATCCGCAGCGCCGCGTAACGTTCGTCGAGCATCAGGTCGGCGGCCGAGGAGGCAGCCTCGGACAAACGGCCGGACTCGAAGGAAGTGAGGATGTGGAGCAGCCTGGCGCGATCCAGGGTGTGATCGGGGAAGTTCTTGACGGCCGCCACGACCCGGCTGGTCGACTCGTAGGCCCGTTCACGATGAAGCTGCCGCTCGTCGGGATCGGTGTCGGACAGCGCGAGCAGGCTGAACAGGAGCGCCTGGTAGTAGGAGGCCTCATGGAAGCGATAGAGCTGGAAGTCGAACTCGGGCCTTTGCCGGAATCCCGCATAGTCGCGCCCCCAGGCCTCCGCGGATCGGGCGATGATCTGCGCCGCCATCCGGGCCGCCGGCTCGGCCTGGGCCTCGACGTCCCTGGTGGAGGGATTCAGCATCCAGACCGCGCGCGCCAGGTGTTCCTTGGTGCGTGATACGTCGAGGCTGGAACGTTTGCGGGTGCGCATCAAGCGGTTCACCGAGATCTCCGCCATCCGCAGCAGCGCCGGAGCGCAGTAGTACTCCAGGTCGATGGCCTCCTGGTACGCGCTGAAGGCCTCCGATTCCAGACCGCCCGCCGCAAAGATGTCCCCTCGTAGAGTGTGATAGCAGGCATACCGGTGGTAGGCGGGCCGGATGCCCTTCAGCTCTTCGAGGCAGAGCGACCGCTTGGCGATGTCTCCCGAAAGCTTCTCGAAGGTCGCCAGCGTCTGCAGGAACTTCTTCTGGGACCGGCCCCCCGGCGTCCGAAGCGGATCCGGCTCGCTCCCTGCGGCGGGCAGGGTTTGATCAGGCGGCGGCGCAGCAACGGCGCCTGAAGGACCATCGCCTGGAGGAACAACGCCGGCAGGAGCATCACCTGATGGCGCATCGGGTCGAGGAACATCGCCGGAAGGAGCAGCCGCTGAAGCGGCATCCCGCAAAGGAGCATCGCCGGAACGAGCATCGTCAGCCGCCGGTCCGGCTTCGGCGGTGGAGGGATGAGGCTGGGCCCGGGCCGGCCCAAGTCCGACGGCCAGAAATCCCAAGGCGAGCCAAACCAACACTCGGGGATCCGCGCGGCCGAAGCCGCAGGAGCTGGACGAGTGCCGAACCCCCGGCGGATCTGCGTCCTTTACGCGTGCCAGCATCGCTTCCATGGCCGTGCCCTCCATCATGGCCCCGGCTAAGCCCATGGTGGAGGATGAGGGCCCGTTTGTCACGCCATAATCCCGCGCACCGTTGGCGGGGCTGGTGCGCACGGCAGCTCGAACGGAAGGCAACACGAAACGTTGATTCTACTGAGCGGACCGTGGAATCGTTGTATGCTCCCCGGAATTGTCACGGAGAGAACGGTTCGGCCGGCAGGTACGGAGGATGGTTGATGGATGAGCGCCGCGATCCGGCGGGGATCTGGATCCTGAAAGTCCTGTGCGCGGTGTCCTGGGCGGACGGCGAGTTGCGGGACGAGGAACGGCGGCTGTTGTTGGAGGTGGCGGATGAGATGGGCTTCCGGGACGCGGAGGCCGGCGTGCTGCGTAAGTCCCTCGAGGAGCCGGTTTCCGTCGAGCAGTTCGAGAGGCTGCTGGAGGATGCGCCGCCCGAGCTGACCGCGGAACAGCGCGGCGAAATCCTCGGCCGCACCCAGCGCGTGATCGACGCAGACCATCATCTGGGCGCGTCCGAGCGGGAGTACCTGGGGCTCGTGCAGGACTGGCTCCGCTCCTACGATCCCGCCGCCGCGCCCGCCACGGCCGCGCGGGATCTGAAGGGCCTGCTCGGGCGCGCCCGCCGGCTGGCCGGCGCGGGCCGGGAAAGGTTGCGAGATTCGCTCGGCGGGATCCTGGGCGAGGACCTGACCGAGAAGATGCGCTCGCCGCGGGCGGCCCGCCTGGACCCGCAGAGGCGCGAGTTTCTCACCTTCTACGGTGTCCTGCTGCGCAGGGTGATGCGGGCCGACGGCGTGGAGCACGCGGAGGAACACGCGCGGATGCGCCATGTCCTGACCGAGGGCTTCGGGTTTTCCGGAGAAGAGGTGCGGTACCTGGAGGAACTGGTCGAGGCCAAGGCCGCAGCCAATGCCGACCGGCAGCACCTCTGCGCCGGCATCAACCGGCTCACCGAGATGGACGAACGACTGGGCGTGCTGGAGGCAATGTTCGCCATGGCGCTGGCCGACGGCGAACTGAGCCGCGAGGAAGAGACCGAGATCCGGCTTATCTCGAACTACCTCTGGATCGATACCCAGGAGTACGTGCGTATCCGGGCCGGCGCGTTGGGACAGAACCGTGCGCGCGCTTGAACCCGATCGCCTGCCGCCCAACGTCCGGCTGGGCACCTCCTCCTTCAGCAGCCCCGACTGGAGCGGCGCCTTCTACCCGGCGCAGCTGCCTTCCCGGCAGTTCCTCGAATACTACGCCCAGCGCTACGACACCGTGGAGATCGACGCCACCTGGCACGCCCTGCCCACGCGCCGCATCTTTGAGTCCTGGGCCGCGCGCGTGCCCGAAGGATTCACCTTTGCCCTCAAAGCTCCCAAGAGCATCACCCACGAGCGCTACCTGGAGGGCTGCGAGGAGGAATGGCGCGCCTTTCTGGACCTGACCGAGGCCCTTGGCCCCCGCCGTGGTCCCATCCTGCTGCAGTTCTCCTATGTGTCGCGCCGGCGCGACCCCCGAGAGGCGCGCGCGGGAGAGAACTTCCGCCGGCGCCTGGAGCGGTTCCTGCCGCTGATCCCGCCGGAGGGGCGCTTCGCCATCGAGGTGCGCAACCGCGGGTGGATCTCCGAGGAACTGCTCGCGCTGCTCCGCTCTCGGGGCATCGGGCTCGTCTGGGCCGACTACTACACCATGCCCCGCGGGCCGAGCTTGCTGGCCGCCCGCGATCTGGTCCTCTGCGACTTCGCCTACGTCCGCTTCCTGGGCAACCACCGCCTGATGGATGCCCGCGTGGCCGAGGCGCGGCAGTCGGGCGATCGGGCCAGCGACTGGTGCTCCCTCCTGGTCGATCGAACCCGGGAGACCCGCGAGTGGGTCATCACGTTGCAGTCACTGCTGCCGCGCGTGCGGGAGATGTTCGTCTACTTCAACAACCACTACGCCGGCTTCGCGCCCGGTTCGTTGGAGCTGTTCGCGAGGCTGTGGAAGGAAGAAGCACCCCGCCTCGATCGCGCGCCCTCTCTGCGCGCCTGACCGGGGAGTCGGGACCACCCGGGGCCGCCTTCGATCTGAACGGGTGCAACGTCAACGGCGGAAGGCCGGCCGCATCCCGGCTGTCATCTGCGAAGCCAGGCCGCGATCTCGGCCGCCGTCTCCTCAATGGCCTTGTGCGTCACCTCGATCACGGTCCAGCCGCGCCGGGCCACGATGTGTTGCAGCCAGGTCAGCTCGGCGCGCACGTAGGCCATCTCCGCGTACGAGGACTCCAGTCCCGGCGCCATGCGGCGAGCTCGTTCCTGGCGGATCTCCTGGATCCATACCGGACGTGCCGCGAGTGCCACGACCTTGGAGGGATCGAGGGCGAAGAGCTCGCGCGGGGGTTCCATGTCCAGGATGATCGGGACGTTGGCCACCATCCAGCCGCGGTAGGCGAGGTACATCGAAAGGGGCGTCTTGGAGGAGCGGGAGATCCCCACCAGCACGAGATCGGCGCGCTCGAGGTCATCGACCCGCTTGCCGTCATCGTGGGTCACGGCATAGTCGATCGCCTCGATGCGGTGGAAGTACTCTTGTCCGAGTTGGGTGAAGATCCCGGCTTGCGCCTTCGGGAGCGTCTTCAGGACATCGGAGAGGCGATGGAGGATCGGCCCGAGGAGGTCGATGGTCGGTACGAGCAGGCGTCGAGCCTCCTCGAGCAGATGGCGGCGGTGATCCGGGGTGACGATGCTGAAGAGCACGGTCGCCCCCAGCCGGTCCGCCTCTTCCATGGCCGAGGTGATCGACTCCGGGCTACGCACCTTGGCGAATCGCCGGACCTCGACCGCGTGGGCGTCAAACTGCGTGACCGCGGCCTGGACGACCCGTTCGCCGGTCAGGCCGGTGCCGTCGGAAATGACAAAGACGGGGTGAGGATCGCGAGCCGCGCCGTCGGGAAGTCTGGCCTCATCCATGGCGGTGAGAGTAGCCGCCGGCCAGGCCGGGCACAACCGGCGCGACGAAGCAGCCGGCCGCCTGACCTCTCTCCGGACGCCGGCGTTCACCCGGGTGTCTGGTCACGTGGGCGGGTCAAAGAATCCGGATCTGGCCGATGACGATGCCGTCGAGCGAGTCGTGGACGGTGAGGAGGTCGGAGAGGCGGAGATTCGGATTGAACGGAAGCTCCCGCAGGCGCAGGCGGATCGTGTAGAGCCCGGGCGCGGCATGCGGGAGAACGGGGATGTAGAGCCCCTCGGCATAGATGGCGCCGGTCTCCCAGAGATAGGGGGGAAAGACCGAGGCCAGCGGGCCAAGGCTGCGGCCGAAGCGGTACGCGGTCTCGTGCCGGCGTTCGTACCAGATCCGGAAGGGGCGTCCGATCAGCGGATGGTGGAAGAGCGGGTGCGGGAAGCCGGTCTCGAAGCGCACGAAGGCTTCCACCGGTAACGTCATCGGCCCCGTCCGGCGCCACCAGGTCCGGATCACGATCGCGCTTCCCCGGCGCACCTCGGCCGAGTCCGGCCGGGTGGCCAGCAGTTCCAGGCCGCCGACCGAAGGGCCGGTGTAGAGCTCAGCGGACAGCAGATCGGCGACGGCCCGCCTCGTCTGCACATCAAGATCAGGGACCGTCCCCGATCCTTCGGGTGGATCGCAGACAACCTGCGTTACCCCGGCCAACTCCACCCTGAAGGAGTCGCGCAGGTCACGCCCGTCGCCGCTGAAGGCCGGGCCGGGATCGCGGAACGCGAAGACGGTGAGCCCGTCCCGATCATGGATGATGGGGAAGATCTCCGGCCGTGCGGTGAACTTCGCTTTCTGCCGCTCGTAGGCCACCGGCGAGATGAGCGTGTAGTACTCCGACTGGTACCGGCGGAAGCTCTGGTTCAGCAGGATGTAGCGGACATCGTACTCCCGCAGCACTTCGAGGGTCTTCGTGATCGGCACGTAGGCGCTCAGGACGGCCTGGGCATCCTGCATGCGCTCGATGGCCCGGCTGTCGGCCGGGGAGGAGTGTTGGTGGAACGGCGTCATCGCGTAGTGATGCGTATAGGCCGGGATGGCATAGCTGGTGATGGGATCGGAAAGGACGACGCGAGGGGTGCTGTCGGTCTCCTGCAGCCTGGCCAGCGCGACCTGGAGCGCCGGGACCTCGCGCAGACCAGCCCGGAACTCCTGTGGCTTCGACCAGGCCACGGCCGCCGCCCGGTAGTGCAGCGTCAGGGTAAGCGCGGCGAGGATCAGGAACAGGGCAGGGAGGAGGAGCCGCCGGGGCCGTCCTTCGCGCCCGCGGCGGATGGCCCAATAGGTGTAGTAGCCCAGCACCTGGAAATAGGGCGCCACCAGCAGCACGCGGAAGAGGAGCGAGTGGGCCCGCGCGTCCTCGATCAGCCGCACGGCGATCGGGTTGAGGACGATGAGGCCGAAGGCGGCGGTCCCACCGGCCATGAAGGCCATGTCCCGTCGCTCCAAGGCACGGGAGAACATCGGGAGGCAGAGCAGCAGGCCCAGCAGCCCCGGCCAGCCGAACCAGTTGGCGAGAGCGTGCGGGCCGAGCACGGCCCAGTCCCCGCCCAGGTAGAGCAATCCCTGCCGGTGGTCGAAGAGCGGGTTGTCGGCCGCGTAGCTGTCGCGCATCTTCAGCCAGAGGAAGGGGAGCAGCGCCAGGACCGTGAAGACCGGCAGCCGGAGCAAGGTGCGACGGACCGGTCGAGGCTCCCGTCGCGAGAACCCCCAGACCCAACAGAAAGCGCCCAGCGAGACCAGGTACTGCGCGGCCGAGAGGATGTGGATCCCCAGCAGGATGGGCGCGGCCAGGATGATCAGCACGAGGGCGGCTCGTCCCGACCCCGGGTGCGGCAGCGGATGGCTCCAGCTGTCCGGTGGCGTGTGGTCGAAGCGGTCGCGGTCGAGATAAAGCGCAACCGCCCAGAGCCCGATCCAGGAGTACACCCAGCCCAGCCGGCTGGCATACGCGAGATTGTTGATGTAGTGGTCGCCGGTAAAGAACGTGGATACCACGAAGAAGAAGAGGGAAGCGGCGGCTACCGCGGCGGATTGCAGCAGGCGGCGAAACGCCGCGAAGAAGACCCAGAGGGCCAGCGGGACCAGGAAGGTAGGGAAGACCCGCCACATCTCGACCGGGGCCACCCCCGAGAGCCGGCAGAGCATGGCGCCCGCGAAGTGGAAGGTTCCGCGCCTCGGATCGGGCGCGAGTTGCCCGTCGTCGGGGTAGGCGGCGGAGGCGATGTCACAGCGGCCGCTCACCAGGATGCGGTTCACGTAGCCGGCATAGTCGAGGGAGTCGTGCGTGAACCCCAGACTCCCGCCTTCGACCAGCATGGCGACGAAGCCGAAGGCGAGCAGGGGAGCGGCCAGCAGCCAGCTCCGGCGGCTTCCTGATGGCTCGGCCGGCAGGCGCCCGGGCTCGGCGTGTGCCACCGGCGGGCGCGAGGATGGTGAAGAAGCCCCTTGGCTCACGGAGGCGGCGCGCCGGAGCGGCCGTCTGGCCAGGGACCAGATCAGGGTGAGTCCCAGGAGGCCTGCCCAGACCGCCATGCCGAAGGCGAGCGTGGGCCGCAGGGCGAGGGCGATCGCGTGGGCAGCGCCGTAGTGGGCGGCGCTCAGGAGGAAGGCCGGCAGGATCCGCTCCCCCCAACCCAGCCGCGACCAGAGCAGTCCGGACCGGCAGGCCAGCAGCGCTCCGGGAACCAGGAAGATCAGGGCTGATACCGCCCAGAACCAGATCATCTGGTGCGCCGTCAACGGCTTCCCCCGGTCCGTGAGACTCCCGAGCCGGCCGGGACGAGGCTTTGGCCTTGGTGCATCGGACTCCTTGGGACTGCCTGGGATGCCATGATCAGCGGGCCCGCCGTGACGGGCCATGGTGGAACGAACCCGACAGTATCACGACCCGGACCCGGTGGGGCAACGGAGGGCGACCAGCGACGGTGAGGCCGGTGCCGCGGCCTTGTCCCTGGCCGGAGCCTTTTCTAGACTCGGAAGCCTGTGAGGATGTCGCCGGAGCTTCGTCACCTCCGGACTCCCCACCGAGGGAGCGCCGCAACCCGCCGGAGGGCTGGTCGAGGGCTTCGTCATCACCGGCCGGGGGGCTCATGATCCAAGGTCACCGCGTCTGTGTCGTCATGCCGGCCTACAACGCCGCGCTGACGTTGCGCCAGACGTACGATGAGCTTCCCAAGGACGTGGTGGATCGCGTGCTGCTGGTGGACGATCAGTCGGCCGACGAGACGGTGCGGGTGGCGCGCGAACTGGGGATCCAGACATTCCTCCACCGGCGCAACCGCGGATACGGCGCCAACCAGAAGACCTGTTATCGCGAAGCCTTGCGGGGAGGCGAGGAGATCGTGATCATGGTCCACCCCGATTACCAGTACTCGCCCAAGCTGGTCACCGCCATGGCCTCGCTGATCGCCTGCGGCGAGTTCGATGTCGTTCTGGGTTCGCGCATCCTGGGGATCGGCGCACGCGCCGGGGGAATGCCCCTGTACAAGTACATCTCCAACCGGTTCCTGACCCTGGCGGAGAACATCCTCCTCAAGCACAAGCTTTCCGAGTACCACACCGGCTACCGCGCCTTCCATCGCCGGGTCCTGGAGAACCTGCCCCTGCTGGAGAACTCCGACGACTTCGTCTTCGACAACCAGATGCTGGTCCAGATCATTCGCCACGGCTACCGGATCGCCGAAGTCACCTGCCCGACTCGTTACTTCGCGGAGGCCTCGAGCATCAACTTCGGGCGCAGCGTCCGGTACGGCTTCGGCGTCCTCTGGGCCGCCTGGGGAGGCTTCGTCCACCGCCTCGGCATCGGAACGCCGCGCTTCCTGCGGAGGGATGGCCGGCGGTTGCTGGACCAGGAGTATGCCGAGATCGAGTGACGCCCGCGCTGACCGGGGGACGGGGCCGGCGATCCGTCGATGGTGCTCGATGACAGCGTGATGCCCGCGCTCACCGCGGGACGGGGTCCGGCGCTGGGGGGCCATGGCCGCCGCTGACGTAGCTCAGGTTGTGGTAGACGCCCCAATAGAACCCGGACATCCCGGCATAGTCGAACTCGGCCTCCAGCCGGAACGGGTTGCCATGGCCGTCGGTGAGCGTGGCGCGTGGTTCGTCCGGCCGGGTGGCGGCGTGGACGATGATCCACTCGGTGCCCTCTCGCGGCCACTGGCCGATCGGATGGTAGAGGAGCGTCTTCGGCGCGATCTGATCGGCGTAGAAGCGCACCACGAGCCCGGTGCGGAAGTCGTGGTCGAACCCGCACACCACCTGCTCTCCGCCGGTGTGGGCGGAGATGTAGCGCAAGGCGTTCCGGTAACCGCCGCGGCCCAGGCGCAGGAAGGCGGCGGCATGGAGGGCGTTGCCGGCCAGGAAGAGGGCCACGAGCAGCAAGGCGGCGGTGCGGCGGTATCCTCCGGCGCGCACCATGGCCGCCAGCAGCCGCGCCGCGAGCAGCAGCCAGAGCGCCGCTCCGACGACGAAATATCGCGGCGAGATCACTACCGGGCGCGTGATGGCCAGGATCGCGACCGGGGCCGCCACAACGGCGATCGCGTAAAGCCAGATCCGCGGCCGGTCCCTTCGCGCCATGTCCACGAGCCCGAGGGTCAGGACTGCGGCGGCCGCCGCGGCATAGAGCCACCCGGGAGCCCCCCGAACCGGCAGGCCGGCGGTGAATCCGACGGTGGCGGCCAGGAGTTCGTTCAGCGGCACATGGTCACCGCCGCCTACCTCCATCTTCCGAAGGTCGACGAGGTACAGCAGCAGTATGCCGAGCGCCGGGAGCAGGTGCAGGCGGGCGAACTGCGGGATCAGGGGAAGGCGTCGCCCCGCCGCCGGTCTGCGGCCCAGGGCGCCCAGGTGCCAGGCCGCCAGGCCCAGGTAGAAGAAGATGTAGATCAACTGCGAGAGGACCCCGAGGATGACCGAGACGCCAAAAAGGAGCGCGGTCCAGACGCGCGGGCGCTGCCGGTCCTCCAGGAAGAGCAGGTAGGCGGCCAGCGAGAAGAACACCACAAGAGAGTAGCCGCGCGCCTCGCTGGAGAACTGGATCAGCATGAACGAGGCGGAGGTAAGGATCGCGCCGATGGCCGCCTCGTAGCGTCCTTCCCGCGAAAGGATGCGGATGGCGAGCACGATCGAACCCAGGCCGGCGAGCGCCGATGGGATCCGGTACCAGGCGGCCTGCGCCGGATCGCCGATCAGGGCGATCAGCAGGCTGTACAAGTGGTGGTTGTTGGAGTTGCGCAGCCGGGTGAAGACGCCGAGGACGCTGTCGATCTCGCGAACCGCAAAGATGCTCCAGATTTCGTCGAGCCAGAAGTCTCCGAAGCACGGCAGCAGCCTGACCACCGCCCCGGCCGCCAGAGCCGCCAGGCAGACCGCCAGAAACACCGGATGGGGCAAGTCCGGCTGCGCCAGAGGGCGAACGGGTCCGGGCGATGGCCGGTTGCTCGAGTTCACTGGCTGTCTTCCTTGTGGTTGGGTTGTCCTGTGGGATCCAACACCGCCAGGCGTTCTGCGAGCAGAGCGCAAGGACGGGGATCCTGGAGCCTCGCAAGGAGTCCATGCTAACAGATCGCCGCCCTGACGGAGGCGGCCCATCTGTTCTGCCTGGCGCATCCACTGAAGGTATGGATTGACCGCGGCGGCCCTTACGGTATCTTCGGCCGGGTTGGCCTGGAGCCGGCCCGGGGAACAGGAGGTCCGAGCATGGCACGCAAGCATCGCCTCTCGCTCCGCGCGATCCTTCCGGTAGCGCTTCTCGTCGGAGGGTTCCAGCCCGCTTCGTCCACCGAGACCAGGGTCGCCTCCATGGGGGGTGTGGGGCCATACCTGCGGGACAACTCCAACGTCTTCGCTTTTCCGGGGACGATCTCCCGCTATGCCGGTGAGGCGATCGCGGAGTTGCGCGTGCGGGGCGAGGACGAGCAGTACACCGCGGGCGCGCAGGTCCGGATATCCCCCTCTTCGGTGGCCGGCCTCTACCTCAATCGCGCCGTCGCGGTCGTCATTCCCCCCGAGGTCGGCGCGGGGATCGACGCCGAGCTGGATCGGGGGACCACCCTGCTCTATGGCCGGCGGCTGGCGGGGGTGGATTGGGGCGCCGGGCTGACCGTGGGCCTGGATGGAAGCGACCTCGACGGTCCGTTGGAGATGACCGAGTCCGCCAGCTACCTGGCGCTGGCCGCCGGGATGTCCAGCGAGCGGGTCGACGCGTCGTTCAGCCTCGAGACGCCGTCGGCGACACGGGAAACCGAGGGCGAGACACGGTCGTGGGACGGCTTTGGGGGAGGCCTGGCGGCGCGCGCATTCCTGGGGAGTGGAGAACGGTTGCGCTACGTGGTTCACGGCCGCTGGCGAACCCTGGTGACGGAGGCCGAGGACGAATCCGCCGGCCTGCCCGATGCTTCCATTGATTACACCCAAACGGATCTCACCTTGGGCCTCGGCCTGACCTGCAACATCGACGCCGACAACATGGTGGTGGGCGTGTTGGAACTGGTCGACCTGTACCAGCTCAGGACCGAGGAAGACGGAGCGCCGGAGAATATCACACGAGTCGCGGACCTGCCAGGCCTCCGCCTGGGGCTGGAGTCCCGCCTCCGGTCCTGGCTGCTGGCCCGGGTGGGGGCAGCGCAACGTTACCGGGTCAGGTATGAGAAGGCTGATGCGGGGGAGATCACGTCCGAGCGGACCGTGCGCGACCTGGAGTTCAACATGAGCTTCGGGCTTGGCCTGACGTTCGGCAGCTTCCTCCTGGATGCCTCCATTCACGAGGAGCTGTTCTTCGACGGACCGAACTTCATCAGCGGGCAATCCAGCGCCGTCGCCGACCGGCTCTCCCTCAGCTATACGTTCGACTGAACAAGCGACCGGTGGACACGCCGAGGCCGGCGCCTAGGCGCCGGCGGGGAACGAGACGCACCGGATAGCGGGGGAATCCGGCGAGTCATACTCGAGGGCCCGGCCGGCCGGGACGGCCCGGCGCGGCGGTTGCGCGATCGACCGCGCCGGACCATAATGCGGCCAATGACGACACCGTCCGGAACGAGCCAGTCTCCGCCACCGGCCCACGTGAAGGTCTTCTTCCTGTGCGGGGGCCTCGGGACGCGCCTGCGCAAGGTCGAGTGCCGTCCCAAGGCGATCATCCCGGTTGCCGGGGTTCCCTTCATGGGCTACTCGCTCCGCTTGCTGGAACGCCAGGGCTTCGGCCGTATCTGCCTGCTCCTCGGCCATGGCGCCGATGAGGTCGCGCGCGTCTTCCACGGGGAGCGGTTCGAGCATAGCCGCGAGCGCGAGCCTCTGGGCACCGGCGGGGCGTTGGCCCTGGCGCGGGAGAAGGCCGCGGAGTGGAACCTGATCCTCAACGGCGACTCCTACGCCGAGGTCATCTTCGAGGACCTGCTGCGTGAGCATGTCCGCCGCGAGAGCGCATCTCCCGGGGGCGTATCGCTCTTCGCCGTGTATCAGGACGACTGCCGTGACTATGGGGCGCTGGAAATCGACGATGGCCGGGTCGTGAGCTTCCGGGAGAAGGGCGTCGGCGGTCCCGGTTGGATCAACGCGGGGGTCTATGCGACCGGGCGCCGGTTCTTCGACGGACTGCCTTCCGGGAAGTTCGGCCTCGAAACCGATCTCCTTCCGGCCCTGGCCCGAGAGGGGAGGCTCTGGGCGGTGAAGCAGCGCTTTCTCTTCCTCGACATCGGCACCCCGGAGCGGCTGGCGCGGGCCGAGCAGGTCTTTCAACGCATCAGCCGGCGCCCGGCCGGGGCGGGATCTTGATCTACCGGGCGAAGGCTCCGCTGCGCATCAGCTTCTGTGGCGGGGGAACCGACGTGTCCCCCTACACCGAGGAGCGGGGCGGCGTGGTGCTCTCCTCGACCATCGACAAGTACGCCTACGCCTCGCTCCGGCCGGTGGACGCCGACATCGTCCGCATCACCTCGTTGGATTACGATCTGAGCCGTTCCTACCGGCTGGGCGAGCCCCTCGTGGCCGACGGCGAGCTGGATCTGGTCAAGGGGGTCTTCAACCACTTCCGTCCTGACGGCTTCCCGAGCGGTTGCGAGATCTTCCTCCACTCCGACGCGCCTCCGGGGAGCGGGCTGGGTTCGTCGTCCACGATGGTGACGACCCTGGTCGGGGTGGTGAGCGAGTGGCTGCGCCATCCCTTGACGCTCTACGAGACGGCGGAGCTGACCTATCGCATCGAACGCCTGGACCTGGGCATCTCGGGAGGCCGTCAGGACCAGTACGCCGCCACCTTCGGTGGATTCAACTTCATTGAGTTCCACGGCGATTACACGGTGGTCAATCCGTTGCGGCTGCGGCGCGAGACCATCAACGAGCTCGAGTACTCCCTGCTCCTCTGCTATACGGGCGCCACGCGTCTTTCCGCCCGTATCGTGGAGAAGCAGATGGCGGCCTATTCCGAAGGCGCCGGCGACGTGGTTGCCTCGCTCGATGAGATGAAGCGGCTGGCCTGGGAGATGAAGATGTTCCTTCTGACCGAACGGCTGGCGGAGTTCGGGCGCGCCCTGGACGACGCCTGGCAGTGGAAGAAGAAGCTCCAGGCGGAGATCAGCACACCCCGGGTGGATGCCCTCTACGAGGCGGCCCGTGCCGCCGGGGCCACGGCGGGCAAGCTGCTGGGGGCCGGGGGCGGAGGACATCTCCTGTTCTTCGTGCCCTTCGTGAGCCGCCACCTCGTCGCGGAGGCCCTGGAACGCGCCGGCGGCCGGATCGTGCCGTTTGCCTTCGAGGAGCGCGGCCTCCAGACCTGGGCGGTGCAGGAACCGGCCTGATGCGTTCTCGCGCGACGTCGCCGCTCCAGGGAGAGGCCGGACCCAGGCGACGCTTCGCCATCGTCGGTATCGCCCATCCGATGCGCGGCGGCATCGCGCAATACACGGCCATCCTGGCGCGGGAACTCAGCCGACGGCACGAGGTGAAGCTCGTCTCCTACACCCGGCAGTATCCGTCGCTGCTCTTTCCCGGCAAGTCCCAGTTGGACACGAGTGAAAGTCCGGTGCGCTATCCGGCCACGCCGCTGGTCGACTCCATCGGCCCGTGGAGCTGGGAGCGCGCCGCCCGGCACATCGCGTCGTTCGACCCCGATGCCCTGGTGTACAAGTACTGGATGCCGTTCTTCGCTCCATCGCTCGGCACGATCGCGGGAAGGGTCAAGCGGCTGGCCGGGAGAGGGCGGCCCCGCACCATCATGGTCGTGGACAACCTGATCCCCCATGAGCGGCGCCCCGGGGATCTCATGCTGACCCGCTGGCTCATGCGGCGAACGGATGCCTACATCGTCCAGTCGGCCGCGGTCGGGAAGGATCTCCTGGCGCTGGATCCTTCCGCCCGCTTCCTCGAGGTGCCGCACCCGCTGTACAACGTCTTCGGCGAACGCCTCCCCAAGGAGGAGGCGCGTCGCCGCCTGGGCTTGGCTCCGGACCGCCCCGTGCTGCTCTTCTTCGGGTTTGTCCGCGCCTACAAGGGGCTCGATCTCCTCATCCGCGCCCTGCCGCAGGTCCGCCGGCGGATCGACGCCACGCTCCTGGTCGCCGGTGAGTTCTACGAGGGCCGCGAGGACACGGTCAGGCTGGTCGCCTCGCTCGGGCTGTCCGAGGTGGTCCAGCTCCGGGACGACTATCTGCCGGATGAGCGGGTGGCGGAGGTCTTCTCGGCCGCCGACGTGGTCGTGCTCCCCTATCGTTCGGCCACCCAGAGCGGCATCGTGCAGATCGCCTATCAGCTGGAGCGCCCGGTGATCTGCACGGGGGTGGGAGGGCTGACCGAGGTCGTCCTCGACGGACGCACCGGGCTCGTCGTGCCCCCCGGGGAACCGGACGCCCTGGCCTCCGCCATCGTGCGCTACTATGAGGAGCAACTGGAAGAGCCCTTCACGCAGGGGGTCCGGGCAGAGAAAGCGAAGTACGGCTGGGATCCGATGGTGCGGGCGATCGAGGAGCTCTCCGCGCCGGCCTGAGAACTGGGGAAACGCAGCATGATCACGGTCCAGGAAATCGAGGCCCGGATCCAGGAGTCGATCCGCCTCAAGCAGTGGTTGATCTCCCAGGCTCCGCTCCTGAAGCGGCTGGCGGAGGTGTGGACGCAGGCCATCCGCGACGGTCACAAGGTGATCTTCTTCGGCAACGGGGGATCGGCGGCCGATGCCCAGCACATGGTCTGCGAGCTGGCCGGCCGGTTCTACCTCGAGCGCAAGCCGGTCGCGGCCTTGTCGCTTGCGGTCAACACCTCTTCGCTCACGGCCATCGGCAACGACTATGGCTACGAGCACGTCTTCAGCCGTCAGTTGGAGGGGATCGGCCGCGCGGGAGATGTCGCGGTGGGCCTTTCCACCAGCGGCCGCTCGCCCAACGTCCTGCGGGCGCTCGAGGCGGCGCGTGGTCTGGGTCTGGTCACGGTCGGCTTCACCGGCCGCGGGGGCGGGCCGATGTCGGCCTGCTGCGATCACCTGCTGGCGGTGGACGCGGTGGAGACGCCGCGGATCCAGGAGGCGCACATCCTGGCGGGGCACATCGTCTGCGAGCTGACCGAACGGGAGCTCTTCGGCGAGCCGTCGTGATGGATGGTCCGGGCTCGCCTTCGTCGAAGTGAGCGTATGTCGAAGCCGTTGCTAGATAGCACACAAGCGCTGCTCCAGCGAGTCCGCACCGGCGATGAACAGGCGCGTGAGGACCTCGTGCAGCGATTCCTGCCTGGACTTCGGCGCTGGGCGCATGGCCGCTTGCCGGCGCACGCGCGGGATCTGATGGACACCAATGACCTGGTGAGCGTCGCGCTGGTCCGGGCGCTCCGGAGGGTCGACCAGGTGCGGGCGACGGCGCCGGGCGGGTTCTTCGCCTACCTGCGCACGGTGGCCTTGAATTGCCTGCGTGACGAGCTCCGCCGGGCGGGGAGAAGGCCGCCGCGGAATCCCCTCACGGTGGACCTCGAGGACGACCGGCCGGCGCTTCTGGAGGCCACCCTGGGCCGGGGCATGATCGATCGTTACCAACGCGCGCTCGAGTCGCTCTCGGTGGCCCAGCAAGAGGCGGTCATCCTGCGGATCGAGTTCGGATTCACCTTCGAGGAAATCGCTCGAGCGCTAGGCCGAAGCTCCGCCAACGCCGTCCGCATGCAGGTCACCCGCGCCATCCTCCGATTGGCCGAGGCCATGGATGACGCTTCCTGACCCCGTGCGAAAGGCCGCACGGCGAGCCGCCGACGGCGAAGCGGTCGACTGGGAGGGACTGGCCCGGGAGCATCCGCAGCACGCGTCGCGAATCCGCATGATCTCCCGTCTTGCCTCCATGGCACGCGTGAGCCTGGGGCGCCAGGATCCAGCCGTGCCAGGCGATCCCTCGTCGGGCGCCGCCTCCCCCTCCGACGCCGCGGCTTCGTCCGCCGCCTCTGTCCGGTCTGCCCCCTTTGCCTCCTCTGAACCCGGTGGGCCCGGCGGGGGCGGCTTTCCCCCGCTTCCGTTCCGGTGGGGCTCCCTGGAGGTGCGGGAACGGATCGGGGCCGGGAGCTTCGGCGTGGTGTTTCGCGCCTACGATCCCGCCCTGCAACGCGAGGTGGCGCTCAAGCTGCGGCTGACCCTCGAGGAGGGCCCGGCATCGGCCGACGCCTCCGAAGGCGGCCTGGCTGGCGCCCTCGAAGAAGCGCGCCTGCACGCCCGGGTGCGCCATCCCAACGTGCCGGCCATCCACGGGGTCGAGCTGCGGGACGGCCGGATCGGTTTTTGGACGGACATTCTGGACGGCGAGACCTGGGAGCAACGCCTGCAGAGGCTTGGTCCTCAATCCGCGGAGGTGACCATTCGGGCCGGGTGCGACCTGGCGCGTGCTCTCTCCGCCGTTCACGCCGCGGGGCTGATTCACGGCGACGTCAAGACCGCCAATGCGATGCGCGAGGAGTCGGGCCGCACGCTGCTCCTCGACTTCGGCGCGGGCGTACGCCTCGAGGCGCGAGGCGGGATCCACTCCGGCACCCCGTTCTTCATGGCCCCCGAACTCCTGCAGGGAGGGCCGGCCTCCGTCGCAGCGGACCTCTACGCGCTTGGCGCGGTGCTGTATCGCCTCTTGACCGGCCGGCATCCCGTCGAGGCTCCCGACTGGGCCGAGCTCCTCGATCGTCACCGGAGAGGGGAGCGGCTGCCGCTCGCGGACGCGCGCCCCGGCCTCCCCGCGCTTCTGGGGCGCGCTATCGAGAGAGCGCTGGCGGTGGACCCTGTGCGCCGGCCGGCGACCGCGAAAGAGATGGAACTCGCGCTTCGGGCGGCCATCGAGGAAGACCTCGCTCCGGGAGGGCCGCAGCTCCCGTCCGATGACCCCGGATGCATGGTCCCAGGGTTCCCGACGTTCTCCACGCGCTTCGTCGGCCGCCACCAGGAGACACGCGCCCTGCGACGGCTCCTGCTCGAGCCGGGCCTGGTGACCGTGGCCGGCCCTGGCGGCGCGGGCAAGACGCGCCTGGCCCACCGCGTCGCTCTCGAAGTGGCCCCGGCCATGACGCTCGGAGGCCGTTGGGTGGACCTGGCCGGAGCGACCTCGGATGCCTTGGTCGGCGTTCTTGTCATGGATGCCTTCCAGCTGAAGGACCATGCCGGGCAGGAACCGCTGGAGCGCCTGGCCGACCACCTGGCCGGAGGCTCGGCCCTGCTCGTCCTGGACAACTGCGAGCACCTCGTGGCGGCGTGCCGGGGGCTCGCGCGCTCGCTCCTCGCCGCGGCGCCGCGCCTCCGCATCCTGGCCACGAGCCAGATCCCCCTGCGGGTGGAAGACGAACGGATCTATCGGGTCCCTTCGCTCTCGGTGCCCCGGGGAGGGGAGAGGGCGCCGGTTGCGGATGTATCCAGGCCAGGCGCGGCGCTCTCCATCCTCGACGCGGATGCCGTGCGGCTCTTCATCGACCGCGTGGCGCGGGGCCGGCCCGGATATGCTCTGACCCCCGCGGATGCTCCCTTCGTCAGCCGGATCGTGCGACGGCTCGACGGCATTCCCCTGGCGATCGAGCTGGCCGCCGCGCGCGCGGTCACCCTGGGCATTCGCGTGGTAGCCGAGCGCCTCGAAGCGGACGACCGCCTCTTGAGCGGCCGCGACCCCAGGGCCGCGGACCGGCACCGCAACATCCGGGGATCCATTGCCTGGAGCCGCGACCTGCTGCGGCCCGCCGAGGCGAAGCTGCTCGATCGTCTCTCGGTTTTCGCGGGCGGTTTCACGCTCGAAGCCGCCGAGGAAGTCTGCCGGGACCCGCGGCCGGAGACCACGAGGGAGGGCAGGCCGGATCCGGCGCCCGACCTGCCGGGCGAGGCCTCGGAGGCCACGATCGATGGCGAACCAGTGGTCGAGCTGTTGACCAGCCTCGTCGAAGCGTCCCTCGCGCACTTCGAACCCGAGCCTCGCCCGCGCTATCGTCTGCTCGAGCTGGTCCGTGGGACCTCGGCGGAGCACCTCCGCACATCGGGAGAGGCCGAGGCAACGACCAGGCGGCTCCTCCAGTGGGGCGAGCGCTTCGCCTCGCGGCAACGGCCGCGCCTCTTCGGCCCGGAACAGGACGACGCGCTGGAACGTCTGGCGGACGAACGGGACAACCTCCGCGCGATCCTGGACCAGGCCACCCGGCCCGCCGCCGACGCGGCCGAACCGTCCTCGTCCGCCGCCGATGTCGCCGAACCGTTCTCGCCGGGGGGGCGGAGAGCCGCTGCGGCAGGGGAGTGGCGAGGCCGCCTGTCTTCACCGGCCGGCGCGATGGACGAGAGAGATGCGGACGAGGCCTCTGTCTTCCAGCTCTGGGTCACCGTGAGGGAGAGCTGGATGATGCGCGGCTGGTACCGGGAGCTGATCGCCCTGACGGAGAAGGTGATCCGGCGCGCGACGCGAGAGGCCCCTCTGCTCTCCTACGCCATGCTCGGACTGAGTGCCGCCTTGACCCAGACCGGGGACATCGAGGCGGCTCGGGGATGGGCCGAGGCGGGAACCGCGATGGCTCGGCGGATCGACTCCAAGCGCCTCATCGGATCGGGTCTGGCCTCCCTGGGGAATCTCGCGCGGATCGCCCAGGAGTATGACCGGGCGCGCGCCCTGCTGCGGGAGTCGATCGAGATCCACCGGGCCGGGGGGGCGAAGGTGGCGATGGCGCACTCGCTGGGCAACCTCGGGGTCGTCGAGGGCTGCGCGGGCAATCTCGACGCCTGCGAGCGGCACTACCGCGAGGCGATCGAGGTGCTGCGAGAACTCGGCGAGACGACGACGGTCGCCATTCTCCAATCCAACCTCGGATACGCCGCGTACCAGAGGGGAGACCTGCCACGCGCTCGGGAACTCCTGCACGAGAGCCTCGCGGTGCAGAGGGCAGCGGCGAATTCCGCACACCTGGCGATCGGACTCATCTATCTCGCCGCCGTCGAGATCCAGGCGGGCACGCCGGAGGCGCTCGCCCTTCTGCTGGAAGCCTGTTCCGCGTTACGCCGCGACGAGAACATGCAGCACCTCGCGCGCCTGCTGGAGCTTGCAGCACGCTGGCTGGCCTCGAAGGCGAGACCCGCGGAGGCGGCAGAGGTTCTGGCTGCCTCCGTCTCCCTCCGCGAGTACGCGTGTTACCCGGTGGACGCGGGGGACCATGCCGCGCACGACGCCCTGGTCCACGTGCTGCGCTCCGCCTTGAGCGAGGCTTCCTTTGCGCTCTCCTCCGCCCGTGGCCGAGCGATCGCACGAACCGCCCTGCTTGACACCGTGGAGCGAATGATCAAGCAAGCGTGACGCCTCCGATCCGTCGTGCAGTCGCCAGCCCGGGACGCTCACGGCAGTGCGGGCCAGATCCCTCCGCGCGCCGGACGCTTCGACGAGGAGCCGAACGCCAAGCGGCCCCGTCCCGGTGGGACTTCCACGGGTGTGCCTGGACCGGTCAAGCCGTTGCCCAGGGTATGCCTCTTTTGCTAGCCTGGGCCGCGTCGTGCCAGGGGTCGTGCAATCGTAGTGCACGCCTGGTGTCAGGTGCGTCGCTGGCAGTCGGTAGTCAAGGATCAAAGGTACTACAACCAACGCGGGTGCAAGGGCATGCTCAGGGTCGCGCTGTTTTCCACTCTGCTTCTCCTCGGTCTTCTCGGGTCCCAATGGTTGCCCGGCCTCTTCCGATCCGGCTACGCCGCCATCGCGAACGTCGTACGGGTTCTCACGATGGTCGGTCTTTCGTTCATCATGATCCGTGTTGGATACGAGTTCGATGTAGACAAGTCCAACCTGAAGCAGTACGGATGGGACTACCTGGTGGCGCTTACCGCGGCCAGCTTCCCATGGCTGTTCGCCAGCGCCTACTTTGTGTTCGTGCTCCTCCCACCGGACACCTGGCGAACGATGGCGGCATGGCAGGAGACGCTTCTGGCGGGCCGCTTCGCGGCGCCGACTTCCGCCGGGGTGCTCTTCTCCATGCTGGTGGCGGCGGGTCTAGGCACGACGTGGCTCTTCCGGAAGGCCCGGATTCTTGCCATCTTCGATGACCTCGACACTGTCTTGCTGATGATCCCGCTCAAGATGATGATGGTCGGTCTGGCCTGGCAGCTCGGGCTCATCGTCCTGGTCATGGGGGCGATGCTGGCGGTGGCCTACGTGTTCCTCCACCGGACCCGTCTGCCCGTGACGTGGCCCTGGGTGCTCGGGTACGCCGTGGCCATCGCCTTGGGGAGCGAACTCGTCTACAAGGGCTCCAGGCTGATCGACGAGTCCGTCCCGATCCACATCGAAGTGCTGCTCCCGGCCTTTGTGGTCGGTTGCGTCATGGCCCGACCACATCACCCGCTCGGGGACAACGAGCCGCAGGCGCACCACGAGATCGAGACCCCGGCGGAACGTCGAGCGGCCACGGCCGTGGCAGCCGTCTTCATGGTCCTGGTCGGTCTCTCCATGCCGAGGATCTTGGGTCCTGCAGCCGCGATTCCGGACGGCTCGATGGCACAGGCGGTCGAGCCCACCCTGCGCGCGGCCGGAGCTCCAGCGGCCGAGGTGGCTGCGGCCGACCTCGGGCGCTCCGAGGGAGTGGGACGGGTGACGGCGGCTCAGCCGCCGTTGGCCTGGCCGGCGGTGGCCTTGCACGTGATCCTGCTCACCGCCCTGATCAACCTCGGAAAGATGTTTCCCGCGCTGTGCTACCGGAGAGAGGCACACTGGCGGGAGCGGCTGGCAGTCGCGATCGGCATGTGGCCTCGCGGCGAGGTCGGCGCCGGGGTGCTGGTGATCTCTCTGAGCTATGGGATCGGCGGGCCAATCGTGACCGTTGCGATGCTGAGCCTGGCGTTCAATCTGCTGCTGACCGGAGCGTTCATCTACATCGTGAAACGGCTCACGCGACGCCTCCCGGGCTACACGGAGACCGTCGCGTGAGTGGGCAGCAGGTTGCGCCGCCACGCCCCGAGGTCCTTGTGTCGCGTTCGTTGATGGAGACCCCCGATGGCCGGTAACCTCGCGCTCATCGGCGTGGCGCTGTTGCTCCTGTTCGGAGGAGCGGAGTTTCTGGTTGGAGGCAGCGCATCGCTGGCTCGTCGCGCCGGTCTCAGCCGCCTGACTGTCGGCCTTACGGTGGTCGCGTTTGGGACCAGTTCGCCCGAACTCGTGGTCAGCATCAAGTCGGCTCTGTCCCAGCAAGGCGACATCTCGATCGGGAACGCGGTCGGTTCGAACGTGTTCAACATCGGGGTCATTCTCGGCTGTGCGGCACTGCTGTGTCCGATTCCGGTCCATGGACAGGTGATCCGGATCGACGCTCCCATCGCCCTGGGAGCGGCTCTTCTGCTGCCGCTGGTGCTTCTGGATCACACGGCGACTCGGCTGGAAGGGGCTCTGCTCCTGGCGGGGCTTGTCGCCTATGCCTGGCTGAACGTCGTTCTGGCCCGCCGGCAGGTGAAGGCCGGAGCTGGCGCTCTCGGGGAGGCTCCCGCGTCCCAGACAGGGCGGCACTGGGCCATGGATGCGCTCCTGATTGCGGGGGGCTTGGTCGCGCTCGTGCTGGGAGCGAACCTGCTGGTCGACCAAGCGGTTGACCTCGCCCGGGCCTTCGGTGTCGGCGAGGCCGTGATAGGCCTCACCATTGTGGCTGCAGGAACCAGCATGCCGGAGCTTGCCACATCCGTGGTGGCGGCATTCCGCAAGCAGCCCGACATCGCCGTGGGCAACGCGATAGGGTCGAACATCTTCAACATCCTGGGAGTTCTGGGCCTGGCGGCCCTGGCGTCTCCGTTGCGGGCGCCGGGGGTATCGACCCTGGATCTCGCGACGATGATTGCCTTCACCGTGCTCGTGATCCCCCTGCTCTACACGGGACGCCTATTGCACCGGCTGGAGGGGGTCGTCCTCCTCCTCTTGTACGGCGCGTACATCATCGCCCGCTGGCCGAGGTGAGCCGGACGATGACGGCGTGCGCTTTCGATCTGACGCAGAACGCCAGCGCCGCCGTCCGCCGTATCGCTGCCAGCGGTTCCCCGCCTTAGCGCACCAGGGTGACGCGTCCCCTTCCTGCTTCGTGTCCGTTGTGCGTCATCCGGTAGAAGTACACGCCGGGCGCGGCCGCGTGGCCTTCGTCGGTGCTGCCATCCCAATCGAAGAAGGCCGAACCCGCCTGGGCGTGCGGCAGTTCAAAGGCTCGCACGCGCCTGCCGGCGACCCCGTAGATCTCCAGGCCGACTTTCCCGGGAGCGTTCAGCGCGTAGCTGATGCGGGTGGCCGTCGTGAACGGGTTGGGGAAGGCGTACACCCCGCGCGCGCCGATGTTTCCGTCTTCGAGCCGGGGCACGTCGCTGGCGTCGACCAGGACGTCGTCATCGTGAATGGACAGGTGCACGGTGCGTCCCGGCACGGGATCGGTGCCGGTGAGGAGGAGGCGGAAGGCCTGCTCCTGCATGGCGTCGGAGAGCCGCAGGTCGGCGGAGAAGAACGGGTTCGGACCGGCGGGAATCCCATCGATGTCCCAGATCCAGTGTTCCAGGACGCCCACCACCGCGACGGCGGACGGGCTGGCGTTACGGATGGTGTAGCGGAACTCGGGAGCCTGCGATCCATGGTAGGGCTCGATCGAGCCCCGCTCACCCGGTTCCAGCGTGAACGGCAGGGGAGTGCCGGTGTGCGGGGTCTCGACGAGGATCGTGATGGTGGAGTCTCCATGGTTGATGAAGCCGAGTCCGCCGTGGGACTGGAAGGGTCCGACGCCGAGCGTGGCTTGCCGGTTCGGCGACAGCTCGAGTTCGCCGCTGCGCAAAGCCTCCAGGCTGCACTCCGTCAGTCCGTCGCCGGTCGGCCGCAGCAGATCGATCTGGGCCCAGGGGTGGTCCGGGTTGGGCGCGGGCGGCAGCTCCGCTCCTCCTCCGGCGCGGTCGCCCGCATAGGTCGAGAGGCTGCCATAGTCGAGGCGGAAGCCCTCCTCCTCGGCGAGCGGTGAGCGGGAAGCGACCGGAGACAACGGGGGATTCGCGGAGGCCAGCAGCGGAGCGGCCGGCGAGGCGGGCCGCGCCAGATTGCCGCCGCAGGCCGCCAGCGCCAGGTCCATCAGAGCATCGCCGGAGGCGCGGATGCCGGCTCTCTCCTCATGGCCGAGGCTGACCGCCAGCGCCGGGTCCAGCCACCCGGGCGTGTTGGAGAATACCCCGGTTCTGCGGGCCTTGGGGGTGCGCCCTGGCTTGATGCCGTCAAAGCCGGGATTGTAGCTCTGCATGGACTGGAGCCAACCGTAGTTGATCGTGTCCTGGTAGTCGACGCGAATCCCGCCGAAGACCGCGCTGGTGTTGAAGGTGTAGGAGGTGGACCCTACCACTGTCCGGAACAGCGCGTTGTCCATCGCGGCTCGGGCCAGGCGCCAGAGGTCCGCGGCGCAGGAGTACGGGTTCCCCTTGTCGAGGCCGGCCGGATTGGTGAAGTCTGTGTGGGTCATCCCGAGCTGCGCGGCGCGGGCGTTCATCTGCCCCACGAACAACTGGCAGGTGTTGTCGTAGGCGCCGCCCCACCAGTTGATGCTGCCCGTGAGGAGATCCGCGATGGCGTAGGCCGCGTCGTTTCCCGAGGGAAAGATGCAGCAATGGACCAGATCCCACAGGGTGACGCGCTGGTCGTTGAAGAATTCGTAACGCGAGCCCCCGATGTGTTCCCGGATCCAGTCGGGAACGTCGTACGTGGTGCTGGGGCTCACGTAGTTGGGGTCGTTCGTGGGCAGGGACATGCGCTCGCAGGCCAGGAGCACCGTCATGATCTTGGTCGTGCTGGCGATCTGCAGCTCGTCGAACGGCTTGTGGGCGAGAACCCAGTTGCCCTCGCAATCGGCCGCAAGGAAGGCGCGGCCGCCGTCGTAGAGATGCTGGCGCCAGGGGGCGACAATCACGACCTGGCCGGTGCTGGAGTCCTCGCCCGGGGCGCCCACCGCCAGGTTGCCCCATCCCGTGTCGTCGAAACGCCCGACGGCCAGGGAGGTCCCGAACTGGTCGTTGGCGGCGATGTCGTCGCTGAAGGCGTCCTGCGCCCAACTGAGGTAGCCATGGGAACCGGGCCCGCTCGGACCGCCGAAGACGACGGAGATGACCCCGGAATTGCCCGCCGCGCCGTTGGAGTTGTCGGTGGGCGAGCCGATGATCAGCTCTTCGCCCCCGTCGACGGCATCGTAGTATCCGGCGGCGAGCGTCCGGCCGAACCCATCGTTGGGGGCGAGCCCCCAGCCCACGTCATCCTGGAAGAAGGTGACCTCGTTGCCCCCGGAGAAGCTGATGCCGAAGAGACCTCCCTTTCCGACGACGACCCGTCCGGACCGGGGATGGCCGAAGTAGCTCCGTCCCGGCTCTCCGATGGCCAGTCCATCGTAGTTGCCTCCCCAGAAGCGGCCGGCAGCGACCGACCAACCGAACCAGCCCTCCGGATAGGGGGCGTTGGGCAGGTCTCCTTCGTCAGGCCGGATCATCCGCGCCGTGGCGGTGTTCGGGCCGGTGGAGGAGCCGACGACGCGCCAGACCACGCCCGCGTCGGTGACGCCGTCGACTTCCTTGAAGGGCGCCCCGACCACCAGATCCTCGTAGAGCCCACCCTCCATCTGGCCGGCCGCGAGGCTGTAACCGAAGCGGTCCCCGGCCACGTTCGTCCCTCCCAGGGTCGACTGCTTGAACCAGCCGCTTGAGCCGTTCAGCAGCCCCTGGGTCGAGCCGGTGAACCAGAAGACCACCCCGGCGTCGCCATCTTCTCCGGGAGAGCCGATCGCGAGGTCGGCGTTGGTTCCGGAGAGGCCGTCGAAGTTCCCCGCGCAGAGCGCGTATCCGAATGCGTCGTTGGATTCGGGAACGCCGCCGCCGGCGGGTTGCCAGAGGTAATGCCAGTAGGAGAGGCCGCCCGGGCCGCCGGCATAGACGAGGACCAGGCCCGTGTTCACGTGATCGGGATCGGCGTCCACCCCAGGCGCCCCGATGGCGAGGTCGTCGTACCCGTCGTCGTCGAAGTCGCCCGCCGCGAGGGCCCAGCCGAATTGCGCGCCCTGCTGGAGCGTGTGGCCGTCGCTCTGCAGGAGCAACTGCGCCCCCTCCCGCTTCAGGCCGAAGGGCGATCCGAAGTTCACGACGACGGCCCCGGCCAGGCTGCGACCATCGACGTCCTCGAAGGGCGCCCCCGCCGCGAGGTCGTCGAAGCCGTCACGGTTGAAATCTCCGGTGGCCACCGATCGTCCGTGCAGGTCGCCCGTCTCCCGGGAGCCGCGGCTCTCGGCCCCCTGCCGGATGATGGACAGGTATGCCTGCGCCGGAGCCGCCGTCAAGGAGGGCAGGGCAAACGAGACCGCGAAAGCGGCGAGCACGGCGAGGATCGGCCGCAAGAGCGATCCTATGCGACGGTGGGTGTCCGACATTGGCGTTCCTCCTGCGCGACAAGCGCGTCTCGACCAGGACCAGTCCGGGCCCTGCGGGCTCCATGGTTGTTACTCTGGTCTGACGAACGGCGCCGCAAAAACCGCACAGGCTGTGGAATCCGACCCGGGTTTTTCCGGTCGGGCTTAACCTCAATGCGCCAGAAATCCACGGCGCAAAGCGGTAGAACCTCGCGCCATAGCACGACATCTGGCGACGTGCTCGCCCTCCCCAATGCTCACATAGCGCACTGGCTATGCTCCGCTTGGTGAGGGCTGTGCGCGCCG
>JAKQSZ010000006.1 GCA_029569475.1 Candidatus Eiseniibacteriota bacterium | reverse complement strand
CGCGCACAGCCCTCACCAAGCGGAGCATAGCCAGTGCGCTATGTGAGCATTGGGGAGGGCGAGCACGTCGCCAGATGTCGTGCTATGGCGCGAGGTTCTACCGCTTTGCGCCGTGGATTTCTGACGCATTGAGGCTAGGCCCCCCCGACACGCGCCCGCGAACGCAGGCCCGAATGGGGCGGCCTCGGGAAGCCGGGAGGCAGAAGCCGCAAACCTCCCGACCTCAGCTCGAGATGCTTTCGTCGCCGGAATCGCGGCCCAGCACGAGGGGCCGGGCCGGGTCCGTGATCGCTCCGATCTTTACGGCGAAGCTGTCCCTGGCCGCAATGTCCTCGTCGGTGATGATGTGGATATCGAGCAGACCCGTCGCCGTGTAACCCGTGCGAACGAAATTCACCTCGGCGAGGCACCGGCTCCAGCCCTCGAGCCAGAGCATGAGAGCGCTCCGCTGCTCCTCGTCGCCCCGGAAGTGGATGAGCAGGTCGATGTCGCTGGCGGGACCCGCCGAAGCGTTTTTGGTGCTTCCCAGGAGATACATGGCCTGCACGCCGAAGCGCCTGGGATCCATGCTGCCGGCGATCCGCTCGGCGAACCACATGCGCCAGCGCCAATGGTGCTCAGGGAGCGCTTCCTCATGCGTCGCCGGCTCGATGATGTCGCCGGGGGCGACCGAGGGGGGAGCGAGGTACGAGATTGCCTGGTCCTGATCGGCGTTCATGCAGACGCGCAGCACCAGGCCCCCGGTCGCTTGAGGGACGTCGATCACCCGAATCACCCCGGCCAGCGTGTCGAACTCCGGGAGCAGGCGGGCCAGAATGCTGGGCGAGCGCGCCAGGAAGACCTCGTTGAAGATGATCCCCTCGTCTCCGGGGTAGAGCGGGAGGTAGCGGATGCCGGATTCCACGAGGTCCTGGAAGAAGTGCGTCCCGAAAGAGAGGTCGGGAACGTAGCTCCCCTTCTTCCGCGCGACCTCGATCAACATGGCCGTGTTGTTGATGTCCGAATAGGTGACGTTGACGCCCAGCTTGATATCGCCCCGGCTCCCCCACCGGCCGGGACCCATCAGGATGAACTGCCGTTTCGGTAGGAGGTTGTTGAGGCGGCCGACCGCCTTGCCCACCGCTTTGAGGTCGTCGAGCTCGGAGATCTCGTTGTACCGATCCGGATCGACATAGACGATATGCGTGATGACCGGCACCCGGCCGTTGCTCACATACCGCTCGGCCGTGAAGATCACCCGTTCCGGCGGAATGTTCTTGGGGATCACGGTCGGGGTGCTGTCGACGGCGTGGCTTTGGGGCCGGCATTGGAGGAGATACAGGTCTGTCCCGTCGGACGCGAACTCGATGTCGACCGGGGTCTCGAGAGCTTCCTCGAGCACGGAGATCATCTGGCGCATGGTCTGCATGAACGGCGTTTTCCGGACGAGGCCGTCGCAGGTGATGACGACCTCGTCCCTCTCGAAGTCGGGCCCGAACGCTGGCGGGATCGCGAGACCATGGTCTTTCACAATCGAGACCAGGTGATGAACCGCTGGGTACTCGCGTCCGAAATCGCGAAGAAGCTCGTGGGCGTCGATCGTCTCGAAGGCGCCCGTTTCCAGGTTGATCACGTCGATCTTCTTCGGGGAGTAGCGGAGAACCTCCTCGGCACTGATGTTGACGCGCAACCCCGGCTGGCCCGGGGCAAGCAGGATCGGATAGTCGTCCTTGACACGATCGACCGCGCGCGTGCCGAGGCCCGGGACGACACGCAACAGCCCGTCCTCGCGTTTGATCCGATGCGACCAGCGGAACTCGTTATGGCTGAATCCGACGCCGGCGTAGGCAGGGAGGAAGTAGGGCCCGACTCTCTGCCCCACCACCTCCTGGATCATGATCCCCATCTCCTCGTGCATGTCCAGGAGCCCGCGCTCGGCCCGGTACTCGATCGGATCCGGTCCGAAGATCGAGGCATACACCTCCGCGATAGCGTCGGTGAGAGCGGCCAGCCGCTGCCGCTTCGTCCCCTCATTGGCCAGGAAGAGGCTCTTGTACTTGCCCGAAAAGGCGGCTCCGAGCCGGTCCTCCAGGAGGCTGGAGCTGCGGACAATGATGGGCTTTCCCTCCAGGTCGTCCAGGAGCACGGAAAGTTTGTCCTGCATCTCCGATGAAAAACGGGAGTTCTTGAAGATCTGCACGATGTGAGGGTACTCACGGCGAGCCTGGTCGATCTCCACGTACTTCTGGTTATGAACTTCCTCGAGGCTGTTCAGGCGAATGAAGTCCACCAGTCCATCGGAGACGATGTACCAGGTCCTGGGAGATTTGACGGAGGAGAGTTCGGGGAATCGCTCACCGGCGGCGCGCAGGATCGCCATCGCCAGGAAGAGCCCGGCGCTCTTTCCGCCAAGTTTCCCGTGGCTGGCCGGAGGGTAGATGACCGTCTCCAGGAGCGGGAAGAAGTCGTCGATCCGAAGGAACCTCTTCGCAATGTTGATGAACTCGAGCTGATCCGTGAAGAACCGCTGTATCAGCGAGACGAGAAGACCCTTCTGTGACGCAGCCGAGAGTTCGATCTGCTCGGGACCGAGCTGATGATATCTTCCGATGGCCGCTCGGATGTCGCCGAGCGAGCTGTTGCGGGCTTCGATGGCATTGACCAGGAAGGTGGACTTGTCTTCCTTGATCCAGGTGCGAATGCAGCCCAGGATCTCGTCCGAACGCAGGGTCTGACGCGCGATCCGAAACGCTTCCTGCGCGACGTTCAGGGGATCCGGCGTGCGCTTCCCGATCGGGCGGTTTTCGTCCTCCAGTTCCTCCTGCATCGGCACGGCCGAGAGGTCTGAGGAGCGGAGCAGGTCGACGGCTTCGTGGACGCCGCCCCAGGCAAGATGATTGAGCATCTTGCGCGCGACTCGAAGGTAGAGCCTCTTGTCGGTGCGGTGGAGAAAATCGAGCACGACTTCCCACTCCCCGCCGCTCTGGGAACCTCGCGATCCGGCGAGGTCCTGCAATGCCCGCTGCAGCCGGCGATGGGCGAGAAAGTGGCCAAGCCGCTCCGCGATGGTGTTGAGCAACCGTCGTTCGTCGAGGAGAAACGGACCTTCGTCGGCCTCCGGGGCAGCCTCGATGTAGCAGACCTCGACCGCCCCGACCTCGTCCCGCTGGACGTGAAGGGCGCTGCGGAGCACGTGCCCGACGGCCACGAAGTCCCTCGGTTGATAGACCGCGCCCTCGTACTCGATACGCGCCCGGCAGATCGGCTCCCACTGCCATCCGCGCGGGATCGTATCCACAACGGCCGTGAACAGGCGGCTGATATCGGAAGACGGCTCCCGAAGGAGTTCCTCCACCGCATACAGACAGTTGAGCTCCTTGGCGCGCTCCCGGAGCACGCGAAGTGCGTCGTCGACCGGCTTCTCCGCCGGCTTCGCCGGTCGAGCGCCCGGCGCGGGCTGATCAGGTTGCTTGTCCACCGAAGTGAACCCCCTTCTCCGGTAGTAGAATGAACAGCCCCGGCCATTGAGCGAGGCGGAGGCCGGCGACCGGCCGAATCAGCGCCTCGTCAGCTCGGCCGCACGGTCCGCGTCTTGGCGATAAGGCCACGGCCGCTGCGTCCATCGACGCGGACCACGAGGGGAGATTCGACCCGCACATGTCTCACGAATTCCGTATCCGATATGGCCGGAAGCTCCCGCAGCCAATCCCACTGCACGCCGCGGCCACGCGTGCCCGCGGAAAGGTAGAAGATGCGCAGGCTGGTCACGTTGTGGAAGAAGTGGGAACCCTGGCTGGGGTCCGCCACCACCTGGGGCAGAGATGACTCGACAATGGCGCGAGCGCCGGAGATCTGCCCCCAGGTGATGGGAATGCCGAGCCAGGGATCGCTGGTTCCCCACCGACCGAATCCGATGAGCACGTAACGGCGATTGTCCGCCAGCAGAGCGCGGTTGACCTCCTCGATCTGCGCGGCGATAGCCCGGGTCTTGGCCGAATCGAAGGTCTCCGGCTTCACATAGACAATATCGACGAGGGAATCGATGGAACCGTTGCCCAGGGCGCTGTCGCTGGAGACGAGAACATCCTCGGCCTCCAGGTCCTCCGGCGCAATCTCGACCGTCTGTTCGGAGACCAGCAGCGGACGCACCTGGAGGAAGCCGAGTCGCGCCGCCTCTCCCGATCGTTGCGGCAGGTTGACCGCGAACTCGATCTCCACCTCGGTGCCCGCCGCGTGCTCGCAGCATGCGAGCAGGGCCACCAGGGCGCGGTTGAGGGGCACGCGTTCGTTCACGAGCAGGGGAGCGAAGGTCACGACTCGTGGCCCGGGCCGGTCCAGGTGCGGAACCAGACGGTCCGCTTCATGGTCGTAGGACGAGGCCGTCATGGCGAGGAGGCCATCCTCCTCCGCCTCTTCCAGACCGACCTTGATCAGGTACTCGGATTCGCGGAGGGGGTCGTAGTCCGTGATCGGCCCCATGTTCACCGCCCAGTAGTCGGTCTGGGTCTGCTGCATCAGGTCGCGGATCGAGTTGTACGGCGGGTTGGCTCGCGGGTAGGCGGGAGAGTAGGTCCACGAGCGGCCGCCATCCACGATGGTCTTTCCCAGGCCCAGGGCGAGGCTCACCACCCCTTCCCGAGGCCGGGCGTGCCCCGTGGGATAGAAGTTGTACGACCGGGCCACCCCGGCCAGATCAGGATGGAAGCGGTCGCGTCGGCGGAGACCGACCAGCTCCTGGATCATCACCGCCATCTTCTCCTCGCGCGGATCCCGGCCGATCCCGGCCAGATAGCCACGAGCGGAGGCGAAGAATGTGGAAGCCCAGACCAGCTTGATCGCTTCGACCAGCTTGCGAAACCGGATGTCGCTGTCATACTGATTGTTCGGCGTCATCTTCGTCGCGTAGACGCCGGCCATGGGATGTTCGATGGCGTCTTCGAGAAGACTGGACGACCGGACCGCCAATGGCACGTGCAGGTGCGAGACCAACGCGTGCAGATCTCCGACCAGCTGAACGGGCAGGGACGCCCGGTGAAACTCGCGCGTGATCTCCGGATCCGATGCTCCGGAGAGCGCCACCTTGTACAGATCGTTCTCTTTCAGGAATAGATCGAACAGATCGGTGCCGATCACCGCGAAGCGGGGGATGTAGACTTCCACCCCGGGGGAGGCCGAGGGCTCGAGGCACGTCTGGAGCGCCACCGAGAGTTCGATCAAGCCCCGCGCCTTTCCTCCCAGGGAGCCGCTCCCGATCATGGTGAAGGGTTCGGCTCCCTCGAGGAACTTGCGATCGAAGGCCGGCAGCGCCGGCATGTTCATGCTAGATCCAGCCCCGCGCACGGCAGGCCTCGACGACCCGGTTGACCGCGATGACGTAGGCGGCGTCCCTCATGTACAGCCCTCGCCGGGAAGCCAGCTCGCTGACTGCGTGGAAAGCCGAGGTCATCTTGGTGTCGAGCTTGCCGAGCACCTCGTCGCGCTCCCAGTAGTAGTTCATGTTGCACTGCACCTGCTCGAAATAGCTGCAGGTCACGCCGCCGGCGTTGGCCAGGAAGTCGGGGATGACAAAGATGTTCCGTGACCGGATCACCTTGTCCGCGTCGGGCGTGGTCGGTCCGTTGGCGCCCTCCGCGATCAACCGGACGGTCGGGCGGATCGACTCCACGTTGGCCGCCGTGATCTGGCTCTCCAGCGCGCACGGCATCAGCACCACCACGTCCTGGGTCAGCCAGGCGTCCCCCGGCAGCTTCTCGTACCCGCGCTCCACCGCCTTCTGCTGGTCGATGCCGCCGAATCGGTCGGTGATGGAAAGGAGCTCGTCGAGATCGACGCCGTTGGCGCGGCGGTAGGAATAGGAGGTCTGGTCCTTCTGGTCCCAGCAGGAGACGCAAAGCACCTTTCCGCCGAGCTGCTGATAGAGGCGGATGGCATATTGGGAGACATTGCCGAAACCCTGGACGCTGACCGGCGCCTCGGAGGGATGCACCCCCAGCTGGCGCAACGCCTCGCGTACCGAGAACACGACGCCGAAGCCGGTCGCTTCGGTGCGGCCCAGCGATCCGCCCAGTCCCACCGGCTTCCCGGTGATAAACCCGGGATAGTGGCCGTGGTGGATCGTCTCGTATTCGTCGAGCATCCAGAGCATGTGCTGCGACGTGGTCATGACGTCAGGCGCCGGCACGTCCTGCAAGGGACCGACGTCGTGCGCGAGCTGACGGATCCATCCGCGACAGATCAGCTCCTGTTCCCGCGGGCTGAGGTTGTGCGGATCGCAGATCACCCCCCCCTTGCCCCCACCCAGTGGGATATCGACGACGGCGCACTTCCACGTCATCCATGTGGCGAGGGCGCGCACGGTGTCGACGGTCTCGTGCGGGTGAAAACGAATGCCGCCCTTCGCCGGACCTCGTGCATCGTTGTGCTGAACGCGGAAACCCCGGAACACCTGCGTGGATCCATCGTCCATGCGAACCGGGATCGTGAAATGATACTCGCGCATCGGGGCGCGCAGCAGATCCCGCGCCCCTTTGTCCAGCTCCAGGATGTCCGCGACGTGGTCAAACTGGGCTTGCGCCATCTCGAAAGAGTTGTACGCCTTCTTGCTCATGCGAAACCATCCTTCCGACTGCCGCGGCCGTTTCCTGGAAGCGAGTCCCTTCGCCGGCGGCATGACATCGCATCGCGGCTCGCGCAATCGAGGGCCCACCTCGAGCGTCGACGGATCACCGGCTCCCCCTTGTCTGGACGACATGTCCATCGCGAGAGTTCGGGGGGAGCGGGTCCGTACGGGGTGTCCGCTCGTCGTGCCGCGGCCGCGCGGATTCGTGCGCTGCGCAGGCAAAGGGGAACATCCGCAGTAGTCTCCTTTGGTCGGACCTGGAGCGGATCCGATCCGTCCATTTCCAACCGCCCGTCCCATGGAGTGACCCTTTGCCTTCGCCGCCGGTCGCCCGGCTGGTCCGAAGCCGGGGATCGCCCACTCCCGCGATCCCCCACGCGGTTCTCCGAAGTCGATGCCGCGCTTCGCTCCATGGTACCCGCGGCGGCGGTGTTTGTGAAGAATGCAAAACATGACGGAGATCGACCAAAAGGGGCCGCTTTGCCGACGGCGGGGCCTTCACGGCATCGCGCGACAAGCCCGGCGAAGCCCAGCGTCCGGATGGCGGCGCTTGCGGCGGCGATCAAGCGTCCTGCGCCGCGGCCAAGACGGGGCGAAGGGAATCGAAGAAGGGGAGCCTTGCCCGAGCACGGCCAACGCTGTGGTTGCATCGAGTCGATCACACGAGGGCACGCTCGGCGCGTTGGGGATCGGCGAGGTCAAAGCGGATCACCGCCAGTTCGGGGCCGTCATGCGCCGCGGTGAAGGCGAGCGTCCGTCCGATTTTCACGCACCAAGCGCCGGTCAATCTCGGGGCTTCATGGATGTGGCCATGAAGCGAAACCAGCGGTTGACGTGATTCGATGAAGCGGCGAATCGCCAGACTCCCGACGTGAAGATCAAGGGGAACGTGGTCGACCACGCGCCCATCGAGCGCGGCCCGGTCCAGGTCGCAGTCCGATGGGGGAGCATGGAAGAGACAGACCATTCGACGGAAGTCCGGGACCTGGACGGCGAGGCGTTCCAGGTCGTTCTCCATGGTGCCATAGCGCACGGCTTCGGGGTCGAAGGGAATGAGGTGGATGCCGTCCTCGGGGGACACGTCGACGGGGCCAAGATAGCGGGACACGTCATACCGCTCCCAGTCCTTCAGGAGAAACGGGGTCGGTGGCACGCAAGCATATCCGAGGACCGTGTACAAACGGGCGCAGTCCTGGGGTTCGCCTCGACGCTGGGCGGCTGGGCTCACCGAGGGGCGGTCGCAGTGTTCAATTCGAGACCAGCCGTCGAGATCGGAGATACGTCCATGGGCATACCTCCAGATCCCCTCGCGCTCGCCTTCAAGGAGCGCTTCTTCCAGGAGGCCGCCGTCGTCGTTTCCCGGTATGACAAAGATCGACGGGTACCGATGACCCAGATCTCTCTTGAGCGCGGCGAGCCGGGTCCTGGTGGTTTGCAGCATCGTCCAGGCTTGCCCTTCCCTGCCGGCCAGGAGTGGGCCCGGGAGAAGATCGCCTCCCAGGAATACGGCCGAGGGAGCTTCATCTCCGACCAACTCGATCAACCGGTCGTAGCGACGCGGCTGTCCATGCAGGTCCGAGACGAACAGGCACGGGACGACTCCTGGATGATCGGATCCTGGATGATCGGAGGGAGATCCACCCGGAAGCTCGGTGGGCGTCATGTCGGGCGTGTCTCCTCTCGACCCGGCGGGCCGTCTCCATCAGCGCCGGCCAATGAACCTCGCCAGCGCAAGGTCGACATGATCCCCGCTGTTGCCGTTCCCCGCGGGATCGATCCCCAGGATGAGCTTGGCGCCGGACGATCAGGCGGTCAAGTCGGCGAGGTCGATAGGATAGGGATCAGGCCGTGAGGGAGGAGCCGGCCGCGTCCTTGAGCACGACTCCGCGCCGGCTCCGACCGTCGATACGCAGATCCAGCGGGGTGCTCAAGCGTACGTGGCGCAACAACTCCGACTCCTCCAACGCCGGCTGCCGGTTCAGCCAAGCGTAGTCGACCGACCCGCCTCCGGAGCCCCGGTGAACGGTCAGATAGCCGATCCCGAAGCAAGTGAGGTTCTGAAAGAAGTGCGTTCCTTCGGATGGCATGACCGGAACGTCGTCCAGGTCGGTTTCAATAATGGCGCGGGCGCCATTGATCTGCCTCCATTCGACGGGGATGCCCAGCCAACGATCCGACGTTCCCCACCTTCCCGGACCGATCAACAGGTAGGGACGTCCTTCTCTTACGAGACGCGTGTTCACGGCCCCGACCTCTTCCGCGATGGTCTGCGTGCGCGCCCGGTCGAAGCCGGAAGGTCGCACGTAGACCACGTCATGTATGTTCTGCACACGCGCATGCCCGAGAGCCTGATGAGAGCAGCAGAGAACACGATCTTCGTTGATTTCGGACAATGCTCCATCGCAGCTCCCTTCACCGACCTTCACGACCATGGGTCGGATCTGTACGACTCCGAACTCCGGGCGCGTTCGAGGACCCGCCAGGTTGGCCGCGAACTCGATCTCCACCGGGCAACCCATGGCTTCTTCTCCGATCTGGAGGAGCCTTCGGAGGATCTGCGCCAGAGGGAAGGTACGCGTCTTCAGAATCGGCGCGAAGGTCACCAGCCTGATGCCTGGCCGAGAGAGGCCGTCGTAGACCGCGTCGTTGTCCGGCGAGTACACCGACGCAACCGCGCCGAGAGTGCTGTGCTCCTCCGCCGTATCGAGGTCGAGACGGACCAGCCGGTCTTCGTCCGCGGTGCTCCAGCCGCTGCCTCGTGATCCGAGTTCCAGAGCATAGAATTCCCGCTGGGCGTTGCGCAGGATGTCGGCCGTGCTGGAGAACTGGGGCAGCGCCGTCGGCGCACCGGGGCAGAAGCGAACGGCCCGCCCGCCCTCCACCACGGTGCGGCCGAAGCCAAGCGCCACCATCGCCATCCCTTCTTCAGGCTTCAGGTCGAGGACCGGGTAGTAGTTGTACGATCGCGCGATGCCGGCGAGGTCAGGATAGAACCAGCGATCATGCCGCCGCCCGACGATCTTCTGCAACACGACCGCCATCTTCTCCTCTTCCATCCGGTGCGGCGTGTGGTGCAGATACGCCTTCGCGTTGGCGGAGTAGGTGGACGCGTAGACCAGCCTGACCGCGGAGCAGATCTGTTCCAGACGAAAGCGAGGGTCGGGGTCGTCGTTGGGAAGCATGATCGTGCGATAGATCCCGGCGAGCGGCTGATCATGGGAATCCTCCAGGAGGCTGCTCGAGCGCACGGCCAGCGGATGCTGGAAGCGATCGACGAACGCGCGGAGATCATGGATCAGGTCGATCGGAAGGGGCGCGTCGAGAAACGCGCGGGCGATGTCGTCGTCCGAAGCCTCGGAAAGCGCCAGCTCCGACAGCCGGTTTTCCTCCATGAAGGAATCGAACACGTCCGTTCCGATCACCGCCGCCGGCGGGACGAAGATGTCCACCGCAAAGTCCTGATCGGCCATGGAGGAGAGGAAGGAGTGGATAAAGCCCAGCCCGCGTCCCTTCCCCCCCATCGAGCCAAGACCGATCCGCGCGACTCCAGGGGAGCCGTCGAAATCAATGCGGGAAAACTCGGCCACTACGCCGCGACGGGTGGCCGATCGCAGATCGTTGAATGCCTGAATGAGATAAGCTCGAACGTCTTCCATGCGCGAAGACTCGGTCACGCGTCGAGGGCGGAGATTCTCCGCCAGGGCGAACTCGGTCCGAGCCAGGCACCAGTTCGAAAAGTGATTCCGGGAAGCGTGGTACCGCAAGGACTCCTCGGGGACGTCGCGCAGCACCTGGGCCATGGAAGCCAGATCGCGCGCGCGCGCCACCTCCCCCTGACCCGGGATGGTGAAGATGAAGTCGCCGAATCCCAGGTCCGTCTTGAGAAACCTACGGATGTCATCGAGCAGTCGCGGCGTCCGTTTGTTCAGGAAGGCCGCGCCGAGGGCGGCGGCCTTCGCGGATAGTCCACCATCCGAGGACTGCACCAGAGCGGGCATGTCCGGGTCCTCAGTTTTCACTCGGCGCACGAACTCGAGGCCCGCTTCAGGGTCGCTCTTGCCGGCGCGCGGGAAGCGAGCGTCGGTAATGACCCCCAGAACATGACTGCGGTGCCGGCGATAGAGGTCCCACCCTTCCTCGAACGTCTCGGCGAGAAGGATTTTGCTCCGGGCCTTGATCCGTCGAAGTCGCTGGCGGACGTCGACCCCCTCCACCATCAGCGCGCTGGTCTGTTCCATCAGTTCGGTGTACAGAAGCGGGAGGTAACTGGAATAGAACCGCGGGGAGTTCTCGATCAGGATGATGGCCCGGACGCCGGCGATCGCTATGTCGTGCTCGATGTTGCGACGATCCTCAACGTACTTGATGATCGCCAGAAAGAGCGCCACGTCGCCGCGCCAGACGAAGATGCGATCGATGAAGCCGCGCGCGTCCTGCTCTTTCACCCTGGCGGCTTCCTGCTCGTTGTCGGCCAGGAGCACCAGCGGGAGATCCGGGTGCCGGCAGTGGACCTCTTCACCGAAGGAAACGACATCCATGCCGCCCACGCGCGGCATGGTGATCACAAGATCAAAGGCCTGCGCGCTCAGGCGCTCCAGCGCCTCCTCCGCCCTGGATGCCCGCGTGATCCTGGGCGAGGAGCTTAGATTCAGGGCGTGGTACTCGGCATCGAGCCCCTCGGCGAGTTGGCCATCGACCTCCAGGATGTAGGAATCGTAGAGACTGGATACGAGAAGAACTTCCCTGATTCGGAAGGACATCAAGTCCCGGAAGGCGGCGTAGGTCGGGTCGTAGGATCCCACTCCAGGGGAGGCCTCATCTGGTCTTCGCTGCACCGCGGTCCCTCCCGGAGGACCCCCACCTGCATGGAGGCGCCGCCCACTCCACACCCGTACCCCCAGCCGGCGTTTCGCCCCACGAACACGTCTTCTGATCGCGTCATGCCGGCGGTCGAGATTCCGGCCCGCCAGCCTGGCGTCTTCGACACCGCCACAGGCGGCCCCGACCTTCCTGAGGCACGCCGCTTGTGGCGCCGCCGGTGTCGGTCCAAGGCCCTTCCCGCCTCGGACGCGAGATGTCGACAGTTTCAGACGATGACTATAGTCGATGCGAGGGTACGCTCCGGGGCAAAAAAATGAGGCCGATAGGAGACCCCGAATGACCCGGTGCGCCCCACCAACCCCGCTCAGTTGACTCCCCCAGCCCGGACCTGATCGGTCGGCGCGCCCGTGAGCCCGCCCCTGGCCGTCGTCAAGGTCAAGCAACGGTTCGTTTCTCCCCACCGGGCCCACCTCTCCTTTCTCCATCGCACTACAACCCACGGCTCCGCCACGGCTCGGGCGAACTCCGGCCCGAGTCCTTTCTCCTCTCCTTTCCGCCGCGGCTGAGGAAGTTGCTCCAGGCGCGCGACGGCCTCGCGTCATCAACGGCGGCAACCCGATCACGGCGATCGGGTGCCTGATCCTCCGCAAGGCAGCAGGAGATTCCGTCTCAGTCGGGTCATGCAAATCGCTTATAAAAAAGGTCACAAAGTATGATTTGCTCTTCGTGCTTGGTGGGGCGAAAATCCTCAAGTACGACCCGTTGTACCCCGGCCTTGTCGGCGGATTGCTGGGTGGTTGGGGGGCGTGGTAAAGGAGGGGAATAATGGCTCAAACGTTCGCAGCATTCATGGATTATGTGTCAGCACGGAACCCTGGCGAGAAGGAGTTCCTGCAGGCGGTGAAGGAAGTCGTCGAGTCGATCTGGCCGTACCTGGAGAAGCACCCGCATTATCTCGAGGCCGGCATCATGGAGCGGATTGTCGAGCCTGAACGCGTGATCCTTTTCCGCGTGCCGTGGGTTGACGACCGGGGCCAGGTCCAGGTCCAGAAGGGATACCGCATCGAGTACAACAGCGCCATTGGCCCCTACAAGGGCGGTCTGCGTTTCCACCCGACGGTGAATCTCAGCATTCTGAAGTTTCTGGGCTTCGAACAGGTATTCAAGAACAGCTTGACGACTCTTCCGATGGGTGGTGGCAAGGGTGGATCGAACTTCGATCCCAAGGGAAAGTCCGACGGCGAGGTCATGCGGTTCTGTCAGAGCTTTATGACCGAGCTGCAGCGTCACATCGGACCTAACACCGACGTCCCGGCCGGGGATATCGGAGTCGGCGGCCGCGAGATCGGCTTCCTGTTCGGGCAGTACAAGCGCCTGCGCAATGAGTTCACGGGCGTTTTGACCGGGAAGGCGCTGAATTGGGGCGGCAGCCTGATTCGTCCCGAGGCCACCGGCTATGGAACGGTGTACTTCGCTCAGGAGATGCTCGAGACTCGCGGCGACAGCATCAGCGGCAAGGCGGTCACTGTCTCCGGTTCGGGCAACGTTGCCCAGTACGCCGTCCAGAAGGTGAACCAGCTCGGCGGCAAGGTGGTCTCCCTGTCCGACTCCTCCGGCACCATTTACGATCCCAAGGGCATCAATGATGAGAAGCTGGCTTACGTGATCAACCTCAAGGAGGTCAAGCGCGGCCGCATTCTCGAGTATGCCCAGAAGTACAACTGCGAGTACAAGGAGGGGGCGCGTCCCTGGGGGATTCCCTGCGATGTGGCGCTGCCTTGCGCGACGCAGAACGAGGTCAACAAGGCCGACGCCGAGAACCTGGTCAAGAACGGCTGTTTCGTGGTGGCCGAAGGCGCCAACATGCCGTCCGAGCCCGATGCAATCGACGTCTACCTCAACGCCAAGATCCTCTACGGCCCCGGCAAAGCGGCCAACGCTGGCGGAGTAGCCACGTCCGGACTGGAGATGTCCCAGAACTCGATGCGGATGTCCTGGTCTCGCGACGAGGTCGACTCCAAACTCCACGGTATCATGCGCAGCATTCACAGCTCTTGCGTCAAGTACGGCAAGCAGCCGGACGGCTTCATCAACTACGTCGCCGGAGCCAACATCGCCGGGTTCATCAAAGTCGCCGACGCGATGCTCGATCAGGGTGTCGTCTAGACGCCTCTTTCGAGGTAGGTCGAGGACAAAGTCCGCCGGGGCGGCCGTGCCGTCCCGGCGAAGCTTTCCGGCCTCAAGGAGGCTGACCCGCGCGGGGGATCGGCCGGCATCGCAGAGCCCGGTTCGTTCCTGGAGTCAGGGCCTGACGTACCAGGCCTGATCGATGCCAATCCCCCGTGATCGAGGGCCGCGAACGGTCGACCAGATCAAACCATCGCCCGCATCGACCGGGGCGGGCGTGGCGGTGGCCCCGGGCAGCGCGCCCTGCCCCGCCCTCGGCCCGCTACCGCCCTCCGACTCCGCGCCGGCGCCAAGGCTGAAGTCCCAGCGGTAGACATCGGCGCCTCCGGAGTCCAGGAAGATCCCCTGGCTCGCCATCTCGTCGCGGAAGGAATGGAAGGGCGTGTACAAGGTCGAACTGCCCAGGGGCGGAGTGTCCTGCCATCCATCGGGCTTGTCCGGAGCCTTGTACAGCAACAGATACTCATCCCGTCCTGCCCGGTCCCAGAACAGGCCCACGCTGTTCAGATCGCCGCTGCCGCCGCAGTGGCTTCGCAGCAGATATCGATCATCGCCGGCCCCGTCGACGGAGATGCCGATCGAACCATCGCGGGCGTGGCCCTGGTACTGGTTCACCGCGCCGGAGTGGCCAATGTTGTACAGATCATCCCCGGTGTTGTCGACCTGACAACCGACGGCGAAGTGCGCGGCGGCGCCCAGAGAGTACTTGCCGTTGCGGTACCGGTCGTTGCCCCCCAGGTCCTCGAGGAAGCCGGCCGACCACCAGTAACCGGCTCCCTGGCTCCAGGCCGAGGCGTGGTAGCTGTCGTCCCCCGCGCCGTCGGCCAGCACTCCGAAACCGCCCGCCATGCTGTGACCATCGCCGAGGTCCGCCCGCCGGCCGTTGCCGACGCCCTGGGCCATGGAGACCGACTGGCCGAGGTAGAGCGCGGAGATGTTTCCGTCGTCGCGCGCCAGATAGCGGTCATCCCCCGCGCGATCGACCAGGGCGCCGGCCCCCAGCGTCTCGCCGTAGCCCTGGGCTCCCCAGGCGCACGTATAGGAGTCGTCTCCCGCGACATCGGCCAGGACGCCGGCGCCGGCCAAGCCCGATCCCTGACCTCGGCTGCCCTGCAGGTCGTAGGAGTCGTTGCCCGCCTGATCGAGAAGGATGCCGGTTCCGTGGATGCCGGCGCCCATGGCGGCGTTCGCCGCAATGTACCGGTCGTCACCCGCCAGGTCCCAGAGGACGCCCACTCCGAGCAGACCGGCGCCGAGGGAGACCGGCTGGCCGCTCGCGTCGTAGCGATCATTGCCGCCGAGATCGATACAGATGCCCATCCGCCGGGTTGGAGGCGTGAGTCCGGCGTTGGCGCCGTGCCGGCCGATGTACACATCGTCGCCGCCGAGGTCGATGGTCAGGAAAGCCGGTTCGCGGAGGCTGTCCGCGCCGGCTCCATAGACTCGAACAGCGCCGAACCGGGTCGGCAGTTCCAGGATCGGTAGACTCGCGAGCCGGGCCGCCGGGAGGGAGCCGGCGTCTGCGCCCTGCCGGCTCGCTTGAAACTCCGCCACGCCGCGGCGCAGGTGCGACAGCAGAATGGCCGATCCAAAGGCCAGATAGTCCCGGTCCGTGGTCTGGAGCGCCTCGAATGCCGCCCACCCCAGGGTCGCCAGTTGCCCCAGCCGCTCTTCCATCCAGGGCGCCGCAAGCATGGTATAGATCAGACTCGCTCCATCCGGCTCAAGAGCCTCCCCCGGCGTGTCAGCGCTCTGCCCGATCCCACGGTTCATCGGAGAGAGGGGGGACGCGAGACCTTCCGCGGCTGAACCTGATATGACCAGCCGGCGGCTCCTCCGGACCGCCGCATCCAACCAGGGATCGGCCTCCCAGGCGCCCAGGCACACCCGCACGATCAGGCGTTGGACTGGGGGCGGCAGAACCACGAAATCGGCGATCGCGGCTTCATCGGCCGGCCGGGCACCGGATCGGACCGGCTCGACCGATTCGACGGACGGGTCCCCGTCCTCTCGGAGCGTATCGAGCAGGGCCCGCGCCACGGACTCGGGCGGGAAGCTGTCGGGCCGGCCGGGCAGCCAGTCCACGCCCCACGAGAGGCTGTCCTCGAGCGGCAGCATGCGCCCGGCCGAGACATCCGCCAGCCCATAGGCGATCCGGCAGACCTCGACGGGATCGTGCGCGGCCCGGACAAGCTCTTCAGCGATTCTTCCGCTGTTGGTCGCGGTCAGGCCGGCATGGCGGAAGAGGTTCTCGACCGTGCGCAGGCGGTGACGGTCCCGCCCGAAGTGGGCCATCTGTTCTGCCGGGTATCCCAGGACGGGCTCCCAACGGGCTGTCGCCGCCAGGAGGCTTTCGGGAAGCACCAGGTCCTGGCGCGCCTCGCCGGGCCAGGCCAGTCCCGCAGGGTTCTCCGCGAAAGCCGTGCGAGTCAGGCAACCTGCCGCCATGGCGGCACACAGCAGGGCCGGCCACCAACACGGTCTCTTCATAGACCCGCCAACCACCGCTCCACCTGCCGGCGATGGCGCAGCAGGTGCACGATGGCATGCTCGAGGATCATCTCCGGATCGTAGGTCGGTCCCCAGCGGACCTGGAAGGTGATCCGGGCGACCTCCTCCTCAGGAAGACCCTGCAGTCCCGCGAGCGAGTCCTCGGTGTAGGCGAAGACCTCCCGAAGGCGGGGTCGCACCTCCGATGGGCTCTGGAGCTGTTCGGGGTCCAGCTCGTAACGTTCCACGAACTCCATCCCCCGGGCCTTACGGATGTAGTCGGAATACCGGTGTCCGGCCGCGATGGCATGAGCGCACATCACGCGAGGGGAGAATCCCCGCGGATCCGCGGCGGGGTCGGCCAGGAAGCGTTCCGGCGGCATCGCCTCGATCACCCGGCAGAAGTCCTCCGCGGCCCGGGCGTACTCGTCCATCAGCGCGCCGAACACGCCGGCTCGGCCTGGCTCCTTGAGAAACGCGTTCTGCATGAACACCATCCTTCCTTGAGTAAGGGCAGGACAAGCGTAGGGCAACCCCGTCGGCGCCACCAATCGCCGATCGCTCTTTCTGCGCGGCCATGCCCCGGCGGTCCGGCGGGCCATCGGGCGCACTCCGCGTGACGCTCCCGGTCCAGCGTGACGCGTTGGCCACCGGAGGGAGGGAGCGCCCGCCAAGCTGGCGTACCATGCCGCGGCCTGACCAGCCGGGCCAGCGACTCGAGGTTGGCAGAGCTCCTTTCCGGAGTCCCGTGCCGGCTCCACGCGTTCGCGCTGGTCCCCGGCATGCAGGAAGAATAGAATCCTCCGTTGCCCCGGCAGGGCCGCATCGAGCGCGGTGGTTCCGCGACATGGGCTGCCTTCGGCAACGCGCATCGCGGCGGAGCTTGCGCTGTCCTTGTGATCGGGCTGCTTTCGTGCAGGCCGTCCTTGTGACCGGCCGCGACCGCTCGCCGGCTTCCTTGTCGTTGTCCGCTTGTTGGTCGCTCGTCCTGTTCCGTCGTGCCCCGGGAGGAAAAGGCCCCATGATACCCCGCAGCGTCCTTGATCTCATCGGCCGCACCCCGATGGTGGAACTGACCCACCTGGACGCGGGCCCCTGCCGTCTCTTTGCCAAGCTCGAGAACCAGAACCCGGGCGGATCGATCAAGGATCGGATGGCTCTTTCCATGATCCGCGCGGCGGAGCGAGACGGCCATTTGCGTCCCGGGGGTCTGCTGGTCGAGGCCACCGCGGGCAACACCGGGATCGGCCTGGCTCTGGTGGCCTCGCAGAGCGACTACCGCCTGCTGCTGGTCATCCCCGACAAGATGTCGCAGGAGAAGGTCCTGCACCTGCGCGCCCTCGGGGTGGAAACGATCGTCACGCGCTCGGATGTGGGAAAGGGCCACCCGGAGTACTACCAGGACATGGCCGAACGCCTGGCGGCGGAGAGGGGCGGCTTCTTCATCAACCAGTTCGCCAACCCGGCCAACCCCCAGGCGCACGAGGAGACCACCGCCCCGGAGATCTGGGAGCAGATGGGCCATGACCTCGACGCGGTTGTTTGCGGGGTCGGGTCGGGCGGAACCCTGACCGGGGTCGGACGCTTCTTCCGGCGGCAGGCGCCCCACGTCGCGTTGGTGCTGGCCGATCCCGCGGGATCGGTCCTGGCGCCCTTCCTCCAGACCGGCGTCATGCCCAAGGCGGGTTCGTGGGCGGTGGAGGGTATCGGCGAGGACTTCATCCCCCCGAACTGCGACCTCTCTTTTGTGCGGGAGGCCTTTACCATCACCGACGAGGAGAGCCTGGCTTCGACGCGGGACCTTCTCCGCCGGCAGGGGATCCTGGCCGGCTCTTCCTCGGGAACCCTCCTGGCCGCCGCTCTCCGCTACTGCCGGGCGCAGACATCGCCGAAGCGGGTGGTGACCCTGGTGTGCGACAGCGGGAACAAGTACCTCTCCAAGGTATTCAGCGACGAGTGGATGATCGAGCGGGGCTACCTGAGGCGCGAAGGCTTCGGGGACCTGCGCGACCTCATCCTGCGCCGCCATGCCGACCATGCGGCCATCACGATCGGTCCGTCGGACACGCTGGCGACCGCCTTCAACCGCATGACGCTGCATGGCGTCTCCCAGCTGCCGGTCCTGCTGGACGATCGCCTGGTCGGCCTGCTCGATGAATACGATCTGTTGATGGCGGTGCAGGAGAAGGGCCTGGCCTTCGGCTCGGAAGTCGCGCGGGCGATGACCACCCGACCGGAGACGCTGGAAGTCGGCCAGCCGGTCGCGGCGCTCTTCCCGGTGCTGGAGCATGGGCGCGTTGTCCTGGTCACGGAGAATGACCGGTTCGTCGGGCTGATCACCAAGATCGATCTGCTCGGCTATCTGCGATCGAGGATGCCGTCCAACACGAGCGGCTGAAGCTTCGCTGACGTACCTGATGTGAATCGATGAGAGGAGACCATGGAGCCAACCGAGAAACACGCCTTCGCCACCCGCGCCATCCACGCCGGACAGGAGCCCGATCCCACGACCGGCGCCATCATTCCTCCGATCTACGCGACCTCGACGTACGTGCAGGAGAGCCCCGGACGCCACAAGGGCTACGAGTACTCGAGGACCCACAACCCGACCCGCTCCGCCTATGAGAAGTGTCTGGCGGATCTCGAAGGCGGCACGCGGGGATTCGCCTTCGCTTCGGGCATGGCGGCGGCCGCCACCATCCTGGATCTGCTCCCTTCGGGCGCCCACGTCGTCGCCATCGACGACCTGTACGGCGGCACCTATCGCCTCTTCACCAAGGTGCGGGAGCGCTCGGCCGGCCTGCGCTTCACCTTTGTCGATCCGGCGGAGCCCCAGGCCCTGGAAGCGGCCATCACGCCCGATACGGGCATGATCTGGGTGGAGACCCCGACCAATCCCCTGCTCAAGCTGGCCGACCTGCGGCGGGTCGGCGCGATCTCGCGGGAGCGCGGGATCCTCAGCGTGGTCGACAACACCTTCGCCACGCCCTGGGCGCAGCGGCCGCTCGAGGCCGGATGCAGTCTGGTCATGCACTCGGCCACCAAGTATCTCAATGGCCATTCCGACATGGTGGGAGGCGCCGTCGTGGTCGGCCCCGATCGCGAGCTGGGCGACCGGCTGGCGTTTCTCCAGAACGCGGTGGGGGCCGTCCAGGGGCCCTTCGACTCCTTCCTCGTCCTGCGCGGCCTCAAGACGCTGGCGATCCGGATGGAACGCCACTGCGCCAACGCGCGGCACCTCGCCGCGTGGCTCGAGGCGCACCCGGCGATCGAACGGGTCTACTACCCGGGCCTGCCGAGCCATCCGCAGCAAGCCCTGGCCCGCGAACAGATGCCGGGCGGCGGCGGCATGGTGACCATCATCCTGCGCGGGGGCCTCGAGGCGGCCAGGACCATGCTCGAACGCTGCCGGCTCTTCGCCCTCGCCGAGAGTCTGGGGGGCGTGGAGAGCCTGATCGATCATCCGGCCATCATGACCCACGCGTCCGTTCCCGCGGAGGTGCGGCAGTCGCTGGGGTTGGTGGATGGGCTGGTGCGTCTGTCCGTCGGCATCGAGGACGTGGAGGATCTGCGGCGGGACCTGGAGAACGCGCTCCACGGGCTATGACCTGCGGGTCAGGCCGGCCGAACCAGATCCCCGTTCGAAGAGCGAGAAGGCAAGGGGCTGGCCGGAGCGATGATCCGCGCGGTCAGTTCGGTTCGGCCTCCGCCGGCTCCGGCCTTGCGAGCCTCCGCACCGCCGCGCAGAGCGCAACCGGGTCCACCGGTTTCGAGAGGTGCTCGGCGAAGCCCGCGGAGAGCGAACGTTGCTCGTCTTCCCGGCGTCCGAACGCCGTCACCGCGAGGGCGGGGATGGACCGCGTCCGGGATCGATCGAGCGATCGCACGGTGGTCAGGAAGGTGTAGCCGTCCATGTCGGGCATGCTGATGTCGCTGATCAGCACGTCATAGCTCTCCTCGGACTGCAGGCGGGTGAGCGCATCCCTGGCGGAGGCGGAGCGATGCACCTCGGCGCCGTCCTCCTCGAGCAGACGCGAGGTCAGACCGACGGCCGCCGGATCGTCATCCACCACCAGGACGCGGATCCCTTTGAGATCCGACCGCCCGGATCCCACCGTGTCATCCGAGAGGTCCCAGATGCCTTTCCGCGGTAGCTCCACGAAGAAGGTTGCCCCCCGCCCCCGTCCGGCGCTCTCGGCCCGCACGGTGCCGCCATGCATCTCGGCGAGTTGCCTGACCAGGGCGAGTCCCAGGCCGAGTCCCTGGTACCTTCGCGCCATGGACCCGTCCGCCTGCTGGAATCGTTCGAAGAGCCGAGGCAGGACATCGAGGTCGATACCAATGCCGTTGTCGCTGACGCGGATGGTGGCTTGGTCGGAACTCGAGGAGACATGCAGGCAGACTTCCCCTCCGCGGCGGGTGAACTTGATGGCGTTGGAGAGGAGGTTATCGATCACCTGCCGGATACGGCCGACATCGCCGACCATGTACAGCGGTTCGTACGGCAGCTCCGCCACCATCCGCACTCCCACCTCTTCCGCGGACCGGCGGTAGTCGGCGGCCGCTTCCGCGGCCAGCGCGGCCAGGTCGAAGCGTACGGGGTCGAGCTTGAGCTTGCCGGCCGAGGCGCGGCTGACATCCAGCAGATCATCGATCAAGAGACGGAGGTGCTCGGCCCCGCGTCCGATGGCGGCCACCGCCTCCGCGTGATCCTCCGGGCTGAGGCCCGGCTCGCGCAACAGCCCGGCCCAGCCCAGCACGCTGGCCAGCGGCGAGCGCAGCTCGTGATTGACGACGGAGAGGAACTCGTCCTTCGCCTGCAAAGCCCGCTCCATCGCCGTCCGGGCGGAGCGTTCGCTGGCGAGCAGGAGGTCACGCTGCTGCTCCAGCGCCTTTTGCTCGGTGACGTCTTCCAGCAGTGAGAAGATCCAGCGGGGCGCGCCGGCGGCGTCGCGCACCACGGAGACGCTCCGGCGAACCCAGACCGGATCGCCGGTCTCCCGTGGGCACCGGTCTTCGATCACGAATCCCGGAAGGTCGCCGGAAACGAGCTTCTCCAGCAGCTGGGCGCCGGCTGCCCGGTCCTGCGGATGGATGAGCTCCGGCAGGGTGCGGCCTCGCAGTTCGTCGAGAGATTGCCCGAAGATCGCGCAACACGCTGCGTTGGCGTCCAGGATCCTGCCGTCGGGGCCGGCGGTGGCGAACCCGATGGCGGCGTTGGCGAAGGCGCTGCGGAAGCGTTCCCCGCTCGTCCGCAGTTCCTCCTGGGCGCGCTTGAGGTCTTCCACGTCGGTGGCGGTGCCAAACCACTGCTGTACGCGGCCGAGCGAATCGAACAGAGGATGGGCCCTGGCCAGGAAGAGGCGGTAGACGCCGTCGACCCGCCGCAGCGGGTACATCATCTCGAAGGGCCGTCCGCTGGCGATCGATGCCTGCCAGCGCTCCTGCGCCTCGGGAAGGATCGCCGGATCATGCGCCCTCTGCCAATCCCCGGCGGATGACTGCTCACGCTCGAAGCCGGTGTACTCGTACCAGCGGCGGTTGTACCACTGGATGGAACCGTCGGGACCGGCGATCCAGGCGAGTTGAGGGATGACGTCGGCCAGGGTTTCGAAGCGGGCTTCGCTCGTCCGGGCCTCGTCGCGCAGTCGCGTCATCTGCAACGCGGACGCGCACTGGGCCGCTACCCATCGGGCCAGGCGGACCTGGTCCTCGGTCCAGGGCCCGGACTGGAGGGAATAGAACTCCACCGCGCCGATCGTCTTGTTGGCGGCATCGAGGGGGACGGCCAGAACCGAGCCGAAAGACCGGCCATCTTCCGAGGAAGGGAACAACAGGTCCGGACGCAGCGCAATGTCGTCGAGCGAGGCGGCCTGCCGCTTCTCCATCACCACTCGCGTCAGGCTTTGGGTTAGTGGACGCCGGCCGGCGGCGCAGCCATCGGGATGCATCCCGACCTGGGCGTGAACGTGCAGCGTCTCTCCCCGCGCTTCGACGATGGCCGCGCCGGTCGCCTGTGTCCCCAGCATCTCCAGGCCGTGCCGGCACAGTCCGGCGAGAACGTCCTCCTCGTTGGTCAACGCGTGCTGAGCCGATACGAGAGCCTGCAGCACGTCCTCTCGACGAACCAGTTCCTCATTCGACCGCTGCAGTTCCTCCGCCTGGCCGGCCAGTTCGCTGGACTGCTGCTCCAACTCCTCGCCCTGTGCCCGCAACTCCTCGTTCTGCTCGGCCAGTTCTTCTCCCTGGGCCCGCAACTCCTTGTTCTGGCGGCTGATCTCCGCATCGCGCGCCGCCAGGTCCTCAAGAGCGGCCTCCAGCTCGGCATTGGTCTCGGTGAGGGAGCGATGGGACCGCTCCAAACCCGAGCGAAACCGGATGACCGCGTCCAGGATCGATGCCGCCACCAGGATGCTCACGAACTGCGCCAGGTACACCGCCCATGCCTGGGTCGGGGTGTAGGTGGGGCTCGGAACGATCCAGAACGTCTTGACCATGGCGAAGAGCATGAAGACCGCCGCCATGGACCAGAGGATCCTCCGGTCCCGGGTCCAGACCGAGATCAGAAGGGGAACCGTGTACGAAAGAGGCAGGATCATGTCCCGGACGATGAGCAGCCGGATGATGCCCCAGATGAGGATGACGATGACGCAGGCCGCGATGGCTCTTGGTGTGGAAGGGCGGCTGCCCGAAGGATTCGCGAGTTCAGCGATCCGAGCCGGGGGCCACTCCCAGCGCTCCCCTTGCGGTCCATGCGAGTCGCCGTGTGTGGCAGACCGCGTGTTCGGAGGAGTTCCTGGACCGTCGCGTCCGCTCATTCGGCTGGCTCCATTGTTGTGGCCCCCCGCCCGGCGGGTTCCAGGGCGCGGCAGCAGTCGTCGGGATCCGCCTCCGCCTTGATGTAGACGCTTGCCGCAACCCGCCGGAGGTGCCCAACGGGACCGGGGCGTTCCGCCTTTCCCGTGACCAGGAGACCGCCGGGGCGGAGTGCGCGCGCCAGGCGGCTCCAGACCGAGGATGCCGCGGCGGGATCCAGGTAGATCGCGGTGTTGCGCCAGAAGATCATGTCCCACTCCTCGGCGGCGGTGTCTCGCGCGAAGAGATCTTCCTGCCTCCACTGGACCTGCGAGCGGAGCGGCTCCCGAACGCGCCGGCAGTCCCCGGCCGCGTCGAAGTGGCGTGCGCGCAACCCCGGCTCGATGGCGGCAACCAACGTTTGGGGGTAGAGCCCCTCCCGCGCCTGGACGAGCGGCTGCTTCCGGCAATCGGTGCCCAACAAATCCGTGCCCGCCAGCAGACCCGCCTCGGCCAGAAGGATGCCGATGGAGTAGAGTTCGCAGCCGATCGAGCAGGAGAGACTCCAGATCCGAAGGGAACGGGATCCCGCCGTGGATGCCGCCAGCGCCGGCAACCGGCCGCGGAGAACCTCGAAGACCGGCGGGTCGCGAAAGAACTCCGTGACCCCCAGGAGCAGCGAGTCCAGAGCCGTGTCGAGCAGCGCGGGTTGCCGTTCAAGCAGAGTCCGCGCCGCTTCCTCCGAGGGGACGCGCAGGGCACGCAGACAAGCCGCCGAACGCCGGCTGAGCGGTCGAACGCGGTAGTGGGCCGCCTCAAGTCCAGCCTTCGCCAGCACCCATCGCGCCAGTGCGCCGCCGCCGAAAGCCTGTTCAGCCGAAGAGCCCGCCGTCTGCAGGGCCACGCCGCGGTCCGGACGCGGCGCGAGATCTCGCCGATCCGGCCGCTCGTGGAGGCAGATGTGCCGGAGATCCAACCAATCGTGGGTGTTCAAGGTCCGTCCATGATTCCGCGGTTCGGATGCTGTCGATCGAGTCGATTGACCATGGTACCAGTGCTTCTGGTTCGTGCAGGTTGCGGAACCTAGCACATCATGGGGGAAAGCGACGGGCGAGGCAAACGCTGGCCGGGGCGGTCCGGGACGCGGGTGCATTCCATAGCGAAACGGTCCCGGCCGCTGTTCATCGTGCTCGCCCCGTACGGTCCATCGGATGCGAAGGTGGCCTTGGTGGCGGCCTGCCGGCAGTCTCCAGCCGGACACGAACCGCTACCTTTGCTGCTCAGCCCCGATCCTTGATCCATCGCCGTCCTGCGTTTGCGCCGGCGGCCGGCGGCGGATCTCCTGGGAACCCGGGGGGGGGCAAGGCGCCCGTTGTCTGCCGTATCCCTGCAAGCACCTGGCGGGCAAGGGGGATCGAGTTCTCCACGACGTGGTTGACCGCGATCCCACGGTACGAGTTGCCGGCGAGGTAGAGCCCCGGGTGCAGCAGACGGCGTTGTTCAATCGCCTCCAGGCGTTCGGGATGCCCGGCGGTGTACTGGGGGATGCCATGCCGGTGGCGGAAGATCCAGGTGCGCACGGGCTCGGCGGCCAAACCCATGGTCAGACGCAGGTCGTCACGGACCGTCGCCAGCATGGCTTCGTCGGTCAGGTCCATGGCGGCGGGATCGTGGGCTCCACCGAGCATCGCGCGCATCAGGACCATCTCTTCGGGCGCGCGGTTGGGATAGATGCAGGAGTCCCACAGCACCCCGAGCACGCGTGGGCCCTGCCGGCGCGGGACCAGAAAACCGAAGCCGTCGGCCATCGCGCCCACCTCGCGACGGGTAAAGGCCAGCGCCACGACGGACATCGGCGCCTCCGGAATCGCCCGCAGCGTGGTCTCGAGTTGAGGATCGAAGTCGCGCACCAGGACGCCGGCGCGTTGCGATGGGACGCAGATGATCACCGCGTCGGCCTCCAGGCTCCGGCCGTCGGCGAGGGAGACCGTCCAGCGCCGCTTGCCTTCCGCGGTGGGGCGCGAACCCGGCGCGCGCGGGGAGGTGGCACGCGCGGCAACGCCGGTTTCGATGCCGCAGCGTCCGGACTGCCCGAGCGCGCGGGCCAACGTCTGGACCAGGACCTCCATGCCCTCGTCGAAGGAAGTGAGGACACCCCCGGGACCGGCCGGACCGGACCGGCGGCGAGGCTGTCCGCCGCGTTCGCGTCGCGCCTCCCGCGCCTTGGCGATCATCCCCCGCACCAGCCCGCCGTGCTCCTTCTCCAGCGTGTGCAGCTTCGGGAAGGCGCTGGAGAGGTTGAGCTGCCGGGAGTCTCCCCCAAAGACACCGGAGACCATCGCGTCCACCAGGGTCTCGGCGGCCTCGCGCCCGATGCGACGCGCGGCGAAGTCGAAGACCGACTCCCGCGCGTCGGGCCGGGGCGGCACGAACGGCTCGCGCAGGACGCGCAATCTTCCCGGAATCGTCAGAACGCTCGCGCCGAGGAAGGCCGCGGGCGAAAGAGGGAGCGGACGCAGGCGGCCCCGGACATACAGAAACCGGTGGGCCGCGGCGTCGCGCGCCGGCAGCAATCGCTTCTCCAGCCCGAGGAGACGGCAGAGGCGTGGTGTTTCGGGGGCATTGTCGAGGAAGCCGTTCGGGCCCCACTCCAGGAGGAATCCGTCCTGCCGTTCGCTGTGGATGTTGCCGCCGAGGCGCTGCTGCCCCTCGATCACCGTGACGCGGAGCCCGTCGCGGATCTTCTCGAGGTCCCCCTTCAGCGTGACATCCTCGGGAGAGGTGGGCGAAGAGTGCGCCAGTTCCCGATCGAGCAGCAGACGCCAGGCGGCGGAAAGGCCGGCCATGCCGCCTCCCACGATGACAACGTGTGTGCCGTCGTGTGGGCTGTCGGCCGGCCGTGTCTCGGAGGTAGCCGCCCCGCGAGGCGTGGCGACCGGGTTCCCGCTGCTGTCCCTTCCGATGTTCGGCGTGGTCGAGTCACGCATGGTCAATCGAAACCTCGTGGCCGGTGCTGCCGGCGGGGATGGTGGTTGTCATCGCACGGGAGTGGGCCGCGCGAGACCGGAACCGTGGTGATGGCCTGCCTGGTCGCCGGCGGCCTGGGATGGAGCCCCGGCTCCCATGCCGCCGTCCGACAAATGGTTGCGCACCATGCCGGCGAGAGCCTGGATGAAGACCGGATCGTCGTTCAGCATCCGGGTTCGGATGAAGTGCCGGATCCCCCTCCTCCTGGCCAGCTCCGCGAAGAGCTGATCGATCTCGTACAGCGTCTCGATGTGGTCCGAGACGAAAGCGATGGGGACGACGATGATGTCCCGGACTCCCTCTTCCGCCAGTTCCTCGATGACCCTGTCCGTATAAGGGCCGATCCACTTCACCGGACCGGTGCGGCTCTGGTAGCCGAGCTTCCAGGGGTTGCCCCAACCACGCGCGCGGAGAATCTCGAGCACTCCGTCGCGGGTCTGCGCGATCTCCCGGACGTAGGGGTCGCCGGCGCGGATGAACTTCATCGGCAGTCCATGAGCGCTGAAGAGGAGACAAGCGCGCTGCCTCGACTCTTCCGGCAGTCCGCGCAGGGCCTCCTCGACCGTCGCGGCGATCGCCTCGAGGTAGCCGGGGTGCGTGGGATAGCGGTCGATCGCCGTCACCGTGATGCCGGCGGGGGCGCGAAGCAGGCGAGCGGGCGCGGCTGGCGCCTGCGGGAGCGGCGACGGAGAAACCACACGCCCCCGAGCCGGGAGCCTTGCCTCATCCGGGCCGCCGAGGGCGTTCTGCGGTTCCGGGCGGTCAAGGACCTGCTGTGGTGCCGGGAGGTCGAGAGCTGGTTCCGGGCGATCGAGGACTGCGGTCAGTTCCGGGCGGTCGAGAGCTCGCTGCAGTTCGTTGAGGCTGGATCCGGTGGTGGCCGCGGAAAAGTGCGGGTAGAGCGTCAGCGCCACAATCCGGGTGATCCCCGCCCCGAACAGCTCACGGAGAGCGTCGGCGGTATCCGGCTTCCAATAGCGCATGGCGATCCGGACCGTGAAGGGGCCTTGGGGCATGTCTCTTCCGGCGGCGACTCCCCGATCAGGGCCGATCCGGGAGGAAGCCGCCGCGCCGCCGGCGTTGAGCGCCGCCTCCAGCGCGGCCGCTTGCCGGCGGGTCAGGTCCAGGATGGGCGACTTCCCGCCGATCCCCGCGTAGTTGCGCCTTACGCTCGGCCCCCGGGCTCGCGCGATCACCCTCGCCAGAAGCGGCTGCAGCGCCGGTCCTCCCGGCAGGGCGATGATCTCGCGATCGGAGAACAGGTTGTACAAGAACGGCCCGACCGCCTCGAGAGAATCCGGGCCGCCCAGATTGAGCAGGAGGATGCCGGTCCCGGCCATGGGCGTCAGACCGTGCGCGAGAAGACCGGCTTGTCCGCGGCCTTCTGCTTCAGGTACCGGTCGAAGATCATGGCGATGTTGCGGACGAAGAGGCGCCCCCGTGGGGTCAGTTCCAAGGCCTGCTCTCCGAGGGTCAGGAATCCGTGCGCCACCGGGCCATCGGGCGCGCCCAACTCCGCGAGCTCTCCCGCGAAGTACCTGTCGAAGTCGATCCCGAAGCGATCGTTCACTGCCCGCTTGTCCAGGTAGAAGTTGCACATGATCTGGGTGATCACAAAGCGGCGGATGAGATCGTCCTGGCTGAGCCGGTAGCCGCGCTCGACCGGCAGCCGCCCCTGGTCGAGAGCCCGGTAGTAGGCCGTGAGCTTCTTGACGTTCTGGGCATAGGCGTTGGAGACGTCGCCGATCGCCGAGATGCCGAGCCCGACGACGTCGGGGGCTGCCTTGACGGTGTACCCCATGAAATTGCGGTGCAGGGTGCGGTTCTCGATGGCCTGCGAAAGCTCATCCTCCGGCAAGGCGAAGTGGTCCATGCCCACCGCCCGGTAACCGGCGCGCAGGAACGCCTCGCGCGCCAGGCAGAAAAGCTCCATCTTGGCCTGGGGCGAGGGGAGGTCGGCGACGTCGATCACCTTCTGGTTTCCCTTGATCCATGGGACATGGGCGAAGGAATACACGGCCACCCTGTCCGGCCGCAGTCCGATGACCGAATCCAGCGTCCTGGCGAAGGCCGGCACGGTCTGGCGGGGAAGGCCGTAGATCAGGTCCAGGTTGATCGAGTGGAACCCGGCCGAACGGCAGTAGTCGTAGAGGACGCGAGTCTCCTCCTCCGTCTGGTTGCGGTTGACGATCCGCTGCACCTCGGGCGCGAAGTCCTGGACTCCCATGGAGAGCCGGTTGAAGCCCAGTTCCTTCAGCGTGTCGATCTGTTCCCGGGTCGTCACCTTGGGGTCGATCTCGATGGCGATCTCGGCGTCCGGCGGAATGTCGAAGTGCTCGCGCACCACCGCTTGCAGGGCTCGCATCTCCTCGGGGGAGTGATAGGTCGGGGTTCCTCCGCCCCAGTGATACTGCACAATGTTCCGGCGGCCTCCCAGGAGCGCGGCCACCGCCCGGATTTCCCGGTGGAGATACTGGAGGTACTCCGCGGCCACCGGCCGCTTCCTCGTGATGACGACGTTGCAGCCGCAAAACGTGCAGCGTTCCTCGCAGAAGGGAAGGTGCAGGTAGAGCGAAAGTGGCTCGTGACGGCGCGAAGCGGCCTCTTCCAGGGCGGCCCGGTAGTCCGCTTCGGTGTAGCTGTCCGAGAACTCCACCGCGGTGGGATACGAGGTGTACCTGGGCCCGGGCCGGTCGTATTTGATCAGGAGCTCGGGGGTGACCGTGATCGGTGTGCCTTGCGCTTCCATCGGCCTGCTTTCCTTACTCGGCCTGGTTCGGGATGTTCCCCGCCGTTTGTGTCCTTTCCGGAGAGAGAGGTCCTGGCGCGGCCTCGGCGTACAACTGCTCGGAAATCTCGTGCGCCATCCGCACCAGGTTCTCCGCCGCTTCCAGCGGGGTATCCGGAAGAATGCCATGGCCCAGGTTGAAGACGTGCCCTCGCGGCTGCGCGCCCGCCACGGTCGTGCCCATCGTCGGCGTGCCCGCCATACCCTCCAGCAGCACGCGCCGGATCTCCGCCTCCAGCATCGCCGCAGGAGCGAAGAGGGCGTGCGGATCGAGGTTTCCCTGCAGTGCCGTCACCGGGCTCCCCGCCAGGACCTGCCGCGCGATCGAGAGCGAGGTCCGCCAGTCCACCCCCACCACATCCGCCCCGCTATCCGCCATGAGGTCGAGGAGGTGGCCGCCGTTGAGGACGAAGTAGATCACCGGGCCGCGCTCGCTCGGCAGCGCCTGGATCACACGCCGGACATAGGCGAGCGCGAAGTCGCGAAAGTGCTCCCGCCCCAGGATGCCGCCCCAGGAGTCGAAGATCTGCACGGCCTGGGCGCCGGCGCGGATCTGGGCGGAGAGATAATCCGCGGTGACCGAGGCGACGTGGTCGAGCAGACGGCGGGCGAGATCGGGGCGCTCGAAGAGCATGCGGGCAATGGTCCCGAACGTTCCCTTGGCCGCCTTCTCGCGCCAGTCTTCCGCCAGGTAGGCCGCGACCGTGAAGGGAGCGCCGGCGAAGCCGATGAGCGCCACCGACGGATCGAGCTGGCGCCGCAAGAGGCGGATCGCCTCCATGACGAATCCGCAGTCCCGCTCGACATCGACGGGCCGCAACGAAGCGATCGTCTCCTCGTCACGGATGGCGCGTTCCAGGATCGGGCCGGGATCAAAGCGAAGGCCGACCCCCATCGGCTCGACCGGTATGAGGATGTCGCTGAAGAGAATGGCCGCGTCCACCGGGAGGCGGCGGATGGGCTGAAGGGTAACCTCGACGGCCAGCTCCGGGGTCTTGCAGAGCGTGAGGAAGTCGTGCTTCTCCTTCAGGGCCCGGTACTCCGGCAGGTAACGGCCAGCCTGCCGCATCATCCAGACGGGCGCGCGGTGGACGGCGTGGCCGCGGCACGCGCGGAGGAAGAGCGCCGCCCGATCCGGTGACGGCCTCATGATCGGACCCGGCCCTGCGGCACCGCGATCCGCTTCACTCTTCTCTCCACACAAAGCCTCCATGGGGACAGCCCCCGATGCATCGGCGCCCTCATCCCTGGATCGCCTCCCGCAGCGCCCCACGAGCCGCTTCCAGCGTGAGATCGATGTCCGCCTCGGTGTGCGCATAGGACATGAACCCTGTCTCGAACTGCGACGGCGCGAGATAGACGCCGCGCCGCAGCATTCCCTGGAACCAACGCCCGAACATGGCCGTGTCACAGTGCCGGATCTCGTCCCAGTTCCGCATCGGACCCTTTCCGAAAAAGAGCGTGAAGAACGAGCCCACCCGGGCCTGCGCGAGCGGATGGTCGAGCTCGCGGCAGATCTTCTCGATCCCATCGGCCAGGCGACCGGTCAAGGCCGCCAGCCGCGGGTACAGGTCCGCTGTCCGCTCGATCCGGCGCAACATGGCCAGGCCCGCGGCGGTCGCGAGCGGATTTCCGCTCAGCGTACCGGCTTGATACACCGGACCGGCGGGGGCGATCCGGCCCATGAGATCGGCGCGGCCTCCGTAGGCGCCGACCGGCAACCCGCCGCCCAGGATCTTGCCCAGCGTGGTCAGGTCCGGCCGGATCCCATACATCTCCTGCGCCCCGCCCGCGGCCAGGCGGAAGCCCGTCATGACCTCGTCGAAGATCAGGATCGCGCCGTGCTCGTCACAGAGCGCGCGCAGATCCTCCAGGAACCCCGGCAACGGCGGGACACATCCCATGTTGCCGGCCACCGGCTCGACAATGACGGCCGCCACCTCTCCCGGGTGAGCCTCCAACAGGGAGCGGACCGAGCCGGCGTCGTTGTAGCGCGCGGGTAAGGTGTCCAGCGCGGTCCCCGGCGGCACCCCGGGGCTCGAGGGGACGCCGAAAGTGGCCGCCCCGGAGCCCGCCTCGATCAGGAAGGAGTCGCCATGCCCGTGGTAGCAACCGGCGAACTTGATCACCTTGGCCCGGCCGGTGGCGCCGCGGGCCAGCCGGATCGCGCTCATGGTCGCCTCGGTCCCCGAGTTGACGAGGCGGACCTGGTCGATCGAAGGAACCATCCGCGTGATCAGTTCGGCAAGCTCCACCTCGGCAAAGGTGGGGGCGCCGAAGGAGGTGCCCCGGACGACCGTCGAGCGGATGGCGTCCAGGATCTCGGGGTCGGCATGGCCGAAGAGCAGCGGACCCCACGAGCCGACATAGTCGATGTAGGTGTGGCCATCGACATCGGTGAGGCGGCACCCGCTCGCGGACGCGATGAAGAGGGGCTGTCCTCCCACGGCGCGGAACGCGCGCACGGGAGAGTTGACGCCGCCGGGGATGAGCCCCAGAGCTTTCTCGAACATCTCGGCGCTCTTTCGATACCTCGCGCGGTCTGCGCTCATCCGAGACGATTGCTGTTCGTTGGCCACGTTTCCTCCCGGTTGACCGGCGTGAAGGCTCACCGGCCCCCGTTCAGCCAGCGCGCCACCTCCCGCGCATGATACGTCAGAATCACGTCGGCCCCGGCACGATGGATGGAGAGCAGGATCTCCAGGGTGGCTCCTTCCGCGTCCAGCCAGCCGAGTTGTCCGGCGGCTCGCACCATGGCGAACTCGCCCGACACGTTGTAGGCCGCGACGGGCACACGGAACTGCTCCTTGACCCGGTAGATGATGTCGAGATAGCTGAGCGCCGGCTTGACCATCACCATGTCGGCGCCCTCCTCCAGGTCGAGCGCAACCTCTCGAAGGGCCTCGTCGGAGTTGGCCGGATCCATCTGGTAGGAACGCCGGTCGCCGACCTGCGGCGCGCAATCGGCGGCGTCCCGAAAGGGCCCGTAGAAAGAGGAAGCGTACTTGGCGGCGTAGGAGACGATGATCTTGTTCTCGAAGCCGGCCCCATCCAGGCCGCGGCGGATCGCGCCGATCCGGCCGTCCATCATGTCCGACGGGGCGATGACGTCGGCCCCGGCGCGCGCGCAGGCCAGGGCCATGGCCCGCAGACGTTGCAGGGTGGCGTCGTTGTCGATCCGGTCACCGGCCAGCACGCCACAGTGGCCATGGTCGGTGTACTCGCACAGGCAGACGTCGCACCAGACCAGAATGTCGGGCACCGACTGCTTGATGGCCCGAACCGCCCGGGGAACCACGCCCTGCTCATCGGCGGCGGAGGTGCCCACCGCGTCCTTCTTTTCGGGAAGGCCGAAGAGGATCACGGAACGGACGTCGTGGTCGCGCAACGAGCGGACGTCCTCGACCAGCCGGTCGACCGACATCTGGGAGCACCCAGGCATGCTGGCGATCGGCTTCTCCACGCCCTCTCCCGGACAGACAAAGAGCGGTTGCACGAGCTTCTCTGGCCGGATCTGGTGTTCCCGGATCAGGCCGCGCAGCAGTTCGTTCTGCCGCAGACGCCGCATCCGGACAATTGGATACCCCATGGTCAGCACCTCTCTTCTGTGGAACCGTCGCCTGGTGAGCCTTGGCGATCCTAGAACCCTCGCTCGACGCCGTGCGCCGGCCGGCCGGCGCACGAACCCACATCCAGTTCCTCGATCAAGACCGCGAGCAGCTCCGCCGCGACCGGCCGGCGCGGGCGATAGGCCGGCTGAACTCCGGCCTCCCGCAGCGCTTCCTCCGCGCTGGCCCCCAGCGTCGCTGGACGGCATCGTGTCATCCATTCCCGCGCGCCTTCCCGGCCAAGCTCCCCCTCGAGCGCCTCGAGGAGAACACGGGCCGCGCGGCCGCTGGTGAGGACGACGGCATCCCAGGATCCCGCCGGACCATGCTCCCCCGGGAAGAGCCGCGCCGGGGCAGGCGGGCACGGCAGCATGGTGTACGCCGTGACCTGGTCGACCTCGTATCCCGCGTCCTGCAGGATCCGCGGTAGCTCCGGCCTGGCCTGCGCCGCCGAGGGGAAGAGCACGCGTTTTCGCTCGCCATCCTCCATCGATCCGTGCCCGGCCGCGTCGGCGCGCACGATCGCCTCCGCCAGCGAGGCGGCATCATACCGCTCGGGGACCAGGTCGGCATCCCGGCGCAGCCGGCGCCGGAGCGCCGCGGCCGTGGCCGGGCCGACACAGGCCCAACGCGGACCGGATGCCATGCGCGGCTCGGCCCGCCGCTCCTCCCCCGCCGCGCCGCGGCCCTGGCGCTCCGCAGGGTCGCGGCCGGGCGGTCCGGTGTCCAGTCCCCGCAATCCCCGCTCCGCTGCCGCTGGGGCGACGGCCTCCACCAGAGCGTCGACGGCGCGCGCGCTGGTCAGGGCGACCCATCGATACTTGTACAGGCCGGCCGCGGCCCGGGCCAGCGCCGGAAGATCCCCCGGCGCCGCTTTCATCAAGGCCAGCGCCGTCACCTCCGCACCCATTCCCCGCAAGACTCTGACCTCTTCCTCCCATCCCTGCTCGGCCCGCGCGATCAGGATCCGGCGCCCCGCCAGGGAACGCGGCGCCGGCTCTCCGGCGAGACCACGCCGCGCGCCCGGCCTCCTGCGGTTTGCCCGAGAGACCTGCCCGGCGCCCTCGACGCCTGCAACGGGGTCGCCGTCAGGCGTACCGGGAGGCGCGGTCACGGTCGAAGCTCCGGAGGCGGCCCTTGCTTCCGCACGGAACCGCGTACCTCATCGAGCAGCGGGCCGGCGCCGGCGGAGATCAACTCGGAAGCGACCCGAGCCCCGAGATCGCGAGCTTCCTCCTCGGAGCTGACGGCCATCGTGGCGGATGACCGTAAGAGCGGCTCCCCCGAGAGGGCGGCGACGACTCCCGCAAGCTCGAGCGAACCGCCCGCCCAGCGGGCATGGGCGCCCACCGGAACCAGGCAGCCGCCCTGCAACGCATGCAATAGCGCGCGCTCGGCGGTGACTTCCAGACGCGCCGCCGTGTCGTCCAGACTTCCCACGATCTGCCGCGTCTTCTCATCCACCGCACGAACTTCGACACCCAAAGCTCCTTGCCCGGGCGCCGGCAGGATCTGCTCGAAGGGCAGGACCTGCGCCTGCGGCGGCAGCAGGCCGAGGCGATGCAGCCCGGCGCGCGCCAGGACGATGGCGTGGTAGACGCCTTCTTCCAGCTTCTGCAGCCGGGTCGGGACGTTCCCTCGTAGATCCACCGGCACAAGATCCGGGCGAAGCGCCCGCAATTGCGCCTGACGGCGCAGGCTCGAGGTTCCCACCCGCGCTCCCGCGGGCGCGTCCGCCAGGGAGGAGCCGTCGCGCGCGAGCCAGACATCATGGGGATCTTCCCGCGCCGGGATCGCCGCGATCACCAGCGCCTCGGGCAGTTCTGTCGGAAGGTCCTTCAGGCTGTGCACGGCGAGGTCGATCCGCTCATCCAGCAGGGCGTCTTCCAGCTCCTTGGTGAAGAACCCCTTGTCCTCGACCCGGTAAAGAGCGCGGTCCTGGATGCGGTCTCCCTGGGTCTTGATGATCTCGATCGGGAACTCGCGGCCGGGATGGTGAACGGCGAGGAGCGACTGCACATGCCTCGCCTGCCAGAGCGCCAGTTGGCTGCCGCGCGTACCGATCCTGATCGTCCTTGACCTCATGACGACTCGGCGTCCTTTCTCGAAAGAGCCTCGGAGGGGCGCTCCGGCGTTCCCGCCCCGGTTTGGGTGTGAGAAAGATCCGCGCCTTCCTCGCCTTCCGCTCGAGCAAGGTCCCCCGGCGCTCGAGCAACGTCGCCCGGGTTCGCTCCGGCGGCTTGATCCAGACCAAAGAGGCGGAGCACCAGGTCCAGAGCGTGGGGGTCCGAGGTCTCGCCCCGGCGGAGCTCGATGGTCGGGCCGTGCAGGAACTTGTTCATCACCGCCTTGGTGATCCGCTCGACCGACTCCATCTCCTTCGGCCCCAGGGCGCGCCCGTGCCGTTGGACCTCCTCGCGCCGGATCTCCTCGAAGTGATCGCGCAGCAGGGCGATGACCGGGCCCGCCGACAGCGAGTTCAACCAGCGAAGGAACTGCTCGGTCTCCTCGGCGAGGATGGCCTCGACGCGGGGCACCTCGGCCTCACGGCGGAGCGTGTTGTCACGCACGATCTTCTGGAGAGCGTCCATGTCGTAGACAAACGCTCCGTCCAGTTCATGCACCGCCTGCTCGATGTTGCGGGGAACCGAGATGTCGATGAAGACAGTCGAGTGCCGGCGGCGGCGCATGACCGATTGCACCATCGAGCGTGTGACGAGCGGCGACTCGGCCTGGGTGGCCGCGACCACCACGTCGGTCTGCTCCATGGCGCGCGCCAGATCGTCGAGCCCGGCCGCAGTGCCGCCTACCTCGGCGGCCAGGGTTTGGGCCCGGGAGAGCGTCCGGTTGACGATCCAGAGCTCGGCCGGACAAGCGTGCGCCAGGTGTTGCGCCACCAACCGCCCCGTCTCGCCGGCGCCCAGCACCAGGACCTTGCGCTTCTCGAGCGATCCGACCACCTTCACCGCCAGCTCCACCGCGGCGGAAGCGACCGAAACAGCCCCGCGTCCGATCTCGGTCTCCGAGCGCGAACGTTTGCCCGCGCGGAACGCGGACGCGAAGAGCCGGTCCAGGATGGGACCGATGCCGCCCGCCTCGCGGGCGACCTCCTCCGCCCGGTGCACCTGGCCGAGAATCTGGGCTTCTCCCTGGACCATCGAGTCGAGACCGGCGGCCACGCGCAGAAGGTGACGGGCCGCGGGCTCGCCTTCCCGGAAGTAGAACGCCCCGTGATGCTCCTGCTGGAGGTCCGGACGGGTCCCGCAGAGCAACCGGGCCAGCCGCGCCTCCAGCCGGGAGCCGCCTCTCCCGTGGGCGTCTCCCGGCGCGGAGGAAGCGAGCACGAGATAGCATTCGGTGCGATTGCATGTCGAAAGGACGGCCGCCTCGCGGATCGAGTAGCCGGGCAGATCGACGGCGTTTCGCTCCACGGCCAGCGCGACCCACCTGGCCGCCTCCAGCTCGCTATAGGAGAGAGCCTCTCGAACCGCGACCGGCGCCGTCAGGTGGTTGACCCCGACGAGGTGCAGTTCGAAGGCCGCGCTTTGCGCCGGTGCCTTTTGTGATCGCAGCACGCTCATGCGTTGAAGTCGTGGAAGGTCGGCACGACGGTGTTGAGCGCCACCGCGATCAGGATCGTGAGCACGAAGGCCGCCAGAAACCAGATCACCACCGGCCGGCTCGCCCAGCGGGCCGTCACCCGGGCCGCGATGCCGATGCCGTAAAGCAGCCAGACAAAAGTGGTCAGGTAGATCTTGGGGTCGGCCCAGACCGAGCGCGAAAGCAGCGATTCACGCAACGCGTGGGAGCCCCAGACAGCGCCGAAGAGGATGGTCAGGCCGAGGGCGCAGAAACCGATGATCGCCGCGGTCAACGTCATGCCGGCGAGGCCGTCCAACGAGGGCAGCTTGTGAAACACCAATCCAAACGCCTGACGTTTCAGGGAGCGGTAAAGAAGCAGGAACATCACGCCGTACACGGCGCTGACCCCGAAGGACGAATAACCGATGATGGCCAGCAACGTGTGCAGGCTGAAGAAGGGGCTGCGCAGCAGCGGGGATGTCGGGGACGCGGGCGCCGGTATCACCGAGGAGAGGATCGCGACGGGCACCATGAGACTCAACAGGAAGAACCCGGTGTACTTGTTCCCCTGCCGGCGCTCGACGATGAGATAGACGCCCACCACCGCGGCCACCAGCACCGCCAGGACTTCCCCCAGGTTCCCCATGGGGCATCGCCGGTACGCTGCCGAGGTCAGGCAGACGCCCGCCAGGTGCACCGACCACGCCACGAGAAGAAGGGGGGTGGCCGTCCGGCGGGCGAACGGGTCGTCGCGATAGAACAGCCGGCCATAGTTGGCCCAGGCCAGCGTGTAGAGCGCCGGCCCCAGGATGGCGAAAAGCTTCAAAAGTGCGGACATCTGTTCGCGAACCCCACCCTGCCACCGGTGCGCGCCGGAGGAGGAGTCCGTCCGGCGACCCGACAGTCTGATCGAAGTGCGGGACGGCTGTCCACCGCTGCTCTTGTCAATCCCCGTCGGAGGTTTGGTTTTCCGGCGGTCTCAGGTCAGGTGGACCACATCCCTTGGATGAGCAGGAAGCCTGCAACGATGGGGGTTGTGCGTAACGAGTGTCGGTGTTTCTCCGAGACTCGATATCAATAAATACGCCCCGCCCTTCGAGCGCTTCTGAGGTCCCGCAGGCGCGGAAGGCAGGAGCGGATGATCAGGGCATCCGCTCCAAAGGCTCGGCAAAGAGCATGTTGTGTCCGACCGAGGTCGGCTCCACCCTCTTCCAGGTCGGAGGATCGCCTTCCGTTTGGATCGTGCCGAAATCGAACTTGTAGTCGGTCTCCCAGCCTTGCACAACCGGGATGATACCCTTGCCCTGGATGTTCGGGACCAGCTTGCGGGTGGCCTTGTCCCACTTCACGACCGTCAGTTCGCCGGTGGTGTAGTACTCGTCCTTGTACGGCGTCGAGTGGCAATCCGAGCAATCGGTGATGGCGTCCTTGGTGATCGTGTGTGCATGGTAGGGCGCGAAGGTCACCTGGGCCAGGGAGTCCTGGTAGACCATGGTGATGACATTGGCCAGGCTGATCTTGTTGGACTGGGTGTCGCGCACGAGGAACTTCCAGCCGGTGTGCATGCCGGCGTGCACCTTGGGCTTGCCTTCCACTTCGTTGTCGAAGTGGCAGTTCACGCAGGTGACCACGCTCTGCGCGTGGCAAGCGGCGCACTCGATGTTGCCGGCGTGCCGCGCGTGGTAGTCGTTGACCGGCAGCGTGCCCGAAGGATGGCAGTCCGCGTTCTCGCAACTGGCCGTGATGGCGCCGGCCTCCAGCATCGACTCGCGGTGGCGGCCGTCTCCGTGCACATCGTTGCCGTCATGGCAGTCGGCGCAGAGCAGGCGGCCGCGATGCGCGTCCGGCAGGCCTTGCTCAATCTCCGCCCGCTGCCGGGAATGGCAGACGTCCGTGCACTTCGCATCCACGGGGGTATCCCCGACCTGGACATGGCACTCGCCGCAGTCGGCCGGCTGCAGATGGCAGCTCTGGCAGGCGAGATCTTCATAGGGAATGTGGGTGAGCGCCTCGAAACCTCCCTGCTCCGCCTCGTAGAAGTACTCCATGCCGCGGCCGGTGCCGTGCAGAGACGTTTCGAGCTTCCCTTTGACGCCGCCCGTGGAGGCGGGGGCGATCGTGGAACTCCGTTCAGCGCAACCGCCGGCGAGAAGCGCGATGACCAAGAGACCCGAGATGGCGGGGAGGCGAGGCGATGACATGGAATCCTCCTGATACCCGACCCTGTCGGTTCGGACGGCGGCGCGGCGACGGCGCGGACCTCCGTGTTCCGCGGGCAGCCATCCCATGACAGCGGTCAGTCTGTATTCATTCCAGGGGAGCGTCAACGTCAAACACGTTGAGTTACGGTCTCGAAGGGATGCGCGCCTCCGACCTCGCAGCAGTGCATATGGGAAGCTGTTACACCTCGGATGATCGCCTGGCCGGGGCTGCCGGCCCCTACGCCTGGATGAAGGACGTACCCCGGGGTTCGCGGCCGGCCGGTCGGGGCGCATGCTCCACCTCGCCGCGCGGCGAACCGCCGCGAGCGGCATGGATGCCCATGTGATCAAGTCCCGGCGTCACGGCTCCGCCGCCTTCGCGGGCCGACGGACCCGGGGCCTCCGATCGGGCAGTCCTCGCGACACGGAGTTCGTCGCGCGCTCATGGAGGGCGCCGAACCGCATGTGAATCGAGAAGATCCAACGATGCCCGGCGTGGCCACGCGGCGGCAGATCCGCTATAATGATTTCGTCTCTTTGCCACCCGATCCGCAGGGTCGGGCCCCAGGATCAGCATCCCACGTCAACTCAGGAGGCACCTTCATGTCCGAGCATCCCCGTCCGGCGCCTGTTGCCCGGCAGAACACGATCATGGCGGCCTGTCTGGCGACCGCCTTCGTGGTTCTCTGCCTGGCGGGCGCGCCGGCATTCGCCGGGACCATCCATCCGGCGCTGCAGGAAGAGCTGGCGCGCCTCGCGCCCGACGCGCAAACCCGCGCGATCTTCGTGCTGGAGAGGCAAGCCGACATCGAAAACCTGAACCAGGCGCTGAAGATCCAGCGGGCCACCCGCCAGGAGAGGCACCGCCAGGTCATTTCCGCCCTGCAGCAGGCCGCCCGCGAAGGGCAGGCGGCGCTGGTCGCAGAGCTCTCCCGGCAACAGGCCGCGGGGCAGGTCGCGGAGTACCGGACCTACTGGATCAACAACATGGTGATCCTGCGCGGGACGCGGCAGGCCATTGAGAACCTCGCCGGACGGGCCGACGTCGCGACCGTCGAGCCCGGCTTCAGCGTGAGCCTGATGGAGCCGATCCGCGACGCCGGAGCCGCCGCCTCCGACGGGACCTCGCGGGGCATCGGCGTGACCCCGGGCCTGCGGGCCATCCACGCGCCCCAGGTCTGGTACGAGCTGGGCGTCACCGGCGAAGGGGCGTTGGTGGCCAACCTCGACACCGGCGTGGACGGCGACCACCCGGCGTTGGAGACCCGCTGGCGCGGCTATCAGGGGCAGGAACCCTGGCAGGAGTGCTGGCTGGACGTGCTGGGCACCAACACCCACTTCCCCGAGGACAACTACGGTCACGGCACGCACGTCATGGGCACGATTACCGGCCTCGGCGCGGGCACGCAGGACACAGTCGGCGTGGCCTGGGGGGCGAAGTGGATCGCGGCCAACGCCATCAACCAGGGGGTCGGGGCAGCGTTCGACCAGGACGTGCTCGACTGCCTGGAGTGGATCGCCGATCCGGATGGCAATCCCAACACCATCGACGACGTGCCCGATGTCTGCCAGCACTCCTGGCGGATCAATGAAGGCTTCGGCGGCAACTACACCGACTGCGACGTTCGCTGGTGGGCCGCCATCGACAATGCCGAGGCCGCCGGCGTCGTGCAGACCTGGTCGGCCGGCAACGAAGGTCCGGGGGCCCAGACGATCGGCTCGCCGCCGGACCGGGCAACGACCGTGTACAACGTCTTCTCGGTGGGCGCCGTCGACGCCACCGCCTACAACTGGCCCTACCCGATCGCCGGCTTCTCCAGCCGCGGCCCGACCGGCTGCAACGTCCCCGAGGACCGGCGGATCAAGCCCGAGGTCGTGGCCCCCGGCGTGGACGTCTATTCCAGCGTTCCCGGCGGCGGCTACCAGAGCGGCTGGAGCGGCACCTCCATGGCCGGCCCGCATGTCGCCGGCGTGGTCGGCTTGATGCGGGCGGTCGCTCCGGACATGGATGTCGAGACGATCAAGCAGATCATCATGGACACGTGTCGCGACGAAGGGACGGCCGGCGAGGACAACACCTACGGCTGGGGCTTCATCGACGCCTACGAGGCAGTCCTGCGTTCGATGACCGGCTACGGAACGCTGCAGGGCACCGTGACCAACGCCAGCGGCGGCGGCAACCCGGTCGACGGCGCCGTCATCCGGCTGGTCGAGACCGACCGGACCTTCGTCTCCGCCAATGACGGAACCTACCGGGGGATGCACCCGCAGGGCACCTACACCGTCGAGGCGACCCATCCCTCTTTCGCCACGCAGCTCGTCCCGGGGGTGGTCATCACCGAGAACCAGGTCACCACGCTGGACTTCGCCATGGACGACGTGGGCGGCCCCGACATCACCAACGTCGCCTATCCGCCGACGGTGTACAACCCCGACGGCAACATCGGGGTCACGGCCTCCGCGACCGACTACACCGGCGTCGCTTCCATGGAACTTGTCTGGCGGGTCAACGGCGGCGACTGGACCAACACGAACATGAACACGACGCCGGGCGGTTACCGCGGGGTGATTCCCGGTCAGCCGATCGGATCGACCATCGAGTTCTACATCCACGGCGTCGACGTGGTGGGCAACGACGGTTTCGCTCCCCCCGACGCCCCCAACACGCTCTATCGCATCCTGGTGGTGCTCGCCTTCTTCGTGGACGATGGGGAGTCGGAGCAGAACTGGATCCTGAGCCAGCCCAATGACGCCCAGAATGGGCGCTGGCTCCGCATGGATCCGCTCGGGACGGAATATGGCGGAACGCAGTGCGAGCCGGCCGACGACCACACGCCGGCCCCCGGCACCCGCTGCTTCGTGACCGGCACCGGCAACACCGTGTGGAGTTCGGACGTCGACCAGGGATGCGTCACCCTGACCTCCCCAGCGGTCGATCTCTCCGGCGCCGCCCACGCCTTCCTGAACTACTGGCGCTGGTTCTGCAACATCACCCCCGGCACCGGCGGTTCCTTCGAGGCCCTGGTGAGCGGCAACAACGGCAACAGCTGGGTTTCGCTGGAGAACTTCGAGCAGAACGCCAACGCCTGGGTGTTCAAGACCCACTCCCTGGACGGTTTGATTCCGTTCTCCAACACGGTGCGGGTCCGCTTCATCGTCTGCGACACCGGCGCGGACAACATCATCGAGGGCGCGGTCGACGACGTGGTCTTCGAGGGCACGCCGATCATCTCCGGCGTCGCCCCCCTGGCAGGCTCCGAGGACTTCCAGCTCTTCGACAACCAGCCCAACCCGTTCAGCCGGGAGACCACCATCAGCTACCGCCTGGCCCGGTCCGGCTCGGTGACGCTCAGCGTCTTCGATCCCTCTGGCCGGCGGGTGCGCACCCTGGCCTCCGGAGAGGCGGGCGCCGGGATGCACTCCGTGGTCTGGAACGGCGCCGACGACACCGGGCGGCCGGTCTCGGCAGGGATGTACTTCTACGAGCTGCAGACGGATGACGGGCGGACCCAGAGGAAGATGTTGCTGCTCAAGTAGCGCTGTCTTCCCGGGTCGATCCCGGCCACCGAACGCGGAGAGGGTGAGAGTGGCTTCGGCCTCTCTCACCCTCTCGTGTGTCGCCCCCCGATCCCCATGGTTCCCTTGGCGGCTGGCCGCTGTACGGCCGCGGATCCCGCGTGTCGAGCAGGGATCCGGCAGGGATCAGCCCGGGTTTCTCGAATCACGCGAAAGGGCTAGTCTCGCCAGGGGGGCAGGCGCGGGCGGCCACCCCTGAGGACCGGCTCAGCTTGTCCCAGGCGTGACGCCACGACGCGAACAGGATCAGGTCGGGCTTTCTCCTGATCGCCGCCGCGGTGGTTCGCCGGAACCGGCTGGCGCCTTCGGTGGCGCAGGCGCACCCGCGCGGCGATCGATCCAGGCTCCGCCAGGAAGGAGTGGATGTCCGTGGGCGACATCGCGAATACCCCTTATCCCCCGTGTCCCCCCTCTCCCGAGCCTCCGGCCGGAGCGCCCGGCCTGGACCCCACCGGGCTCTTCCTCAACCGCGAGCTGAGCTGGCTGGCATTCGCGCGCCGCGTGCTGGAGCTGACCACGGACGCCGGGCTGCCCCTGCTCGAGAGGGTGAAGTTCGTCGGCATCATGGGGATGCTCCACGACGAGTTCTTCATGAAGCGCATGGCCAACCTGAAGCACCAGGTCCGGCAGGGAATCACCAAGCGCTCGCCGGACGGCCGGACCCCTCTGGAGGAGCTTTGCGCCTGCCGGGAGGAGATCCGGCGGCAGATGGACACTCTGTCGGAGGTGATGCGCGAGCAGATCCGGCCGGCCATGAGCGCGGCCGGGATACCGATCCTTGACTATGCGGACCTCGCCGAGGCCCAGCGGAACAACCTGCGTGAGTACTTCGTCCGTTCGGTCCTGCCGCTGCTCACCCCGCTGGCCGTGGATGCCGAACATCCCTTCCCCTTCATCAGCAACCAGGGGATGAACTTCGCCATCATCGGCCATGACGAGGATGGCGCCCGGCAGCGCTTTGTCCGTCTGAAGATCCCGACGAACCGCCCTCGCTGGTTGCCCGTGCCGGAGAGCGACGGGTTCATCCCGCTGGAACAGGTCATCGGGGCCAATCTCGACCTGCTTCTTCCCGGCGAGGAGCTGACCGCCGCCTATCTCTTCCGGGTAACGCGAGGCGCCGAGGGCGAGCCGGCGGTCGCCGAGGTCCCGGCGGAGGTGGACACGCTCATGCCCGGCGCCCTCATCCGGCAGGTCAGCCGCGTATTGAAGGCGCGGCGGTTCGCCGGGGTGGTGCGGCTCAAGGTGAGCGCGGACATGCCCGAATCGCTGCAGGGCTGGCTCGCCATGCAGATGAACGTGCCGGCGGAGGACGTCTATGCCACGGACACCTTGCTCGGCCTCAACGATCTCTTGACCCTGCGGGTCACGGGCCACGAAGACCTCCTGCCCCCGGCGCACGAGCCGGTGACGCATCCGCGCCTCCGGAACCTGTCCCTCAAGGATCCCGGAAGTGTCTTCGAGGAGATCGCCCGAGGGGATATCCTGCTGCACCATCCCTATACCAGTTTCGACACCTCGGTTCTGCAGTTCATCAAGGCGGCCGCGCGGGACCCGGCGGTGCTGGCGATCAAGATCACCATCTACCGCACCAGCCGCGATTCCCCGATCATCCGCGCCCTGGCCGACGCCGCGCGCAATGGCAAGCAGGTGGCAGTGCTGGTGGAAATCACCGCGCGTTTCGATGAGGCGCCCAACATCGCCTGGGGCAAGTTTCTCGAAGAGGAAGGAGCCCACGTGGCCTATGGCATCGAGAAGCTCAAGACTCATGTCAAACTCGCCCTGGTGATTCGGGAGGAGGCCGGCCGGATCCGCAACTACGTGCACGTCGGCACCGGCAACTACCACACCGGAACGGCCCGGATCTACGAGGACCTGGGGCTTCTGACGGCCGACCCGGCCATCTCGCGCGATGTGGCCGCCCTTTTCAACCAGCTGACCGGCGCCCTGCCGTTGTTCGGCTACGAGAAGCTCATCGTGGCGCCCCTCGAGATGCGGCCTCGTTTCCTCGAGCTGATCCGCCGCGAGGCCGAGCACGCGCGCGCGGGACGGCCTGCCCGCATTCGAGCGAAGATGAATCAGCTCCAGGATCCGGAGATCATCCGCGAGTTGTCCAAGGCCGCCCAGGCCGGTGTGCGGATCGATCTGAATGTCCGGGGTCTCTCGTGCCTGCGCCCGGGGGTCCCCGGGCTCTCCGAGAACATCCGGGTTTTCAGCGTGGTCGGGCGGTTCCTGGAGCACGGGCGGATCTACGAGTTCGCCAATGGCGGGAGCAGGGAGTACTTCATCGGCTCGGCCGACTGGATGAAGCGCAATCTCGACCGCCGGGTCGAGAGCATCGCCCCGGTACAGGACCCCTCCCTCCAGGCCGAACTCCAGCGGGTGCTCGACGTCTACGAACAGGACAATGCCTCGCGCTGGGATTGCGCGCCTGACGGCACCTACACCCGGCGGCGGCCGGCCGCCGGCGAGGCGGCCCGCGGCTCGCAAGATGTCTTCATGGAGCAAAGCCGTCTGTCGGCGCGCCAGAACCGCTCGGTCCCCACGGATGCCTGACGCCCCGCGCCAGAGGTCGGCAGGCAGGCATGCGCCGGGGCGCGGCGCGGCGGGACCGGCAGAGGCGGGCCGGGCTGCGGCGGACCGGGCCGCGGGCGTGGCGGGGGCCTGGCCGGCACCGGTCGCCGTCATCGACATCGGCTCCAATACCGCGCGGGTCGTCGTGTTTCTGCCGGAGCCCCAGGGTACCTTCCAGGTCATCGCCGATGACAAGGTCCCCCTGCGCCTCATCCGGGAGATCGATGCGCGCGGGCGGCTGCCCGCCGCAGCCTGCGAGAGAATCCTCCGCGTCCTGCGGGACTTCCGGCAGATCGCCGCCGGGGCAGGAGCCCGTCGCGGCATTGCGGT